>CAYJLG010000021.1:0-44418 GCA_964371035.1 uncultured Clostridia bacterium | reverse complement strand
TAAATGGTAATGCAGGTAACTTCAGTACTTATTATGTTAAGACAAAAAATGCGGTAGAATATTATACACAAGTCAGCTCAGGTGTAGAAGTACCTTGGGAAGATGTAGGTATCAAGAAAGTTGATGATATGACTATCCAAATTGAACTTTCAGAGACTGCAAGTGTTAGTGCTGTAAAGAGCCATTTTACACTGAGATACACAGGAGTTGTACATGAAGGATTGTATGAAGCAAATATGAATTCTGACAGAAGTGCTACTCAATATGGAACATCTGTTGAGACTTTGATGTCAGCAGGACCGTTCGCACTTGACCACTGGACTAAAGGTGCAGAGAGAAGATTAGTTAAAAATGAAAATTATGTACATGCAGATAGAGTAAATTTTGATCAAATTGTACAAAGAATAGTAGAAGATGCAGGAACACAGACACAGATGTATGAAAGTGGTGAACTTGATTTTATCCAACTTTCTTCAGATGGAGTTGCTCAATATGAGCAAGATCCTAGAAGAGTTACAGTAGCTTCAAAAGTTGTGAGACATATTGACTTTAATATAGATAATCCAGATCATCCTATATTAGATAACTTAAACTTTAGAAAAGCATTGTATTATGGAGTAGATAGAGAAACTGTAGGCGAACTTACTAGTTTAAGACCAGCATCTTACTACGTAAGTCATGTAAGTGTTGCGTATGCTGATGGAACTTTGTTTAGAGAAATACCAGAAGCAAATGCATATTTACCTGAAAACTTTGGATATGATCCTGAATTGGCAAAAGAATATTTTGATAAAGCATTGCAGGAAGAAGGCTTAACTAGTGTTGAATTAGACTTGAATTATACAGAAACTATCGGTGCAACTAAAGTTATGTCAGAATTCTTACAAAGCTCTTACACAGCATTGTTTGGAGAAGATAAATTTAAGTTAAATTTAAATGCACTTCCAAATGCTCAGCATCTTGATACGATGAAGTCACACCAAACTAATTCTTCTTCTTACGAAATGGCATGGTCTGGTTGGGGATTGAGTGCTGCAGAATACTTACCACACAGAGCGTTCCAAGTATTGACAACAAGCTACGGAAGAAAAAATGCTCCTTATAGAAACGAGAGATTTGATGAAGTTTATGCTCAAACAGAATTACCAGAAAATAAAGCGGATGAAGCTAAGATGGCAGAACTTACAATGCAACTTGAACAAATTTATATAGAAGATGCTATGGGAGTACCTGTTGTTGAAGATGTTGTAAACTATATGGTATCAGAGAATTTAGTATTACCTAATGGCGAGATTAAATCTATGACTCACTATATAGGACCTTTCGGAGATTTATACGAATAAAAAAAAAAAATTTAATAAGATTTTCGTTTAAATTAAATATAGCAAAATGTAGGGGGCGGGCTGCCAACCCAATTTTCATGGATGACTTTGCCCCCTACGTTTTTTATTTAGAGGTTGCTAGTCTTTAATGTGAAATCTTATTGTTAGAAGGAGATCATCAATGAAAAGATATATCATAGAACGTATAATCGCTATGTTTATCACACTATTCATCATCATGACTATTGCATTTATGGTTATTAGATTGATGCCTGGAAGTGTTTATGATAACCCCGAGTTACCACCAGAGGTAATTCTTGCCTTAGAAGAAAAGGCACATTTAAATGAACCGCTAGTTGTTCAATATTGGTACTTTTTAACAGATATATTTTTAGACAATAATTGGGGAGTATCAGTTAAAATTGAACCAAGTGTCCCAGTTTTTACAATTATTCAGAGTAGAATACCTATTTCGCTTGCAATAAACTTAATTTCTTTAATTATAGCAATTCCTATTGGAATAATGGCCGGAACTATTGCGGCATTAAATAAATCAAAATGGCCTGATAATTTAATATCATTTTTAGTCGTAATTTGTATAAGTGTACCATCGTTCGTATTTGCATCTATGATGCAGTATTTTATAGGATATAAACTAGGCTGGTTCCCTATAGTTTATGAAGCAACTGCAGTAGGCTGGGACAAAGCAATATCCTTGGTTTTGCCTATAGCAGCACTTAGCTTTGGACCTATAGCAACAGTAACAAGATATTTAAGAGGAGAACTTATAGAGACTGTTAATTCAGAATATATGATATTGGCTAGAACAAAGGGTATGAGTAAATTTGCAGCTACTTTTAGACATGCGTTTAGAAATTCATGCGTGCCTTTAGCAAATATCATCATACCAATGTTTACAAATATTTTAGGTGGTTCTCTAGTTGTTGAAAGAATTTTTGGTATTCCAGGAATAGGAGGAATAATGGTTGATGCTGTTAATACAAATGACCACTCTTTAACGATTGCAATACTTTTATTCTATTCATTTATTTCACTATTAACTATATTAATAGTAGATATTTCCTATGGATTAATAGATCCGAGAATTCGATTAGGAGGTAAATAATAATGGATGATAAAAAATTAAATAATAATATAGACTTTGAACAAGAAGATTTTGAACTTGCCAACGAAGGTAAAACCCTTGCAGATAGTGAACTAAAAACTGTGCAAAGAGGATATTTTATGGATGCGGCATACAGGCTGACAAGAAATAAGGCGTCGCTTT
Source organism: uncultured Clostridia bacterium (assembly GCA_964371035.1). Lineage (GTDB taxonomy): Bacteria > Bacillota > Clostridia > Tissierellales > Sedimentibacteraceae > UBA1535. The sequence continues at coordinate 41,808 of CAYJLG010000021.1, read as the reverse complement.
TAGCTTTCATAATTATTTGTTTTATAATATTAATGGCATTTGTCGGTCCTAGTTTCAATAGCTATGGATTTAATGATCAAAATGTAGATAGAGTAAATATGCCACCGAGAGTTCCTGTGTTAGAGAATTTTGGGATTTTAGATGGAAAATCTGTATTGACAAACAGAAGAGCAGATTTGTTAGATGATCCTGAACAATATCCTGAAGGAAGTGTTATAAGAACATTTAATGAAAGAGAAATCAGAGGCGTTAAAATGGTAGATGTCGAAGTTATGTATTATGAATACATTGGTGCAGAAGATGAATACTATTGGATGGGAACAGATTATTTAGGAAGAGATTTGTGGACGAGAATGTGGAGAGGAACTAGAGTTTCTTTACTAATTGCATTTGTGTCTGTTGTTACAAATATTGTAGTTGGTGTTGTCTATGGAGCTGTTGCAGGCTATTTTGGTGGAAAAACAGACATGATAATGATGAGAATTTGCGAGATAGTAAATGCGTTTCCTCAAATAGTTGTAATCACCTTGTTTATACTATTTTTCGGTACCGGGATATTCTCCATTATTATGGCGCTTACTATAAGAGGGTGGATACCTACTGCTAGGCTTATTCGTTCTCAATTCTTAAGATTTAAAAATAGAGAATATGTATTGGCTGCTAAAACGATGGGTGTTTTAGATAAAACTATAATTTTTAGACATATTATGCCTAATTCTATAGGACCTATTATTACAAGAGCTATGATTGCAGTACCGGCAGCAATTTTTTCAGAATCTTTCTTAGCTTTTATAGGACTTGGATTAAAAGCTCCAGAGCCATCAATAGGGGTATTGCTTTCAGACGGACAGCAGACATTGTTATTGTATCCATATCAGACAATATTTCCTGCCCTGTTGATTTCGATTTTGATGATTGCGTTTAACTTATTCTCAAATGGTTTAAGAGATGCATTTGATCCGACTATGCGTGGACAGTAATTACCGTTTTAGAATTGATAATGAAAGGAGAATCATCGGTTTTTTTACCGATGTAATATACTATGAATAATAAGTCTGATATTGTCTTAAATGTAGAAGATCTTAGCGTTTCTTTTAAAACTTATAGTGGTGATGTTCAAGCTGTTAGAAATATAAGCCTTAATTTAAAAAAAGGTGAAACTATTGCTATAGTTGGAGAATCAGGTTCAGGAAAATCTGTTACGACAAAAGCTATTATGGGTATTTTGAGTAGTAACGCAACAATAGCGTCAGGGAAGATAGATTACGAAGGTTTAGATCTTACTAAAATAAATGAAAAACAATTTCAAGAAATAAGAGGAAGAAAATTAGGGTTAATTTTTCAGGATCCACTTTCTGCCTTAAATCCTATCATGAAAATAGGAAAACAGATAACAGAAGTTTTGCTTCGAGACAAAAAAATGAGTAAGAGTGAAGCAAGAGAAAAAGCTATAGAAATCATGGAATCAGTCGGTATTAGAGACGCAGCGGAAAGATTTGATCAATATCCATTTCAATTTTCAGGCGGTATGCGTCAAAGAATAGTAATCGCAATTGCACTAGCAAATGACCCTGAAGTTTTGATTTGTGATGAGCCTACAACAGCACTTGACGTAACTGTTCAAGCTAAAATATTGGATTTGATCGAAGAAATTAAAATTAAAAGAGGTTTGTCTGTAATATTTATAACTCATGATTTAGGTGTAGTTGCAAATATTGCTGATAGAGTTTATGTAATGTATGCTGGAAAAGTTGTAGAAGAAGGTACGTGCGAAGAGGTTTTCTTAGAGCCAGCGCATCCTTATACTTGGGCACTGTTATCATCAGTTCCTGACTTGGATACGACTGAAGAGTTGGCAGCTATAGCAGGAACACCACCGAACATGACTTTTCCACCTGTTGGAGATGCTTTTGCTGAAAGAAATCAATATGCATTAAATATAGATTTTAAAAAGCAGCCGCCAAGGTTTAAAATTTCAGACACACACTTTGCATCTACTTGGTTATTGCATCCTAATGCTCCAAAAGTTGAGATGCCACCTATTCTGAAAGCAAGAATAGCAAGAATGAAGGAGGAAGTATAAATGTCAAACAGAGAACCTTTATTAGAAGTTAAAAATTTGACTGTGACTTTTACTTCTCAGTCAAAGAAGAAAAAAGAAAAAAAAGTAGTTAGAAGCGTAGATAACAACAGTTTTACAATATTTAAGGGTGAGACATTTGGCTTGGTTGGAGAATCAGGTTGTGGAAAAACTACGACTGGTAGAGCAATAATAAGACTTTACAACCCTGATTCAGGAGAGATGAAGTTTAATGGCAAAGATATTAGCGGTAAAATGAATAAAGATCTTAGAGGCTATATTACAGATAATATTTCTATGATTTTTCAAGATCCTGTAGATTCTTTAAATCCAAGAATGACAGTTAAAGAAATTATTAGAGAAGGTTTGGATGTCAAAGGCATTGGAAGTGAAAAAGACAGAGATCAGATGGTATTTGACATGCTTGATAAAGTAGGTCTTACAAAAGAGCACGCTGGTAGATATCCACATGAATTTTCAGGTGGACAAAGACAAAGAATAGGTATTGCTAGAGCAATAATTACAAACCCTGCCTTAGTAATAGCCGATGAACCGGTATCTGCGTTAGATGTTTCTATTCAGGCACAGATTATCAATTTGCTAAATAAGTTGCAAAAAGAATTAGGACTTACAATATTGTTTGTTGCACATGATTTGTCTGTTGTAAAATATTTTTCTGATAGAGTAGCGGTAATGTATTCAGGTAAAATAGTAGAAATAGCTCCAAGTGAAGCGTTATACAAAAATCCTATTCATCCATATACAAAATCATTGCTATCTTCAATACCAGATATGAACCCTATAGCGTCTAAAAGAAAAAATAAATTTTCTTATGAACCTGATATTGCACATGATTATTCAAATGAAAAACCTGAAATGAGAGAGATTGCACCTGATCATTTCGTACATTGTTCAGAAAGTGAATTTTTACGATATAAAGAGTCTCTCAGATAGGAGGACTATATGAACTATGTTGATGTTTTAAATAATAATTCAAGTACGATACAACATACACAAGGCTGTTTGTCGAGTAATGCAGTAGTAGCTTCAGCTCACTATGAGGCATCTCGTATAGGCATAGAAGTAATGAAAATGGGTGGCAATGCTTTTGACAGTGCTGTAGCTGTGGGATTTGCTTTGACTGTGTGTGAACCAAGTTCATCATCTTTAGGTGGTGGTGGATACATGAACGCTACTTTTGAGGGAAAACCAATTTTTGTTGACTTTAGAGAAGTAGCTCCTTCAAAGGCTAATCCTTATATGTGGTCAAGAGATGAAAATGGAAAAATAATTGGCGATCAAAAACTAGAAGGTGGTAAATCAGTATGTATTCCTGGAGAAGTAGCAGGCATGTGTTTTATTCATAAAACATATGGTAAACTACCTTTAGAAAAGGTGCTAGAGCCGGTAATAAAGTTGGCAGAAGAAGGATTTATAGTATCGTCGCTATTTTGTAACGATACAAAAAACGAACGTGATAAAATATTGAGGTATAGTTGCGAGAATGTTTACACTAAAGATTATAGTGTAGGCGATAAGTTTGTTAATAAAGATTTAGCAAACACTATTAGGATAATTGCAAAAGACGGCGGAAAAAGTTTTTATGAAGGCGACTTGGCAAATTTAATGATAGAGTCAATAAATAAAAACGGCGGCGATGTGAGTGTAGAAGATTTTAAAAATTATGAAGTGACTGTAAAAGAACCACTTTCGAGTGAATATAGAGGTTTTCAAGTAGTATCTTCACCTCCTCCAAGCTCGGGCGGCACTCATGTCATACAAGCATTAAATATTTTAGAAAATTTTGATTTGAATAAAATGGGATTTCACAGTAGTTCTCATTTACATCTTCTTTCTGAAGTGTTTAAGCGATGTTTTGCGGATAGATCTAAATTTATGGCTGATCCAAATTTTGCTGATATTCCGCTAAAAGGTCTTACAAGCAAAGAATATGCAAAAAATATTGCAGAAGAAATTAGTTTCGAAATAAGTTCACCTGCAAAAACTGGAAACCCTTGGGATTATGAACCTACTGATACTACACATTTTAGTATTGCAGATGTAGATGGAAACTTAGTTTCTATAACAAAAACTATAAGCTCGTTTTATGGAAGTGGAATTGTTCCAAAAGGAATGGGCTTTGCACTTAATTGCCAAATGAGAGGATTTAGCGCAGATATTGATAGTGTAAATTCTGTAGAAGGCGGAAAAAAACCTCTATCTAGCATGAGTCCGACAATGATACTTAAGGACGGGAAACCATACTGTGTGTTAGGTTCTCCAGGAGCAAATCGAATCATAACTACTGTAGTACAGATAATATCAAACTTAATAGACTTCAATTATGATTTACAAACTGCAATATCAAATCCGAGAATTTATGACGATAATAAATCAAAGTTAGTCTATGAGAAAAATATTGATATTGATGTAATAGATGCTTTGAAAAAATTAGGACATGATACAGTTGAAAAAAATGAACATGATCGTTACATGGGTGGAGTGCAGGCAATTAAATTTATTGAAAATAACAAACTAGAGGGTGCAGCAGATCCCAGACGGGATGGGAAAGCTTTAGGATATTGAGGTGTATTTGAATGAGTAATAATATAGGAAAAAGCATAATTGCTAAAAATGGAATGGTTTCTTCGGGAAGAATAGAAGCGTCAAAAATTGGGGTAGAGATATTGAAAAGTGGCGGCAATGCAGTTGATGCTGCTGTTGCAACAGGATTAGCACTTGGATTATGTGAACCGAGCACTTCAGGCTTGGGTGGTGGTGGATTTATGATAATTCATTTACCTAACATGGAAAAGGGTGTTATGATTGACTTTAGAGAAACGGCTTCTGAAAATGCATCGCCAGATATGTATGAATCTGACAGAGTAGAAGGTAAGCCTTTAAAAGCACATAAAATAGGTGGAAAAGCTTGTGCTGTTCCAGGTGAAATTATGGGATTTGAGTACGCACTTCAAAAATATGGCACTATGAAGCTTAGTGAAGTAATCGAACCCGTAAAAAAATTAGCTGAAGATGGTTTTGAAATCACTGAAATGATGAAAACCCATTTTGGTGATGTGAGGGAAAGTATTGAAGCAAGAAAAGATTCTTGGGAAACATACAAAGATGTGTATCTAAAGAATGTAGGAGATAAATTTAAAAATCCTAATTTTGCTAGAACTTTAGGAATTATCGCTGAAAAAGGTGTTAGAGAATTTTATGAAGGCGAAATTGCTGAAAAAATAGTAAACTCAGCTCTAAAAGATGGCGGTGTTATTACACTCGATGATTTGAAAAATTATAAAGTAGAAGAAATAGACGTAGTTAGTGGAAATGTCATGGGATATGATATTGAATCATCTGCACCACCAAGCTCTGGAGGCACACATATTATTCAAGCTTTGAATATACTGGAGAATTCAAATATTAAAGATTTAAATGTTAACTCACCAGAATATTTAGATTTAATGTATAAAGTACTACATATCGTTTATAGAGATAGAGCAAAATTCATGGCGGACAAAAACTTTGTACCAGTACCTGTAAAGGGATTGACTAATAAAGAATATGCTGTAAAAAGATATAATGATATCTTAGAAAATAAATTCGAAGATGAAAACACTGAAGATCCATGGGATTATGAACATGATGAAACTACTCACTACTCTGTATTAGACTGTAATGGTGGGATAGTATCTGTTACTAAAACAATAAATTTGTTTTGTGGTTCTTGTCTTGTAGCAGGTGATACAGGCATACTTTTGAATAATACTATGGCTGATTTTTCTTTGAAAGCCGACAATATAAATTGTATAATGCCAGGAAAAAAATCACTTTCTTCAATGAGCCCTACAATCTTATCGAAAGACGGAAAATGCGTGTGTGCATTAGGGACACCAGGCGGGAGTAGAATTATAGCTACAATGATACAAGTTTTAGCTAAAATGATTTGGCATGATTTCACTTTAGAAGACGCGATTGCTTCGCCACGAGTTGCACAAGGAATAGGAAATACATTCTACATCGAAGGCGGAATACCTGTTGAAAATACTGATATATTGACAAAATATGAAAGAAAGCTTGAGTTTTTTTCAGAGAATAACACAAAATTTGGTGGTTTTCACGGAATTTTCATTACAGAAAAAGGTGTTGAAGGTACAGCTGATCCAAGAAGAGATGGGATGGTCGTATCATTTAGATAAAGCAAAAAGATGTAATTCCTAATTAAACAACAGGAGGATATTATGATACGAGATACTCGTATAGAAGTAAACTTAGATAACTTAGAATACAATATTAAAAATTTACGAGATAGAGTTGGTCAAACAGCTATCGCTGCAGTTGTAAAAGCTGATGCATATGGACATGGTATAATAGAATGTGCAAAAACGATGATTGATAGTGGAGTTGATTATTTGGCAGTAGCTACTTTATCTGAAGCCTTACAAATAAGGAATAATTATAAGGAATATCCTGTTTTTGTAATGGGATATACATCAGACGAAAATATGAGATATGTTGTTGAACAAGATATTACACAATGTATATTTACGTTTGAGCAGGCATCAATATTAAATGAGCTTGGAAAATCTATGAGCAAGAAGCCAAAAGTTCATATTAAATATGACACAGGTTTTAATAGATTGGGTTTTTCTGACTGTGAGGAAAGTATAGCACAAATTATAAAAATTACTCAACTTGCAAATTTAGATTGTGAAGGCATTTTATCACATTTAGCTTTGACAGATGATGCTGAAAATAAAAGACAGTTTGAAGCGTTTAAAAGTGCTTTTGAAAAAATAGAAAAAACAGGGCATATTTTTAAATTTAAACATATTTGTGATAGTATTGCTGCTATAGATTATCCAGAATTTTGTTTATCTATGGTTAGGCCAGGTGCATTGCTATATGGTATGAAATCTTTTAGAAAAAATGATATCGATTTAAAACAAGTAGTAAAATTTAAAACTAAAATTTCATACATTAAAGATTTAAAAATAGGAGAAGGAATAAGTTATAATTATAAATTCAAAGTAAATAGAGACAGTAAAATCGCTACAATTCAAGTAGGATATGCTGATGGATTTCCAAGAAACATGTATGGTGTTGGAGAGGTCACTATAAATGGCTTGAGAGCTCCTATAGTTGGTGTCATATGTATGGACCAATGTATGGTAGATGTAACAGATATTGAAGATGTAAATATCGGTGATGATGTTATTATTTATGGCGACGAAATTGAAAATGCAGTTACAATAGCAGAAGCAGCACAAAAAGTAGGAAGCAATAAAAATGAAATTCTTTGTAGATTTACTGTCAGAACTCCTAAAGTATATATAGAAAATGGGGTAGAAAAGAAAACTGTAAATTATTTATTGCAATAATGTAGTTTACAAAATAATTTTATGGAGGTTTTATGGATATAAAAGAAAAAATTAAAGAAATTTTACCTTTAACTATAGAAGCGAGAAGAAAATTTCATGAAAATCCTGAACTTAGCACAAAAGAAGTTGAGACTGGAAAAACTATTTGTGAATACCTTGATCAATATGGAATAGAGTATAAGACAGGGGTAGCTGATACAGGTATAGTAGCAATAATTAGAGGGAAAAAAGATGGAAAAACAGTTGCACTAAGAGCCGACATCGATGCATTGCCTGTTAATGAGGTTAATGATTTACCTTATTGCTCAAAAAATGAAGGCGTGATGCATGCATGTGGACATGATGCACATACGGCTATAATGCTTTCTTCTGCAATAATATTAAAATCAATGGAAGATGAGCTATGCGGCAACGTTAAATTTTTCTTTCAACCTGCTGAAGAAGCAGTAGGCGGAGCTGAGAGGATGATTAAAGATGGGTGCCTTGAAAATCCAACTGTAAGTAACGCGATAGGTCTTCATGTTATGCCTAATATACCAGTGGGTAAAGTTGAACTTAAAAGAAATAAGCTAAATGGAAATTCAGGTAGTGTTAAAATAACGGTAAAGGGAAAACAGGGTCATGCTGCATATCCGGATACTGCAATCGATGCAGTAGTAATTGCATCATATGTGGTTACGGCTTTACAAACGTTAGTAAGTAGAAATACATCTCCACTTAATTCTATAGTTCTTACATTTGGTATGATTCACGGTGGTGAAAAATCAAACATTATTGCTAAAGAAGTTGTATTGACAGGAACTTTAAGAGCATTAGACACGCAATCTAGGGAAAAAGCAAAAGAAACTATTGAACGAATAGCTAAAAACACTGCTATATCAATGGGTGGCGATGCGGATATAGAATTTAAAGATGGCTATATAGCCTTAATAAATGATGATAATGTAATGGATATAGTTGAAGATATTGCCAAAGAAGTAGTAGGCAAAGATAATATTGTATACAAAGAATTTCCAAGTTTGGGCGGAGAAGATTTCTCGTATTTTAGTGATGTAATACCTTCAGCATTTTTCCATTTAGGCTGTGGAAACCCTTCTATAGGCGCTTGCGAGCCATTGCATAATGATAAATTCTTGCTAGATGAAGATTGTATGGCAATAGGCGTTGAAATAGAAGTAAAAACTATTTTGAAGTTACTCTCAAATTAAATAATTGACTAAATAGAAAGTCTTGTGTTTAAATACAAGGCTTTTTATTTTAAGAAAACTCGTTGAAATCTATAATTACATATGCTATACTTTTAGAAGTGAGGTAAACTAATTATCTTAAAATTATTAGGAGGACAATATGTCTAAACAAATTATTAATGTAGAAGAAAAACTTCCTTTTTTAAAGATGCTCCCTTTAAGCTTTCAGCATCTTTTTGCCATGTTTGGTGCTTCAGTTTTAGTGCCAATTGTTTTTGGTATAGATCCATCTATAGTACTATTTATGAACGGTATTGGTACACTGTTATTTATTTTAATTACAAAAGGCAAAGCTCCTGCATATCTAGGGTCTAGCTTTGCATTTATAGCGCCTGCAACTTTAATTATTTCCGATCCAACTTTAGGATTTGAATATGCGTTAGGTGGTTTTGTAGTTGTTGGAGCTGTCGGATGTGTAATTGCAATTTTCATAAGAAAATTTGGCACTGCTTGGATTGATGTGATTTTACCACCTGCAGCAATGGGACCTGTAGTAGCTTTGATTGGTTTGGAGTTAGCTATTTTTACTGTTTCTGGTGGTTCGATTGGTGCAAACATAATGACTGATACTATGTCAGGTGTTGATATTACAATATTTGCAATAACTTTAGGAACTGCAATTATTGGTAGTGTAATGTTTAAAGGGTTTTTGTCAGTCATACCAATACTTATTGCAATGGTGCTTGGGTACGGTACAGCTGTAGCTTTTGCTACAGTAGATTTTAATCCTATTGTAACTGCTGATCTTATATCTATGCCGACTTTTACTTTTCCAAAGTTTGACATAAAAGCAATTTTAATAATGTTGCCAGTGTTGCTAGTTGTAATTCCAGAACACGTTGGGCATCAGCTGGTTACTTCTAAAATAGTAAATAGAGATTTGATTAAGGATCCAGGTCTTGATCGTTCATTATTTGCTGATAATTTTTCATCTGCAATTTCAGGCCTTATAGGATCTGTTCCAACTACTACTTATGGCGAAAATATTGGTGTTATGGCAGTAACTGGAGTTTATTCTGTGCAAGTTATAGGCGGGGCTGCAGTATTATCTATTATTATGTCATTTGTAGGGCCTTTTTCAGCATTAATTAGCACTATTCCTGGAAATGTTATAGGAGGAGTTACTTTCTTGCTATATGGTATGATTGGCACATCAGGAATAAGACTTTTAGTAGATCAAAAAGTTGATTATACAAAATCTAAAAATCTAGTTTTGACATCTATTGTATTTGTAGCAGGTTTATCTGGTCTTACAATTACGATTGGTGGATTTTCGATTAAAGGTATGACTTTAGCTGCTATTACAGCAGTAGTCTTAAGTATTCTATTTTATATAGGCGAAAAATTAGGTTTGACTAATAGTTAATTTCTAGCGTTTCTGGTGCTGTTGTTAAATAATAAGTAGTAAAGGAGTATTTTTATGACAATTACAAATATTTGTCTTTCGATATCTATATTATGTTTTATATGTAGTTTCCTGTGGATAATATATGCTTTGAAGAAAAAACAATTTACTACTCGCATTTTGATGAGCTTTATAATTGCTTGGATGGGTGCAGTATTGTTGCCACTTTATTATATTGGCAATGAAAATGCTACAGGCGGTTTTTTTGATAGAATTGTTTCATCTGTTTTAGGTGTTTTTAGAGCAGTAACTGGAGAAAACTCACTACAAGATACAAGAGAAATCGTAGGGGAATTTTCTAGCGGGTTAGATGTTTTTATTGCTAATTACACTGCAGTCGTCCATTTAATTTGTGCTACTTTTTTAATCGGATTGATTTTATCACTATTTAAAAATATTAGATCCAAGTTATGTTATCAATTTGTAAGAAATAAAAAATTATTTGTATTTTCTGAAATATCAGAACGTAGCATTAGACTTGCGGAAAGTATAAAAAATGACCATGAATATGGTGTGAATCACATGATTGTTTTTTTAGGAACTATAAATGAAGAAGATGATAAATCAATAATATTTTTAGAACGCATAAATAAGATTGGTGCTCACATATTTGATGTATCTTTGATTGAATTTAAGATTAAAAAACAATATTTTAAGCATAAAATAAACTTTTTCTTGTTTAAGAAAAATGAAGAAGAAAATCTAAGGGATGCATTAGAACTTCATGAAAAATATGGAAAAAAAATCATGAAAGATGTTTTAGATAAATTAGATTTAAATGCTGAAAATGAGGAAAATATATCATTTATAAATGAAGTATATTTAAAATACCCTAAGCATGCAAATGCTTGTTTAGAATTGCTTAAATACTCACCTAACAATATGATTATAGATCTGATGGTAGAATATGAAAAATTGGTAGAACAAACGGAAAAGATAGATTCAAATATAATAGATGGCTACGTTAAACAAAATTGCTCACAATATAAAAAATTGATAAATAAAATCAATATAATTAGCAATGATATTAAATTTGATTTAAACCATGATCTCGAAAAACTAAAATCATCATATTATGGCTTGTTAGGAATAGATGTAGTAGAAGGTAAAATAGGCAAGAGTCGGTTAAATGTCGAAGAAATATCTGGTATAAATGATTGCTTTGAATTTATCGATAACTTTTTTATAAATAAATTTTTAAATACGTTGATAATTTATCATGAATATAGAATTAGTAATCTTGGTGCTAATATAGATTTCCATATTTTGAGCACAAAGCCTGAAGCTATATCTGTCACAGATGCTATAATTTATCCAATTAATATTGCTTATAGAATAATTAATGAAACTTCGTCATTAGTGTATAGATTGTTTAATGAACAGCCTTTATTTTTAGGAAGACGAGACAATAAACTTAAAATATTAGTAGTTGGAGCAGGTAGGATAGGTACAGAAGCAGTGAAAATAGCTTCTTGGATGGGTCAAACGCATGAACTAAAACCAGAAATAATTGTAGTTGATAGTGATGCATCTTGGATAGATAGATTTGAGATGGATTGTCCTGAACTTGCACCTAGAACCAGTTCCAAATTGGCTTTAAATGAGTCAAAAATTTCATTTTATCCAATAGATGTTGTGTCGCATGATTTTTTTGATATTTTAAAGCAAAACCTCGACATAGGCTATGTAGTTTGTGCATTAGGCGACGATGAACGCAATTTAAATGCAAGCATTAAGATACGAGAATTGTATGAAAAAGCTTTTTCTACTAGTGCTGAAGATAATAATCGCTATCATGATTTGATTATTAATGTTTTGTTTGACAATAGGTTTTTGTTTGATATTAGCAAAGAATTAAAGTTTGGCAACAGTGTAGACTGTAATTTGTCGCCATTTAATATTGTAGATGAGATATTTTCTTGGGAAAATATAGTAAATCCTTATATTGATAACTTAGGAAAAGCAGTAAATCGCGCATATGAAGCAGATTATCAAAATCTTGAAATAGAGCTTGGTATAGTGAAAAAAATTGATGTTTATGATAGAGCAGATATTAGGTATAATGACAAAGAATATGGTAGAAATTCATCTATCGCATCAGGGCTTCATCTTAAAAATAAACTATATTCATGCCTAGTAGAAATTCAAGGTAAAAAAATAGATTTCAGAATATGGCATGGGAAAAACGATATAAATTTGATTAATGAGTGTAAAAAAATAATAATAGATGATGTTCAAAATTCTAATTCAATAGTCGAAAAATTATCAATTTTAGAACATAGACGTTGGAATGCATATATGAGATCACAAGGATGGACATACGCAAGTTTTGAAACACTTGAAAAATATGCTAAAGCGAGCAATAAAAGAAAAACTCACAGAAATATTGTTGCTAAACAAACAGCATGCTTAGTAGATTGGGAAGAATTAGACGATATAGATGTCTGGCTAGAAAAAAGTAGTAAAGACAAGACATTTAAAGATTTTGACAGAACACTTGTAAAAAATTTACCTGATATCATTAAACAAGCAGAAGATTTGTCAGAATGATTTTTGAATTTTTTTCATACAAATGTTTAAAAATTAAAAAAATTATGTTATAATGTTTGTAAATAGATTTTTTATAAATCAAAATAGATCTTTTTTTATTAATTTTGCTACTCACAGTCGATTTCTGGAGTAAATAAGGAAAAAGTAATGTTAACTGTGAATAGTAACTTATTAATTTTGGCCTTTATGATTATATGAAAGGATGTAAATAATTATGATAAAAATCTTGGTAGTGACGCATGGAAACCTAGGCAAAGAGTTTATTAACAGCTCACAGTTTATAATGGGACCAGTTGAAGGTGTTGAAAGCATTTCTTTTTCTCCTGGAGATAGTTATGAACAGTTGTGTAAAAGTGTAGGAGCATATATTGAAAACATCAGAGATGATAATTTAATAGTTTTTACAGACATGTATGGAGGAAGCCCGTTCAATGCAGTATCTAAATTTATGAAAAACAGGGATTTTTTTCACATAACTGGAATAAATTTACCACTGTATATTGACATAGTTATCAATAAAGATACATACTCTATGGAAGAGATAGCAGAAAAGATAATTAAAAATGGAAAAAAGAGTATGGTGTTTGTTAACGAAAGATTTATCTTTGATTAATTATAGTTAAAAATATTTAGTTTTAAGTATAATAGATGTGGTTTCTTGCTTGAAAATTTAAGCTATTAAAATAGAGATGGAAGGAATGATTATTATTAAAAATTACGAACATGGAGCAGATATATATACTGCCGCAAAACTTTTCGACATCGATGAAGATAAAATAATTGATTTTTCTTCAAATACAAACCCTTTTGGATTGCCAGATGGAGTAAAATCTGCCATAGTAGATTCATTGGATATTATGCACAGATATCCTGACGTTAAATGTAAAAAATTAAAAGAATCAATTTCTTTACAAGAAAATGTGTTAAGAGATTATATTTTTTGTTCAAATGGAGCAGAAGAATCAATTTTTAGAATAGTTAATTACTTAAAACCTAAAAATGCTTTAATTATAGCTCCTACTTTTTCTGAATATGAACGAGCTCTAGAAACAGTCAATTGCGAAATAGAGTATTACATGTTAAAAGAAAAGGAAAATTTTCTGTTAAACGAAGACATAACAGAGATGATAGACAGAAAAACTGATATAGTGTTTATATGTAACCCCAATAATCCTACGGGTACATTGACAGATAAGATGACAATCGAAAAAATATTGTATCATTGTTCTAAAACAGATACTATTGTTGTTGTAGACGAGTGTTTTATGGATTTTGTCACAGATAGAAGTGATTATGCTGTAAAAGATTTGTTAGAAATTTATAGCAATTTGATAGTATTAAGAGCTTTTACTAAAAAGTTTGCAATGGCAGGGATAAGGCTTGGATATTGCATGTCAGGAAATATAGGCATAATAAATGGGATGAAATCCTTAGGACCTGATTGGAATGTCTCTACAGTTGCGCAAATTGCTGGAATAGCTGCAGCCAATGAAAGAATTTATTTAGAAAGTTCTATTGAATATATAAATATTCATAAAAGAATTCTAGTAGAGGAACTTAAAAGAATTGGTTTTAAAGTATATACTCCAGAAGCAAATTATGTTTTCTTTAAATCTGAATTTGGCATTGATTTTAAGTTTGAAATGATGAAAAAAGGTATTTTAATAAGAAATTGTGACAATTATATTGGACTTGATGAAAGCTACTATAGAATAGCTGTAAAACTTAAAGAACAAAATCAGAAACTCCTTGATGCATTTAAAGAAATAATCAAAGATAAAGCAAGAGATTAATGGTGAATAGTAACGAATAGCAACTAATAAATAAATCGAAATATAAAATTCTGTTGACAAAAAAAAATACAATGTTAAACTTATAGTAAATATTATTCCAATTTGAGAGGTAAAAGATGATAGATATAAAACTTCTTGCCAATATGTGTAGCATAAAGAAATTTTCTGCAGGTAAATTGATTATTGATGAAAATGATAAAACTAACGAAGAAATGTTTATTTTATTGGTAGGAAGTGTCAAAGCCGTAAAAAACTATCAAACAGATGACGAAATTTTTGTCAGTAAAATAAACCCAGGAAATATTTTTGGTCAAATGAGTCTTTTCAATAATAGAGATAACGGCGTTTCAATTATTGCAATTGATGAAATCACAGTAGCATCTATTACTAAAAGAAATTTTAACAGTTTAGCAAAGAAAAACGTAGATGTCGCTATACAAATGATGGAAATGGTATGCGAACGTGTTTACTATGCAAACATTGAAGTTGCTAGATCAAACATGGAAAAAACAAAAATTTTCGAAACATATAATATTGATGAAAATGAATTTTATGATTCTCTTTTGTATATGAAAGGTCATGGTACATATGATAAGACTAGACCACAAGAATTCGAAAAAGTGTTATATGAAGACACTTTTGTTTGTCCTAACTGTCAAAAAGCTTTTGATGCAATGGTGCCATTGACTTCTAGATTAATTCAAAAAGGCGAACTTACATGTGATATGAGGAGAAACTTCAATGATTTTGACCCTATTTGGTATGACGTTGTAACTTGTCCACATTGTTATTTTAGTGCAATTGAAAACATGATGAAATCTGATTTTACTTTGAATAAACAATCCTATGAAGATATGCTTACTCTTTTAAATATGAGGTTGAAACTTGATTTTACTGAACCAAAAACTGCACAGCAAGTTTTTGCTTCTCACTATTTAGCTTTGTTGTGCGCAGAAGGATATGATAATAGTAAACAGCTAAAATCAAAATATTGGAGATCACTATCTTGGTTATACGCAGATTTTAAGGATGAAAAAATGGAATTAGCAGCTACTAAAAATGCATATGAAGCGACTCAAAAATATTTTAGTGAATCTACTTTGTCAGAGGATGCATCTCAAATTACACTAATGATTTTAGGAACTTTAGCAGGTAATTTAAAGGAATATAATGACGCTATAAGATATTTAAGTGATGCAGCAAGAGTTCAGATAAGTAAAACTGCATATAGACAAATTATAGAAAATGAAATTTCTAGATTGAGAGATAAAAAAGATAGAGAAAAAAATATATAAAATAAAAGCGAACTTTTTGTTCGCTTTTATTTTGATACTTATTTAAATTTTAATGTTTTTTTAATCAAACTAATCCTTCGACTCTAAAAATCTCAAATCCTTCACTTTTACCTTTTAATTTTATACTATCACCTAATGATGTGAATCTAACACGTCCTTCAAGTGCATCAGCTACAACCTTACTGACTAAAATTTGGCCTGCAGGAGCATTGCTCTCTAATCTTGCAGAGGTGTTTACAGTATCTCCGATAGCTGTATAATCCATTCGTGTAGGTGAACCTATATTGCCAATTACTGCTGGGCCATAATGCACGCCGACACCAAAATTCACAGCTCTACCATATTTTTCTTCAAGTTCTATGCCTAATGCATTTGCGCCTTCAACCATATCTAAACCTGCTTTTACTGCTTTAAATATACAGTCATCTTGCGGTAAAGGAGCTCCCCAAAATGCCATAGTACAGTCTCCAACATATTTATCTAAAGTACCATTGTTCTTAAAAATACATTCACTTGTAAGTGTCAGATACTTATTTACAATTTCAACTACTGTCGGTGCATCAAGTGCTTCAGACATAGTAGTGAACCCTCTTATATCGACGAATAAAACTGCAACATCCGTAAGTTTTCCGCCTAGTGCGAGATCTTCAGGATCACCTTTTAATAATTCAGAAACTATTTGAGGTGCAACGTATCTTTGAAAAGTATTTGTAACACGTCTTTTTTCAAGCGCTGCACGAACATAGTTTGTAGCAACTGATACTATATAACATATCGTAGCAGATAGAGGCATGTATATAACTTGGAGTACATATCCGAAATTCCACATTAATAAACAAAACCCAACCCAACCTATACTTATAGCTAACCATACTATAGTAGATGGCAATATTCTTCTATCATAAAACCATAAAAGCAAAAATAATGTAACAAAAAATACTGCGATAGTCTGAGGGTATTGTAAAATTTCTGTTTTTAGATTTCCATTTAGTAAGGCAGCTATCGCATTTGCTTGGTATTCAACCCCATACATTTTAGTAGCACGATCTATAGCGGTTGTATAATCATCTTGCATACCTTCTGCCCAGGGGCCAATTAGTACAATTTTTCCTGCAAAGAACCAAGGATCTAACTCTTGGTAAACTAGATCTGCTACTGAAAAACCATCGTAATACGACTCAGGCAGTGACGAAAAAGGAACATACCACCTAAATCTAGGATCAGTGGGTGGAGGATCTACAGGTTCTTGACCTATAAATTCCATGTATTTATAATAGATTGATTGATGAAAAGAAGGTATTTCTGTTCCATCTTGTAATTTCATTTTCCATATAGCATGGCGTAAAATTCCATCATCATCCATCATTGCATTTACATGGCCGCGAGTTGCAACTTCGAGAAGTTCAGGATATAAATCAGCAAATTCAGTGACTACATAATCATCTGTATAAAAAGTGCCATCAGGGTTAGTTACGATTTTTTCTCCAAATTTACCAGAAACCCCTGCAACTACGTTGTCGTATTGCCCAGCAACTTCTGCAAAATAATCATCTGCATCAGGGTATTCGCTTGGACCTGAAAAAACGGCATCTAATCCTATAACTGCAGGTCTAGTTTCAGGATCAGCATTTAAATATTCAATAGCCATCGCCATAACGTCTCTTGGCCATGGAAATACTCCGAACTCATCTTGGGCATATTGATCCATACCGATTATTATGATTTCTTCTCTAGGTACGCCAGGTTGTTGGTATAATGCATCAGAAATAACGTTAGCAGTACTTAAAAATATACTGGAACTTGCCAAAATGGCCATCAAAATAGATCCTATTACTGCAACAATAGTACGTTGCAATATTTTCATTTCTTTTAACCTATTCATAAAAAAACCTTTCTTCGTAGATAAAAATTAAACTATAATCAAAACAATAGTCTTATTATTCCCAAGCTTTACTTTGTTTAAATAATTCAAAAATGTTCGAATCTAATTGACCACAAGCAACCATTTCAGAAAGTATTGAAAATACTCTGTCTAGAGGCATTGCAGGTTTGTAAGGTCTATCAGTAGAAGACAATCCATCAAAAATATCTATTATAGTAAGTAGCCTAGTTTCAAATTCGAGCTCATCGTCTTTTAAACCATCCGGATACCCTGTACCATTTAATAGCTCATGGTGCTCGCTTGCCCACTTTGGTATTTTTTTATATTCACCACGAAACTTCATTTTTTCAAGTAATTCTCTAGTCATAGATACATGCTTTTGCATTTCTGTTCGTTCACTATCAGTAAGAGTGCCTTTACGAATAGACATGCAAACAATTTCTTCTTCAGTAAACCACGGTACTTCGTTACCATGTTGATCAATATATTTAAGATTTGCCAGAACTTTAACTTTTTCTAACATTTCGTCTGACAAAAAACCTGTGGCTTCGACAGCTTTTACAAATTCTTTAACTTCTTCAATTTTTTTCAAATATTCATCACAGCATGTGTTGTTTTCATAAGCTTGTATTTTTCCTAAGAGATAGATCATATCTAGTCTTGTCATTACAATTTCTGCATGATCACCTAATCTAGTTTCTTTGTTCATAATTTCCATTGGGGTAACAAGTTTACCTAAATCATGTAACCATATTGCCATTAAAAATTGTCTTTTTTCATCAAAATTAAAAGTTTTTACAGGGTTTGTTTGCTTGTTAAGCCAATCGACAAAGTTACTAGCATATTTTACCATGTTTCTAGTGTGGTTAACATTGTAGGGCGTTCTAACATAAATAGCTGTAGAGAATGTCTCGACGATAGAGTCCATAAGTTCTCTCATTTCAACAGTGTAATTCATATTAGTCAAGCTTACTGCTGATTGTGAAGCTAATGCAAGTAATATTATTTCACAATCTTCTATGAATGGAATAACTTTGCCTTTACTATTTTTAGCATTTATGAGTTGCATAACACCTATAATTTGACCTTTGTTGTTTTCCATAGGCACTACCATCATTGAGGTCGTTTTATAGCCAGTCATAGCATCATAGTTTCTTGGACCTGAAAAATCAAAGAGTTCGCTTTCATAAACATCAGGTATATTAATAAGTTTATTTTCAAGTACTGAATATGCACATACATTAGAGTTCGAAAGCGGAACAGGGGGCAGATCTATTTTACCATTTTTGCCACCTTTTCTAATATTTAATGATTTAGTAACCATAACTTTGAATTCAAGTGCATCATCAGTTTTAATGTAAAGTGTACCACCATCACATTCTGTAATATCCATGGCATCAGTTAGAATTCGCTCTAATAAAGCATCCCCATTTCGTTCTTCTGCCATAGCAATACTAATATCTAGGAGTCTTTTAATAGTGACTTTTTTCATAGTAAAATACTACCTCCCTTTTTAGCAAAGAAACTATGAGGAATCAATTTTTGCAATTCTCTTTCTGCTTCATCAAGTGTTTCGTCGCTGTTAGTAGGATCGTGGTGGAAAATACACAAATTTTTGGCATTACATTCTAAAGCAATTCTTCCTGCTTGCATCCAACTTGAATGTCCAAAACCTTTTTTTAATATAAGTTCATCTTCAGAATATTGACCATCGCATATTAACAAAGTACAATTTTTTGAAAAATCAATTAATTTTCTATCTGTCAATTCGTTTAATTCATAGTCAGTAGCATAAACGATACTCTTATCTTTATAATCAAATCTATACATAGTACATCCACCTGGGTGGTTACCTTCATCTAAAGAAACTTTTATAGGTCCTAAATTAAAATTGGAAGTGATTGTATGATATTCTACATCTGCCCTAAACACATAAGTTCCAACTGGCCAAAGAGGTGGGTGCATAAAAGTATCAATTTGCTCGCGAACAGTAAGGCCTTTATGGTTTGTTGAATAAATATCTATTTTCATATCTTTATTGTACATTAATTCGCAAATTGGTAAGCCTAGAAGATGATCTGTGTGCAAATGTGACAAAAACAAACTAAAAGAACGTTCGTCGGAAGAAAGTTCTTCTGCTAAAGACATAAATCCACTTCCGGCATCTAAAACTATGACTTTGTCAGCCATTCTTATCAAGACACAAGAGGTAGCACCACCATACTTTGAATACATAGGGCCTTCAACAGGCACAGATCCCCTTGTTCCCAAAAATTTAACTTGAAGTAGTTGCATATTTTTTCTCCTTAAAATAGGTAAAATGTTTATAATTTATTTAGATAATTATATCATAGTGCAATTGCAAATAAAAGAAAAATTTAATTTAATTGTAAATATGTCTTTTTTTATTCCATAACTTATTGTATAATATATTGGAACAATATTTTATATTATTGAGAGGAAATTATGAAAATAGAAGAATTTATTGAAATTTTGGGAGCAGAGTGCATTTCAAGTTCTTATGAAAAAGATATGGATTTCGAATTTGCGTTTGCAAGCGATATGATGAGCGACGTCCTAGCGTATGCAGATAATGCTACCGTACTAATCACTGGATTAAATAATCC
Organism: uncultured Clostridia bacterium; assembly: GCA_964371035.1. Lineage (GTDB taxonomy): Bacteria > Bacillota > Clostridia > Tissierellales > Sedimentibacteraceae > UBA1535. Next base: position 21,545 of record CAYJLG010000021.1, on the reverse strand, counting down.
ACAAACTATAAGAACCGCCGAAATGTTAGATATATCACTGATTATTTTAGTTAGAGGTAAAAAGCCGAGCAAGGAATCATTAGCAATTGCAGAAGAAAGTAATATTACAATTTTGACCACAGATTACATATTGTTTGAAGCATGTGGAAAATTGTATAATTCTGGAGTATTACCAATATCTATATGACAGATAAAAATTTGTTAAAAAGATATACGTATAACATTGTTGCAAATGATTTTAGTTTAGCTGGTAAAGGATCAAGTGATATTAAGAAAAATTTAAAATCTTTAGGGATAGACCCTAAAGTTATAAGAAAAGTTGCAATAGTTTCATATGAAGCTGAAATTAATATGGTAATACATTCTCACGGCGGAGATTTTTATTGCGATATTTATGACGATAAGGTGGTTATTATTAGTGCTGATAAGGGACCAGGAATCCCGGATTTAGATTTAGCTTTAACGGAAGGTTTTTCAACTGCTACAAGTAAAGTAAGAGAACTTGGCTTTGGAGCTGGTATGGGACTTCCAAACATGAAAAGATGGTCAGATGAATTTGATATTAAAAGCAGTAGTTCTGGAACTACAGTTACTATGACAGTATTAGTATAAATTTAGTCTGCATTATTTATTTAATGAAAGGAGCGTAAATATGGATTTTTCAATACTTTTAAATGATGATAAATGCAGAGGATGCACAAATTGTATGAAAAAATGCCCTACTCAGGCAATTAGAATTAAATCGGGAAAAGCGAGCATAGATAAAAACAGGTGTGTTTACTGTGGCGAATGTGTTAAAGCATGTCCACATAATGCATATACTGCATATAAGGGTGAAAAGACGAAAAAAATTCAAAAAAAATATTCTATTGCTATACCATCAACTACTGTTTACGGACAATTTCCTATTGGAACAGATATATGTAATATTCAAAATGCAGTAAAAAATTTAGGTTTTGACTATGTGTTTGATGAAAGTCACGCATCTGCTCTAGCAGCTAAAGCAATAGAGTTGAGAGTTGAAGAAGAAAAAGAAATTAGGCCTATTATTTCAACAAATTGCCCAGCGATAGTGAGATTGTTGAAAGTGAGATACCCTTCTTTATTAGACAATATGATTACTATTGAATCTCCAATGGAGATTGCAGCTTTTTTAGCAAAAAAATTTGTTACTGAAAATATTAATATTTCAGAAGAAGAATTAGAAGTTTATTATATTTCTCCATGTCCAGCACAGCTTTTAGCCATGAAAAATCCTTTATGTGATGTAAAATCGCATATTGATTATGTTATTCCTTTTAATACAGTTTATGGAGATTTGGTAAGAGAAGTTACAAAATCAAAAAACGTATGCATTGATTTTCCTACAATTGATGGATTGAAATGGGCAGTTTCGGGAGGACAGTGCGAAACTTCGAAGATAGAGTCGTCTATTTCTGCATTTGGAATAGAAAATATTATTGGAATATTAGAAGAAATTGAAAATGGTAAGTTAGATGACGTTGATTTTGTTGAACTACTTATTTGTACAGAAGGTTGTGTAGGTGGGACGTTTAATGTTGAAAACCCATTTTTGGCTAAGAGAAACATTAATCATATTATCAAAAACTTAAATGTTGGCGAATCTTTGATTGATTTTAACAGTCATTTTGATGAATTATACAAACAGAAAAGTTTCGATGTTAAGATTAATTTTGATGATATAATTATTGATAATTTGCCTCTAGCAGAAGCAATAAAAAGAATAGAAAAAATTGAAGAAATTAATAGCAAACTTCCTGGACTTGACTGTGGTTCTTGTGGTTCTCCATCGTGTAGAGCTTACGCTGAAGACGTTTATAATGGGCATGCGATTGTGGAAGGTTGCAAATTGTTAAATAGAAATAATAAGGAAAATTAGGAGGATTTATGAAGATTACAGATTTAGCTAAAGTACTTGATTGTGAAGTTGTAAGTGGAAATAATTCAAATAATGATATTGCCACTGAAAATGTTTACATAGGAGATTTATTGAGTCTCGTCATGTCAAGAGCTGAAGATCAAGCTATTTGGATTACTATTCAAACACATTTAAATGTTATGGCAGTTGCTGAATTGCTTGATTTTTCATGTATTATAGTAGTTGAAGATTTGGAGATAGAGCCAGAAACAATAGAAAAAAGTAACGAATTACAAATTCCTATTTTAAAATCAAAATATACAGCTTATGATATAGCATGTAGAATTAATGGATTGAATTAATATGAAATTTTTTTATGATATGCATATTCACTCTGATTTGTCTCCTTGCGGAGAAAAAGATATGACACCAAACAATATTGTGAACATGGCCTTTATTAAAGGATTGAATTTGATATCAGTGACGGATCACAATACTGTAGAAAATTTCAAAGCAGTAGAAAGCATTGCAAAACAAATTGGAATATATGTAATTCCTGGAATGGAAGTTACCACTAGAGAAGAGGTACACGTTTTATGCTATTTTCCTGATTACAATTCAGCAAAAATTGTAAGCGACTTAATATATGATTCTTTGCCAGATGTGAAAAATAAAATAGACATATTTGGAGAACAAAATATATATAACGAAAATGATGAAATAATTGGAAAACTAGACAAATTATTGATAAGTGCTAGCAAATATTCTTTATCTGATTTAGATAAGATTGTTAAAGAAAATTGTGGTATTTTAGTACCTGCGCATGTTAATAAAAAAAACAATGGCATTTTGGGTGTTTTAGGTTTTTTTCCTTTAGATGTTAAATTTGACTATATTGAAGTTTCAGATAAATATGAAATTAGTGAAAGAAATAAAAAATCGATAAATAAATATAGAATTTTCAAAAATTCTGATGCTCATAGTTTGGAGGATATCTCTGAACCTGAGAATTATTTTGAAATAGATGATATGGAAAATCTTTTTGATATTTTTAAAATTGTTTAAATTATTATTGTTAACATTTAGTCTATTTTGATTGAAAACAGATAGAATCCAGAAAAAATTAATGAGGTATAAGTTGTTATGAAAGAATTGTCATTACATATTTTAGATATTGTTCAAAATTCAATCAAAGCTAACGCTTCTCTGATAGAACTGCAAATAAACGAAAATAATGCAAAAAATATACTTGAAATTACTATTATAGATAATGGTTGTGGAATGGATGAGGAAACTGTAAAAAATGTTACAAATCCATTTTTTACAACTAGAACTACTAGAAAAATCGGGTTAGGGCTTCCTCTGCTAGAAGAAGCAGCTTTGCGTTGTAATGGAAATTTTAAAATCACTTCGGAAATAAATGTAGGTACAACAGTATATTGCAGCTTTGAAAAAAATAATATTGATAGATCTCCAATCGGAGATATGGCAACTACAATTATGACGCTTTTAAATTCAATTGAAAATTGGGAATTAATTTATATCCATACAGTTGATGATAAGCGATTTGATTTTTCTACTGTTAAAATCAAAGAAATATTAGATGGGGCAAGTATAAATAGTCCTGAAATTCTTTTGTGGATTAAAGAATACGTTGCAGAATCTGTGCAAGATCTTTATAACACTAATGAATAATTAATGTTTTGTCATTAAAGAAAAAAATACAATTGTAAGGAGCAAAGATGAGTGCAAAAAGTTTTACTTTCAAAGGAGGAATTCATCCTCCTCATTTTAAGAAACAAACTGAACATTCTGAAACAGCATTAGCTCAAGAGCCTAAAATTGTTGTTATTCCATTGCAACAGCATATCGGTGCGCCTTGTGATCCGATAGTTTCCGTAGGTGAAACTGTGTTGGTTGGGCAAAAAATAGGTGAATCTAAAGCATTTGTTTCAGCAAATGTACATTCAAGTGTCTCAGGAACCGTAAAATGTATAGAAATGAGAAACTCTACCGGAGGATCTAAAGTTAATTGTATAGTTATCGAATCCGATGGCAATTTTACGATTTCTCAAGAAGTAAAACCTAAGGGAGAAGTAGATAAACTTTCAAAAGATGAATTGCTAGCTATAATCAAAGAAGCAGGAGTAGTCGGCATGGGAGGAGCAGGATTTCCAACACATGTTAAATTGAGCCCACCTAAAGATAAGGAAATTGACACAATAATAGTTAATGGAGCAGAATGTGAACCGTTTTTAACTGCCGATCATAGAATAATGCTTGAAAAAGCTGATGACGTAGTCTTGGGTGCAAAAGCTGTTAAAAAAGCAGTAGGTGTTAAAAAATGCTATATAGCTATTGAAAATAATAAAAGAGATGCAATACAGACTATGAGAGAGGCGCTGAAAGGTGTTGAAGGAATAGAAGTTGCAGAACTTGAAACAAAATATCCACAAGGTGATGAAAAAAGAATAATCAATGCTATAACAAAAAGAGAAGTCCCTTCAGGCGGATTGCCAATGGACGTTGGAGTAGTAGTAAATAATGTTGGTACGATTTCCGCAATTGGTCATTTAATTAAAACTGGCATGCCTGTTATTCAAAGAGTTGTCACTATAACAGGTAGCGCAGTAAAAAACCCTAAAAATTTGCTTATTAGAGTAGGAACTACATTTAAAGAAGTTATTGAACAATGTGGTGGCTATTCTGATGAATTAGGTAAAATAATTAATGGTGGACCGATGATGGGAATCGCACAATTTACAGATGAAGTGCCTGTTACAAAAGTTACTTCGGGTATATTAGTATTAAATAAAAAAGATGCGACTATTCCTGAACCTCAAAATTGTATTAGATGTGCGAAATGCATTGATGCCTGTCCTGTTAATTTGCAACCGCTTATAATATCAAAATTATCTTTGATGGATAAATTTGACGAAGCAGCAGATTTTAATACTTTAGATTGCATCGAATGCGGATCTTGTTCGTTTGTATGTCCGTCTAAGAGAAGGCTGATAGAATCTATTAGAGTTGCTAAAAGAGAAATATTGTCTAGACGAAGAAGATTAGGGAACTAGGAGGATTGACAAATGGAAGGATATAAAATAATTGCCTCATCATCTCCTCATATAAGATCAGATGAAACTATAAGCAAAGTAATGTTAGATGTTTTGATTGCATTAGTGCCTGCACTAGTTGCTAGTGTATATTTTTTTGGTATAAATTCATTAGTTTTGGTAATTGCTTCAGTCGCTTCTGCAGTAATTTCAGAAATAGTATGTCAAAAAATAATGAAAGTGCCAGTAACTATTAATGATTTTAGCGCGGTCGTAACAGGTGTGTTGCTCGCATACAATATACCATCGACAGCACCTATATGGTTGCCAGTAATTGGTTCTGCATTTGCGATTGTTATCGGTAAACAAGTTTTTGGGGGATTAGGAAACAACTTTATTAACCCTGCTTTAGCGGGACGAGCATTTTTGCTTGCGAGTTGGCCAGCATTAATGACAAGTTTTGCAAATCCTGTAGGAAGTGTAGATGCAATTGCTTCAGCTACTCCATTAGCTATAATGAAAGGAACTGCTGAAGCTGGTTTGGAATTACCAACACTTGTAGATATGTTTATTGGTAGAATTCCTGGTAGCTTAGGAGAAACTTCGGCGATTCTTTTAATGGTTGGTGGCTTATATTTAATTTTCAAAAAGGTTATAACTTGGAGAATTCCTGTTGCATATATTGGTACTGTAGCTCTTGTTGCTCTATTGACAGAAGGCAGTATAACAGGAATGTTATACCACTTATCTGCTGGTGGATTAATGCTTGGTGCGTTTTTTATGGCGACAGATTATTCTTCATGTCCTGTAACTCCAACAGGGAAAATAATTTATGGTATTGGTGCAGGATTGCTTACTATGTTAATTAGAGAGTTGGGCGGATATCCAGAAGGAGTATCGTATTCTATATTGCTTATGAACATAGTCGCACCACTTTTAGACAAATATGTAAAACCAAGAGTGTTCGGAGGTGCCAAAAAATGAAAAATGAAATTTTAAGATTAGGTCTTGTTTTATGTATCATCACTGCTGTTGCAGGATTGGTTTTGGCAGGAACAAACTCTCTTACTGCAGAAGCTATAGAGGCTGTTGAATTTGCAAAATCATCAGGTCCAGAAGTTGCGAATGCTGTAGTGCCAGGATCAGCGACGATTGAGGGTTTTGATGAAGATTTAGTAAATAAAGTAAAATCTTTAAATGAAGACATAGTAGACATAAGAGAGTGTAAAGATGCAAATGGAAACTTGCTCGGATATGGCATAACATCTATAAGCCCTGAAAAAGGTTTTAATAATGATATAGAAATAATTTTGGGTATATCGACTGAAGGCGAAGTTGTAGGTATGGAAGTTACATCTCATTATGAATCGCCAGGACTTGGAAACAAGGTAGATGACAAAGAATTTCAAGCGTTATATTTCGGAAAGACTACAGATGAAATGTTTACTGTTTCAAAAATGGCATCGAAAGAATATGAAATTCAAGCTATCACAAGTTCGACTATAACATCAAAATCAATAACGAGCGCTGTAAACAATGCTATGTCTGTTTACAACGAATATTTGAAGTAGGGAGGCATATATGAGTAAATCAAAATTATTAACTAATGGATTAGTAAAAGAAAACCCTATATTTGTGCAACTATTAGGTATGTGTCCTACTTTGGCGGTTACGACATCTGCTATTAATGGAATGAGTATGGGACTTGCTGCTACAGCAGTTTTAATAGGATCAAACGCAGTGATTTCACTTTTAAGAAAACTTATACCCGACAAGATTCGTATTCCTGCTTTCATAGTGGTAATAGCGACTTTTGTTACTCTAATAGACATGTTTATGCATGCGTATATTCCTGATCTATACGAGCAACTGGGACTTTTTATACCTCTTATAGTTGTTAATTGTATCATACTCGGAAGAGCAGAAGCCTTTGCGTCTAAACATGGAGTTCTTGATTCTGTGTTTGATGGTATAGGTATGGGTATGGGCTTTACTATAGCTCTTACACTTTTAGGTTCTGTTAGAGAGTTGCTTGGTGCAGGTTCTTTGTTTGGAGTGATGCTTTTAGGTGAATCGTTTCAACCTGTACTTATGATGATTATGCCTCCTGGAGCTTTTATAGCACTTGGTATTTTAATTGCTTGTGTAAATATGGTTATGAAAAAAATTGCAAGCAATAAATCGGCAGAAGAAAAAAAAGCGTAGGAGGAAAATTAGATGAATGAAATGAGTTTATTTAGTATATTTATGGGCGCATTTTTAGTAAATAATATAATTTTTGCTAAATTTTTGGGTATCTGTCCATTCTTGGGCGTTTCGAAAAAGACAGATACTGCTATCGGCATGGGTGTAGCAGTAACATTTGTAATTACACTTGCGTCTGTAATAACTTGGCTGATACAGACTTTGATTTTGGAGAGATTAAATCTTCAATATCTACAAACTATAGCATTTATACTTGTAATAGCTGCACTTGTGCAATTTGTTGAGATGTTTTTGAAAAAAGCAAGTCCTTCTTTATACGAAGCTTTAGGAGTGTATTTACCACTTATTACCACAAATTGTGCGGTACTGGGTGTTGCTATTTTAAATATACAAGAAGAACTTGATTTAATACAATCTATAGTGTACTCGCTAGGAGCGTCGTTGAGCTTTTTGCTTGCTATAGTGTTGTTTGCAGGAGTTAGAGAAAGATTAGAACTTGCAGATGTACCGGAAGCTTTTAAGGGATTTCCTATTGCGCTTATTACGGCAGGGCTAATGTCTATAGCTTTCTTGGGATTTTCGGGACTTGCGATATAGAGAGGTGGCATAGATGATGACTATTATATGGGCAGTTTTGGTTTTAGGTGTTTTAGGGCTTACCTTTGGAATTATACTTGCTATTGCTTCAAAAGTATTTGAAGTTGAGGTAGATCCTAAGATTACTATGATAAGAGAAGCATTGCCAGGTGCAAACTGCGGTGCTTGTGGTTTTCCAGGTTGTGATGGCTTGGCGAAAGCTATGACGTTGGGAAAAATTGGTGCAAATGGATGTCCAGTTGCTAGCAGCTCAGCAGTAGAACAAATAAGTGGAATTTTAGGAGTAAGTGCTGAGTTGGGTGAAAGAAAAACTGCAAAGATACTTTGCAAAGGTTGCAATGATAAAGCAGTAACAAAATATGAATATAGCGGCATACCTGATTGTAAGGCAGCTGTGTTGGTTCAAGGTGGTAATAAGCTTTGTAATCAGGGGTGCTTAGGATTAGGTACTTGTGCAAAATCATGTGCATTTGGTGCGATAAATATGTCAAATGGAGTAGCTATTATAAATAAGGATAAATGTACAGGATGTGGAAAATGTGTAACTGAATGTCCTAAAAATGTTATAGCGATAGTGCCTTATGATCAGGAAGTAATAGTTGAATGTAAAAATGTTGATTTTGGTAAAGCAGCTAAAGAAGTATGTAAAGCTAGCTGTATCGGATGTAAAATGTGCCAAAAGAATTGTCCTTTTGATGCAATTAGTATAGAGAACAATTTAGCTGTAATTGACTATTCAAAATGTAAACAATGCTTAGTATGTACTGCAAAATGTCCAACAAAAGCAATTTCAGGAGATTTGACAAAGCGCGTAAAAGCTAAAATCATTGAAGATTTATGTATTGGATGTGGAATTTGCAAGAAAAAATGTCCTGTAGAAGCTATTGAAGGCGAGATGAAGCAAAAGCATATAGTTTTAGAAGACAAATGTATCGGCTGTAAAGAATGTGTGGCAAAATGTCCTAAAAAAGCTATAGAAACTTATTGATTAACATAAAAAAAGACAGGTATACAAATATTTTGACTATTTATTAGTCTCTTATTTGTCCCCTGTTCTTTTTTAATTTTTAGTTTATTTTTTATTTTTAAATTTTTTTACAATGTGTGTTGTAAATTCTTTTGATTGGTGATAAAATATCATCATGTATTTTTAAACAATTAAAATTGGACAAACTATGTTTTGAAAGGATGGAAAAGTTGAGAAAAGGAAATGCACTAATTTTAATACTGGTGATCTTAACAGGTTCTATTTTTGGAACTATTATTGGTGGGGCATTATCATTACCGATTTTAAACTATGGGGAAAGTGTCGGTTTTGGGCCTACAACTTTGGATTTAAATATAATTAACGTAACATTGGGGTTTAATGCTTCTATTACTGTTTCAGGGATAATAGGCATACTCATTGCGATATTTATATATAGGAAAATAAGATAAAATAGGGAAATTTATCGAAAATTAGTTAATGGGGGATTATATGGGAAATAATTATTCGATTAGTTGTATTCCGAAAGAGGAAAGGCCACGTGAAAAGCTTTTAAAGTATGGTGCAGGCATCCTCACGAATTCGGAATTACTAGCAATTATCATCGGGGTTGGTAGCAGAGAAGATTCAGCTCTAACTTTGGCACAAAAAGTACTTTATCGCAATAATAAAGGCGTGCTAAATATTGCAGAAGCAGAAGCAGAAGATTTAAAAGTTTTTAAAGGGATTAATGATGCTAAGGCAGCAAAAATTATTGCTGTAGCTGAACTTAGCAAGAGAATTAGCAGCGAAAAAGTTGATAAAACTAAAATAACATCGCCAGAAGGTGTTGTAGCGCTTTTGTCAGAAGAAATGAGACACTTAAAAAGAGAAGTTTTTAAGGTAGTGTTGTTAGATGTTAAAAACAATATCCTTTGTGTTGAAAATATAAGCGAAGGAACAATATCTAGTGCGATAGTATATCCTAGAGATGTGTTTTCAAGAGCTATAAAGAGCAATTGTACATCAATTATTTTAGTACATAATCATCCAAGTGGTGAATCAAAGCCAAGTATAGAAGATAAATCTGTAACTGAAAGATTAGTTAAAAGTGGAAAAATACTAGGCATAGAAATAATAGATCATATTATAATAGGCGATAAAGAATATTATAGTTTTAAGGAGCACGGTTATATTTAATAATAATTTGTGTGGTAATTTTTAGGAGGAAATGAAGAAATGAGTTTTTTTTCAACAAGTATAGGTATAGATTTAGGAACTTCAAATACACTTATTTATGTTAGCGGAAAAGGCATAGTTATTAATGAACCTTCAGTAGTGGCTATAGACGTATTTGATAATAAAGTAATGGCGGTAGGAAGAGAAGCAAAAGACATGCTAGGAAAAACTCCGCAAAATATTAATGCGATACGACCGCTTCAAGATGGAGTTATCGCTGATTTTAACGTGACAAAAGTGCTAATAAAATATTTTATCAACAAGGCACTGGATTACAAAAAATTCAAAAAAACAAAAATTGTGATTTGTGTGCCTGTAGGCGTGACATCTATAGAAAAAAAGGCTGTTTTGGAAGTTGCACAAGATGCAGGTGCGAAAAATGTTAGCTTGATTGAAGAGCCTATGGCAGCAGCTATAGGTGCAGGGATTGACGTAAGTGCGGCTGTAGGAAACATGGTCGTAGATATAGGCGGCGGCACGACAGAGATAGCTGTTATATCTTTGGGCGGAATTGTAGTTAGTGACTCTCTTAGAATAGCTGGTGATGCTATTGATAATGAGATAAAAAATTACGTTAAATGGAAATATAAAATTGATATTGGTATTGTAACAGCAGAGAAAATAAAGCAAGAAATTGGAAATGCTTGTGAAGACTACTATGAGTTAGAAGAAAACAAAGATAAAAACCGAACTATGTCTGTTACAGGTAGAGACATGGTTTCAGGTTTACCTAGAGCTATCGAACTTACTTGCGAAGAAATTAGAGGTGCAATTCTTGAAACTCTTAACAACATAGTAGCCGGCGTGAAAAGATGCTTAGAAAAAACGCCACCTGAACTGTCATCTGATATTTTTGGTAATGGTATTTGTTTAGCTGGCGGTGGAGCGCATATTAAAGGTTTTGATATTTTTATGAATAAGGAAACAGGAATAATAGTAAATATTGCAGAAAATTCACTTAATTGTGTTGCACTTGGAGCAGGTAAACTTTGTGAAAATTTGTAAGATAGACTACTTTGGGTGAAACTATGAAAATTATTTTTCAAAACTTGAAAAAACTAATCGTAGTTTTAACGATTTTAATTTTAATAATTATAATCGGTGTTTCTTCAGGTGAAGAAAATACGGCAGGTACATCTGAAAATATAGTAGGATCTACGATTATGTATATAGAAAAATTAATGTTTAACATAGGTAAAACTTTTAGCAACGCATTCTCATCTGTACAAAATATTTCTAAAATTAATGATGAAAATCAGATTTTGAGAGATTCAATATATAAGTTGCAAGAAGAAAATAGAATTTTAAGGAATATTGTAAATACATCTGAAGTCTTGGAAGCTGAATATGACTTGCAGATGAATTTGCAATACGATTATGTAAAGGGTCAAATCATAGCGATTGATGACTCTAATTGGTTTAGCAAATTTACGATAGATAAAGGCGCAAAAGACGGGTTGAAAAAAAATGATGTAGTTATTCAAGCTGTAGAAACAGATGAAGGCATTGCAAAAATTGGACTAGTTGGAGTAGTTTCTGATGTAGGATATAATTGGGCGAAAGTAACAACGATTATAGATGAAAACTGCAAAGTAAGTTTTATTGATATCGAAAACAATGAAAGTGGAATAATAAATGGAAGTACAAATGGTACGATTAGTGGGTTTTTCCTTGACAATAAAACTGTTGCTACTGTAGGAGATGATTTGTTTACTTCAGGAATTGGAAGTATATATTTTGAAGATATTTATATTGGAAAAATTAGCAAAATAGAACAAACTACTGATGCCTCTTCTACTAAAATATATGTAGAACCTGTTATAGATTTTACAAATGTTTATGACGTGTTTGTGCTTAAGGTCAATAGGTGATGTGATGAAGAATCTTTATATTTTTATTATATTGTTTTTTAATACTATATTGCAAGTTACTTTGTATAATTTTATATCAATTTTTGATGTAATCCCTAATATTTCGCTTGTTTTAGTAGTATTGTTTTCTCTTACAACTAATATGCTTACAGGTGGAGCAATAGGTCTTTTTACTGGATTGTTATACGATTTTTTAATTATGGATGTTATCGGCATAAATGCATTAATTTTTTTTATTGTAGGTATTTCGTTTGGATTTTTAGCTAATGAAATTGACAGAGAAAAGCAATTTACATATGTAATTTTTACTATTGTTGCATCTATTATATTTCATCTTTTTAATTTTTTAATTTTATTTTTCTTAGGGACTGATACTAACAACTTTTTTTTGATTATTGATAAGATATTGATACAAATATTGTTAAATTCTTTGATTTGCGTTGTTGCTAAATTTTTATTAACGAGCTTTTTTTTGCTTTTTAATATTAAACTTTTTACTAATGAAGTGTAGGAGAAAATTATGTCGTTATTTAGAATTTTTAAAAACAGATTTAATATCTTATATATCTTAATTGTTTTAATAGTTGTAGTTCTTGTGTTTAGATTGGCTACTTTAACTATTGTTGAAGGCGATTATTATAAAGATATAGCTGATGTTAAGATGATAAGAGATATTCCCGTTAAGGCTCCTAGAGGTAAAATTTATGACAAAAATGGAGTGATTTTGGCAGATAATTTAACTAGTTTTACTGTTCAAATATATAAAAGTGATATCGAATACGAAAACCTTGACAATGTATTTTACGAATTAACTAAAATAATTTCTGAAAACAGTGAAAAATTAATTGATGAATTTCCTATAGTTTTAAATATATTTGAGTACGTTGATACTAGCAATACAGGATTAACTGCAACAGAGTTTGTTTTAGAGACTTTGTATAACAATGATTTGCTAGATGAATTGTTAGATGAATCATATGATGGGAATAATAATTATTTTACTTTTAAAGAAAAAATTCATAATTTTTTGTTGGGCGAATTTGAATTATACCCAATAGAGTTAAAAAACGGAAAATTTGAATATGCTGGAAGCGAAGATGAAGTACTTGATTTTTTAGAAAAAAATTATGAATTATTAGATGAATTAGAAGGTGAATTTGAAGATGTAGAAAAAGAATTTACAGAGATAACACTTCCTGACGCAGAACATGTAATTTTACACATATTAGAAACAGAAGATAGATTGATGCACAGTTTATTATCAGATGCTCAAAACAGAAAACTGACGTATGATTTTTTTGTAAAAAAGGGACTTTCTCAAGATCTAGAATTAATTGAATTTGCTTTTTTGCAAGATATAGAATATGAAGAGTTAAAACATGATTTGTCTGAAAACTACACAGGTATCAGTGAAACGAGCACAGCAAAAGAAGATTTTTTATTTTTATGTAAATATGTTTCATTTGATCAGTTTTTTTCTTCAATCTACGTAGATGATGATGCTAATATTATTCCTGGAGAAATTATGCTAGAATATTTAAAAACTTTGCATTCTAATCTGCCTGTCGAAATAGAGATTGATTTAGAAAACAATACAATTTTGTACAAATATATAGACGATGAAATAAAAAATACATTTCTAAATGAGTTAAGTTTTTCTGAAGAAATATCTGCATTTGAGCTGTTTAAAGTATTAGCTTTTAACGAAGCTGATATGTTGGATAAAATTATTGAAGAGAATGCTTATTTTGCACAGGTAGAATTATTGAATGCAGGTGTAAATCCTGAAATTTCTGTATCTTCGTGGCAGTACACATCTTTGAGAAACAAACATACGTGGATTGAAGCCAATGTGACACGAGAAGGCATAGAGGAAGTTACAGCGGAAGAAGCGTTTAATTTTTTAAAGGCAGAATTAGATATTATTGACAATAATGGAAATAATATAGTAAACGAAATAGATGATTATCATATTAGAAACGTTTTAACTGTAAAAGATAGATACAACAAGCAAGGTTATCTTTCATATCATCCTATTGATATTAGTTATGATATATCAGAAAAAACTGTAGCTATAATTGCTGAAAGAAATCATGAACTTACAGGAGTAGATATCAAAATTGAGCCTATAAGATACTATCCAAAAGAAGCAGAAGCTGCGCATATACTTGGATATCTTGGAAAGATATCTCAAGAATCTGAGATAAATGAATATTTAGTCGAACAGGATGACAAGTATAGTTTAGATGATATCATAGGCAAAACTGGTATTGAAGAGAAATATGAAGAATATTTAGCTGGAGATAAGGGAAAAACTACAGTTGCTGTTAACGCTTCAGGAAACGCAATACAATCTGTTTCAGAAGTTGCGCCAATACCAGGCGATGATGTTTATTTAACTATAGACTCAAGACTACAACAAGTAGTAGAAGAAACTCTAAAAAAAGGTGTCGAAGCAATTCAAGTAGGTGGTATCTTTGAGAGCGAATGGGGCGACTACAAATATACTGATGTTTATGAAAATGCTACATCAGCATCTATGGTAGTTATAGATGTAAATAATGGGGAAATACTTGCCATGGCAAATTATCCATCATATGATTTAAACTTATTTGCAACAGGCATTTCTGCCGAGGATTATAATAGTTTGCTTAATGATTCTACAGACCAACTTGCGCCGAGACCACTATATAATACAGCCATGTTAACTGCAATTCAACCTGGATCAACATTTAAAATGGTTACTTCTTTAGCAGCATTAGAAAAAGGTATAGATCCTAGAACTACAGTTTATTGTTCAGGTAGAATGGAGTTGGGAGGAAGGCATTTTGGTTGTTGGATTTACAATTTGTATGGTGGAGCACACGGATCTCAAAACATGTACCAAGCCATCGGTAATTCTTGCAATTTTTACTATTATGTTACAATGTTAGGTGAAAACCCTGTTACTGGCACACAGCATCCTATTCAGCTAGATGTAGAGGATATTACTGACATGGCAATTGAATTTGGACTTAATGACCCAACTGGGATAGAAATAGATATTCCAAGAGAGATATCTGGTGGAGTACCTGTAGTAGAAGCGAAAAAATCGACACAAAGGCTTTATCTTAGATTATTTCTCGAAGAAGACACACAACAATATATAATTGATGGATATGACATGAGTCAGGAAGAAATGGATGAGGCTGTCAACACTATTGTTGGTTGGATAAATGATGATATTATGACTAGAAGTGAAGTTTATCAAGGTTTACTTGATTTGAATTTCGACCCTGAAAAACCAGATGAATATGGAACTCCACTCGTTGATGTTATAAAATATAGTTATATAAATCATTCTGTTTGGAATGCTGGAGATAGTTTGAATATTTCTATTGGGCAAGGCCAGAATGCATATTCACCATTACAAATGGCAAATTATGTTGCAATGATTGCAAATGGAGGTAAAAGATTTAATGTAAATGTAGTAGATAAAATATCAAGCTATGATGGATTTTCGACTATAGAACTTGAAAACGAGTACGAACTTATGAAATTAAATGATTTCAGCAATTTTGATGTTTTGAAAGAGGGTATGAAGTTAGTTGCTAATGATTATATACCTTATTCAGAAAAATTTCCTGCTGAAGTTGCAATTAAAACAGGAACTGCTCAGCATACAGGGATTAATCCTGAAACGGGTGAACCTTATGACGATTTTGCATGGATGGTTGGATTTGCACCGTATGAAGAGCCTCAAATTGCAATTTCGTGTGTAATTTTTCAAGGTGGTTCAGGTGTTTATCCAGCTCCACTAGTAAAAGAAGTAATGGCAGAATATCTAGCATTAGAAGGACTATTGGAGAGGCCATAAGTTTAATCAGGTAAAACAAATTTTATTATATAATCTTATTGAGATAGAAGGAGTACGTTAAATGAAAAAATGCATATTGATTACTTCGAAAGAAAAAAATATTGGCAAAAGTTTATTTTCTGTAAAAATTGCTAAAGAATTATCCAAATTGGGAAACAAAGTGATAGTAGTGGAACTTTCACAAGGCGAAAAATCTATTTCTGAATATTTAGATGTTGAAGAACATATTATTTATGATGTAAAAGATGTTCTTAATAAAGTTTGCGAGAGTAATCAAGCCGTAATAAATCTTGAGATGGGTTTTAGCTTGTTGCCAGTTCCGAGACTTAAAGAAAAAATTATTGAAGCTGATAAAGCTTTGTTTTCAGAATTGATTACAGTTTTAAACAGAGAATATGATAATATAATAGTAGAAGCTGGAGAAATAGAAAATTTTAATTATGTTGACTATAGTGTTTTTGATTTTGGAATAGTGATAAATAATAATGATTACTCTTCGTTAGTTGATATTAACAGAAATTTAGTTTTTTTGAAGGAAGAAGGATTATCTAAAACAGCTATTCTTTTAAACAAATATGATTCAGCTAAGGCAAAAATATATGACGCTCTTGATAAGCGTGATTATGACAGAGCATTTGCAGGTATAAAACTATTTTTATGTAGCTTAGACAAGAAATATTCAAGCGAAAAAAATAATGTATTTACCTCTAACAACGAAGATGGTTTGTATAAGGTTTCTAAAAATATTACTGAATACATGTCGGAGTGCTAAAACAATATGGATTTTAAATTTCTAAGAAAATTTTTTATAGTGGCAAATCTAATTTTATTGTGGATATTATGTGGCTGCAGTGATTCGAAGAATGATATCATGACATCAAAAGACGGATTTATGCTAGATACTTTAGTTAGTATTAAGTTGTATGGCGAAGATAATTATAAAGTTTTAGAAGATTCTTTTGACAAAATTTCTGAATTTGATGATATATTAAATCTCCACCGCGAAGGAAGTGACCTATATAATATTAAATTTAGAGAGCCAAACAGTAAAGTAGTTGTATCCGAAGTTACTCTAGATATACTTACTGAGTCTATTTATTATTTTGATATAACAAATGGTATGTTTGATATTACATTAGGGCCTCTGATTGAATTATGGAGTGAAAGTAAAGAATTAGTAGAAGTTCCAACACAAAGTGATGTATTACAAAAATTGAATTTATCGGGAATAGATGAAATAGTATTAGACGAGAAAAAGCTATCTGTTGCTTTAGGTAATAATATGTTTTTAGATTTAGGTGGAATAGCAAAAGGTTATATTGCAGATGAAATAAAGAGCTATCTTTTAGTTCAAGGCATTGAAAGTGCAATAATAGATTTGGGTGGAAATATAAATATAATTGGAAGCAAACCAGATAATAGTGACTATGGCATAGGTATAAGAAATCCTTTTGGCAATGCAAGTGAATATTTAGGCGTTTTAAATATTTCAGATACTTCGATTGTAACTTCAGGCGATTATGAAAGATATTATGAAGTTGATGGTGAAAAATATCATCATATTATAGATCCTACAACTGGATTTCCAGTAGAAAATGAACTTAAATCAGTTGCTATAGTCAGCGAAAATTCAATGCAGGCAGATGTGTTTTCAACTGCAGTTTTCTTGATGGGATTAACAGAGGGATATAATTTTATAGAAAATATAGATGGTGCAGATGCTATATTTGTCACTAAGGATAAAAAAATATACATAACTGATGGGTTAAGAGATAATTTCTTTATAACAAACAATGAGTTTGAAGTAATAGAAGACTAGAATTGTAAGGTATATATATGGATATTAAAAGTAAAATTATAGACATTTCAAAAGAATTAAAGATCGCAGAAGTCGGTTTTTCTAACATAGTGAGTTATGATTACATGAAGGAATATTTAGAAAAGAGAAAACAAAATGGCGATTTTTGTGAATTTGAAGATTTAGATATAGAAAAAAGAATAAATGCTACAAAATTATTGCCGGAATGTAAAAGTATCATTGCGGCAATTTTTCCGTATGCAAATGGTTTTGCAAATATTAACGTAAAGAATATTGAAGAAAAGGGAATTATTAGCGTATCTTCTTTTAGAGAAGATTATCACTTTGTAGTTAGGAGAAAATTAAAAGAACTTGTAGATTTGTTGCAAGCAGAATGTAGTTTCAATTTTAAAATATGCGTTGATACAGAGCCTTTGATTGATAGAGAGGTATGTAAAAAATCACGATTAGGATTCATAGGAAAAAACAACATGTTGTTGAATGATAGTTATGGTTCTTTCGTATTTTTAGGATATATTTTAACAGACATAGAAATAGATTGTGAAAACGATGAATTAAAGTCGGATCCGTGTGGAAATTGCAAAATATGTGTGAATAATTGTAAATCAAAAGCAATAGTAAAACATAAAGATTTTAAAGTTAACAATTGTATTTCGTACTTAACACAGACAAAAAATTATATACCACTTGAGTTAAGAAAACTGATGGGGCAGCAAATTTATGGATGTGATACATGTCAATTAAATTGTCCTAAGAACAATAAAATCTTGAACGAAGACTCTTTTAATAATTATGATGACTTATTTGTGGATTTAAAACAGTTCATAACAATTTCAAATAGTGAGTTTAATGCTAGATACGGCCACATGTCGTGCGCATGGAGAGGTAAAAATATCTTAAAAAGAAATGCAATAATTTCAGTTGGCAATCTTAAGCTTTGTAATTGTTTTGATATTGTAAAAGATGAATTAGATAGCAAGTCGGATATGATAAAAATGTATTCTGCTTGGACTCTTATACAGTTAAATCCAAACAAAGCTAAATCTATTTTGAATAAAAAACTTGTATATGAAGATATAAAAATATCTGATGAATACAAAAAATTGATGGAGGTTTTACAGTGAATAAATCTGAAATAGTATATCATAAATTAAAAATTGAATATCCAGACGCAAATTGTGCTCTTAATTATGAGACTCCATTTCAATTATTAATTTCTACTGTTTTAAGTGCGCAATCAACTGATAAAAGTGTGAACGCTGTAACTAGTGAGTTGTATAAAGATTTTCCTGATTTAGAAAAATTTTTGACATTGTCACAAGATGAAATAGCTGAAAAAATAAAAAAAATAGGAATTTATAAGAATAAATCTAAAAGTATATTCAACCTTTGCAGAGAACTAAAAGATAATTTTAATGGAAAAGTTCCTTGTGAAATGCAAAAATTAGTAAAATTATCAGGGGTTGGCAGGAAAACTGCTAGTGTTGTTCTTGCGGAGGCTTTCGGGGTGCCTGCAATGCCAGTTGATACTCATGTATTTAGAGTCTCAAAGCGCATAGGTTTCGCAAAGGGAAAAGACGCAGATGCTGTTTCGGACGAAATAATGAAAAAGCTACCTAAAAAATATTGGATAAATGCCCATCATCTTTTTATTTCACATGGAAGGCAAATTTGTTCAGCAAAAAATCCAAAATGTGAACTTTGTGTTGTAAAAGAAAATTGTAATTTTTTTAAAACTAAAAATTGATATTTGCGTAAAAATCAACGATTGTAATGTATTAAAAAAAATTTAAAATTTTTTAAAATAGTTCTTTATTTTTGAAAGATCTAGTGATATAATACACAAGTTAATTGAGAGGTGATTATGGTAAATATAGTTTTGTTTGAGCCGGAAATACCGCAAAACACAGGAAATATAGCTAGAACGTGTGCTGCCACAGGTAGTAAACTTCACTTGATAAAGCCATTAGGATTTTCTGTAAGTGACAAACATTTGAAAAGAGCGGGACTGGATTATTGGGATTTAGTAGATATTACATATTATGAAAATTTGGATGAATTTTTGGAAATTAATGGAGATAAAGATATTTTTCTTTCTACAACCAAAGCCACTAAATATTATTCTGATATTACGTACAAAGATGATTGTTTTATAGTTTTTGGAAAAGAGACTAGTGGATTGCCACAAAAAATGCACGATTTGTATGCGGAGGGAAGGATTAAAATTCCAATGATTGACAATGAGGCTGCTAGATCTTTAAATCTATCTAATTCGGTAAATATTATTTTGTTTGAAGTTTTAAGACAATTAAAGTTTCCGAATCTGCTTTGAAAATTTATTTAGTAAGGAATTATTTTAAGCTTTAGTGAGCTTAGTTAAAATAATGGAGGAAAATAATAAGATGGAAATAATAATTAGTTTAATTGGTGGATTAGGAGTTTTCATATTTGGCATGAACTACATGGGCGATGGCCTACAAAGAGCTGCTGGAGCCAGAATGAAAAGCATATTAGAAATGCTAACTAAAAATCGTATAATGGGTGTACTAGTAGGAACTTTAGTAACTGCGTTAGTTCAAAGTAGTAGTGCTACTACTGTTATGACAGTTGGTTTTGTTAATGCGGGGTTAATGAACTTGCATCAAGCTATGGGTATTATTATGGGTGCTAATATTGGTACAACTACTACTGCACTTTTAGTTACTCTTGATTTAGATCTGTTAACTCCAATAATGTTAGGATTAGGTACTTTTGTTTATATAACCGCAAAAAAACAAAAAATTAAAGATGTTTTTCAAGTTATTTTGGGATTCGGGATTCTTTTTTTAGGAATGGACTTGATGAAATCAGCAGTAGATCCATTAAAGCAATCCGACGTTTTTCTTGAAATGTTAAGCACACTTGACAATCCACTTTTAGGCATACTTGCAGGATTTGGTATTACTGCCGTACTTCAAAGTAGTAGTGCAACAACAGGTTTGTTAATAGCTATTGCAGCAGGTAGTGGAATAACATTAGAAATGGCATTTCCAATTATCTTTGGACAGAATATTGGAACGTGTGTTACTGCTATGATTTCTAGTGTTGGAGCGAATAAAACAGCTAAACAAGCTTCTGTTATGCACTTGATGTTTAACTTGATTGGTACGTTGTTGTTTTTATTCTTACTTTCTGGTCCAATATCAACTTTAATCTTACAATATATACCAGGAGATATAGAAGCTCAAATTGCAGCAGCGCATATGTCGTTTAACATTATTAACGTAATTATTCTATTACCTTTTGCTAATTTGATAGTTAAAGCAGCAACAGTAATTATTAAAACAGGTAGTGATGATTCTGAAGAATTAGTAAAATATATTGACGAAAGACTTTTAGCAACTCCTCCAATAGCTCTTGTACAGGCTCAAAAAGAGACTTTAAGGCTTGGAAAAATGGCTTCTGAACAGCTTAAACTAGCAGTAGAGGCGTACAATCTTCAAAGTGAACCTAAAGCTATGGAAGTCTTTAAGATAGAGAAAAAAATCAATGAACTTAACAAGGCTATTTTGAACTACGTAGTTAAACTAGACAAAATTTCATTAACAGATAATGAAAAAGATAAACTTGTAATTTTAATGAATGTTTTAAATGATATTGAACGAGTTGGTGATCATGCAGACAATATAGCAGAACTTACAATGTACTTGATAGAAAATAAAGTAATTTTTTCAGATTCTGCAAAAGAAGAAATTATAGATATATTTAAAGATACGATAGAAGTATTCTCATTAGCACTAACTTCGTTAAGAGATGCAGACGGTGCGTTAGCAGTAGAAGTTATAGAAAAAGATAAGCATATAGACAGAACGTTTAAAGCGCTTAGAAAAAATCATATTGAAAGACTTAATACTTATATTTGCAAACCTAATGCTGGAATAATATTTTTAGACACTATTAATAACTTAGAACGTATAGGTGATCATTCATCAAACATTGCAGTTTCAGTAAAAGATATATTAGATAAAAAAAATAATTAAATTATAAAAAAAAAATAATTAAATTATAAAAAAAAAATAA
>CAYJLG010000020.1:0-49512 GCA_964371035.1 uncultured Clostridia bacterium | reverse complement strand
TAAAATTACTCAAAAAAAGAGCTATATCACAAAATCATTGTGATACAGCCCCTTTCGAAAAGATATTCATCTTTATGTGCGTTCTGTTTTCTAATTAATTTTCATTCGTAAATCTTAGTTACATATTCGCTAGTGAATATCTTTAGGAGTGCGCCGTATTCTAATTTAAATTCTATGGTATCTCCTAATTTATATTCTGTTTCAGAATTTGTAACATCTAAAATCATATGGTCTGAACTTGCGCCTAAAATCTCGATATTATTGTCAAGAGGTATGAGTCCACCAGAATCTATGTCTTGTCTGCCAACTGCTAATATGGCTCTTTTGATGATCCCCTTGTCTTCATATACAGGTTTTTCACCAAATGCATCTACTCCTGGTTCGCCGACAGGAAGCGATGGTTTTTCTTTTAATTCTATTATCTCTGCTTCTAAAGTTACCACATCGTCATGCATATTTTCTATCTTGTTTGAATATGCTGTTTCATTTGCAAGGTATACAGCTTCTCCAATTCTTAGATTGTTTATCCCTTTTGGAAGTTCATCTTTATCTATAAGATATATTGAGCTTGAATTTCCACCTGATACTATTTTTAGTTTTATATCAAATTTTTCTTCTATTTTGTTTGCGAAATCCACTAATTGTGACAAATTGTCGTTTTTAGGGATTATTGCTCCATAGCAAGTTAGATTTACTCCAATACCGTGTAATTCAACATTTTTCAGTCCTAAAATTTCAGATACAACGTTAAAAATTTCATCTTCGTTTGTGAAATAGATGCCTTCTCTTAGATCGCCTAAATCTATCATTAGGATTATTTTGTGCGTTTTATCTGCCTCTTTAGCTGCTACATTTAAGGCTCTAATAGTTTGAATTTCTGAATTAAGACTTACATCTGCATGCTGTACTACGCGCTTAACATCACTAAGCATAGGTAATCTCAAAAGAACTTTCATTTTTTTAGTTTTACCAATTCTTTCTAAGTTCTCTATTCTTGAATCTGCATAGTATGTAATCTTCTCATTTTGTTCTATAACTTTTACGATTTCTTTGTCCGCACATACAGCCTTTGTGACTATCATAGCGGAGCATCCGCCTTTTTTTGCCACGATTTCAGCAATACGTTCAACATTGTGTGCCATCTTTTTTAGGTTAATTTTTGCTCTAGGGTACATTTTTTCCTCCGTGGTGGATGTAGTGGGTAGTGATTAGTTTAGGGATAGTTTTGAAAGCGAAAAATATAATCAACATTTTCATCTATTCATAATTTAATTAAAATTAGATAAACCTAATTTTTCATTCACTAACCACTAATCACTTTTCGCTAATCGCTAATCGATTTTCAAACTTTGTTTCATCAGTAGTAGGGCATCTTCTGGATATTTTTTTGACAATACTCCTAGCGAGGCAAAGATATAGTCGTTGTCTATCAAAACTTTTGCATTTATAGACGGATACAATTCTTCTCCTTTAGATCCAGATGCTACTTTTTTGAGTATATTCTCTCTGTTAGGAAGTCTCGTTAAGGCGCCTCCCGTGCCTATTATATATTTAATTGCAGTTAAGTCTTTTCCTTCAGCAATAGTCTTCTTTCCTGATGCAGTGTACAAGTTTCTGGTGCGTCCTGCATGTCTTTCCAAAGAAGTTAATACAGCTTCTTCTGTAAGTCTTTCTACAAACTTAATTTCTCTTTCATTTTTTGGAATGGCTACATAGCCTTCCAATATTTCGTCTAAATCTGGAAATTCTTTTCTTAATTCTTCTTCTCCGATTTTTTCAATGACGTGTGAAGCATTTACAAATACGCCTAAATCACCTTCTACAGTTCTTTTTGCCTCAGGTTCAGGACTAATAAGTATCATGCCTATTTCTTCTGCGCCCGTAGTTACAGAATGTAAATCTGTCGTAGCACCACCAACATCAAAAATTATCAAATCACCTAAGTGTTCTTTTAATAATTTTGCAGTTTCCATAACAGCTCCAGGAGTTGGAATAATTGGACCCTGCACTAATTCTCTTACTCTTGTCATGCCAGGTGCATGTATGATATGTTCTTCAAATACATCTTGTATTACTTTTCTTGTAGGTTCAACTACAAGTGAATCTATTTTAGGATATACATTTTCTACTATGTAGACTTGTACATCTGCTTCATCGCATAAAAATTTAACTTCTTCTTGATTTTCTACGTTGCCTGCATAAATTATAGGTGTTTTGATGCCAGCGTCTAAAATCATTTCTAAGTTATGTATTGCAGTATCTCTCTCACCATAATCTACTCCACCAGCAATCAGTATGATATTAGGCTTTATGTCTTCGATTTTTTTGAGATCTAACCTTCTTAATTTTCCTGAGGTTATGTTTTTTATTATTCCACCTGCTCCTAATGCCGCTTCTTTAGCTGCTCTAACAGTCATATCATATACAAGCCCGTGGACAGTCATTTTTAGTCCTCCAGCAGCACTACTTGTAGCGAGCATATCGTCCCACTCGATTTCATCGGCATTTAAGTTTATTCTTAAATCTTCTATAGCACCATTTAATCCAATAGTAACATCACCTTGCAAAACCGATGTAGGGGCTTGCCCCTGCCCTACAAATGTAGGGCAGGGTGAGCCTATACCGTTAAATGCATTTACTACTGTAGTGGTACTGCCTATTTCAGCCACCAATACATTAATTCGCATTATTATTTTTCCCTTCTTTTCTTAACTAAGAAACTAGCTACATCTATACCTTTAGATCCTCTTCCAAAACCTGCATCCATACCTGCATCAGTTGCTATTTCGTTAGTAATTTGTGTTCCACCGCAAATTAACATAACTTTATCTCTGATGCCTTTTTCGATGCATAGATCGCTGATTTTTTTCATGTTTTTTATATGAACATCGTCATGTGTAATTATAGTACTTACAAGTATAGCTTGAGCATTAGTTTCTATAGCTGCATCAACTAATTTTTCAACAGGGCAAGAAGTTCCAAGATAAGAATATTTAATACCAAATCCTTCTATTCCTCCGTGCTTGATGTCTAAAGTTTCTTTAAGTCCAACAGAGTGTTCATCTTCACCTACAGTTGCTGCAACTACAAACATAGGAGCATTTTGAATATCTTCTCTAATTTCTTCTGCAGACAATACAGGTATCTTTTCAGGAATTACAAGTTCATTGATATCTATATCAAATTTTACTTTTCCTTTAATTTCAACTACCGTACCTTCACTAGGATGGATGCACTGTTTATGTACAACAGTAACGTCTTCAAGACCCATCTTCTCACCGCATTTGATAGCTGCAAATTCAGCAGTTCTTTCATCTAAAGGCAAGAATATAGTAGTGCAAACTATACCGTCAGCTCTCCATTCAACTTCAGGTTTAACCAAGTTTGTATCCATATATTTAGCATTTTCTTCAAGTCTTACGTTAACATTGTCATTTTCATCTAACTCATCTATATAAACAATCTTAGATCTATCTTCGAAAGTATCTCCACCTATTGCATCACTTGCTTTAGCAAATTCAGATGGAATATTGTTATATCCAAAATGAACTGAAACAGGTGCAAAATAGTCTTCATCTCTTTCATAAACAAAGCCTACGCCTACTCCGCCTTCAATTTCTCTTGCGATACCGTCTCCGTTTCTTTCAGGATAATATCCGCTATCAACAAAGAATCCGTCTTCAACAGCTTTGAAATATCCACCAACTTCTAGGATTTCTTCCATGAAAAGAGTAGCTCTTTCTTTTAATTCTCTAACATCTTTTCCTAAAACTCCATCTCTATCAAGTTTTACTATTTCTCTTAATCCATCCATACCTACAAGTGCTTGTTTAGCTGTAGATAAAGCTGCAATGTTATTGTAATGCCAAGGCACATTTCTTCCTTCATCAGGAGTGATTGTAGATTGGATATCAGCACTTGTAAGTCTTGAAATCATAAGGTTAAGAGTATGCGAAACAGACGCTTCTCTCATATCTGATTCCATATACTTAGTGTTTTGCTGAGCTCTCATTTTGTATTCTCTAAAGAAATCTCTAAGTGCAACCGCATATGGAACGTCAAGTCTCATACAAGGTGCAGGCGGTGCTGATGGAGGTACTGTAGAAAGTGCAATGTTTTCAGGTTTGATACCTACTTTTTTAGAGAAAATACTATTGATAGCATGTTGAACCATAAGTTCAGGTCTAACTTTCCATGCTTTCATTGCTGTAGCATTAGCATTGTGAGCTCCATCTATTTGTAAAATACCTGCCCACGCCATTACAGCTTTAGCTTCACACGCATCAACAAAACTTCTAACCATATTTACATTTCTATAAAGTACATTGTACTGTGGATCTTGATGAGCTCCGTTTATTCCTTCTTCAGCAAACATAACTGCAATATCAGGACCTGCAACGCCAGAAATGTATGAATGGAAGTTGATTGGGCGACCTACTTCATCTTCTATTAAATCAAGTGCTTTTCTAGATGCTCTTACTTGCTTTCTAGTAACCATGATACCACCAATACCTTGGTTTGTACCTTCAAGAAGTGAATCTATGTGAGACTGTCCTGCAGTTCTAATAACCATCACATGGTCAGCTCCATGCCAAGCAGCCATTCTCATACGTCTGATATCATCTTCAAATCTGCCAGATGCTATCTCAGTAGTCACAACGCAATCAGGTTGTGGATCTATATAGTGAAACCCTCTACTTCCAGGTAATGGAATATAATTTTTTAGGCCTTCAGAAGTTTCGTGATACTCAAAGTCACCTACTTGTCTTGTCTCATTAGCTCCTTTTCTCCACGTCCATTCACGACGTCTTGGCTCATATTTATCTAAATCTTTTAATAACTCTTTGATATTTAATTTTTCATTTGGATTTAATTTCATGTTTTTTCCCTCCTTCTTAGAATAATGAATCTACTTCATCCCAGTATTTTCCTTCAGATAATCCAACACCGGCTTCACGCACAGATATACCTAATTTTTTAGATAATCTCCAAACTACATTGCCTGCGCCTTTACCCATAAGTCCTTTATTCATAACGCCTTCAACTATAGGCTTAACTTCAATACTTGAAAATCCCATTCTCAAAAGTACACTTCTTTCTACAGAAGGTGTTGTGTTTTTCTTTCCTAGTTCTAGAAGAGGGTCAACAACTTTACCTGCTAAATCCCAAAATCTTTGGTGCAACTCTTCATCTGACAAATTTGCCAAATGTTGTCTTCTTATTTCATAATCATCTGCTCTTTTCATTTTTCCTCCCTATTTGCAATGAAAATTTAATTTATAATTCATGTGTGATTAGTTTATAATAAAATTGTACTAACTATACTTACAATATTGATAAAACATCTAACACATATTTTGCATCTGTTTTAGTCTCTTTTGCTAAGAAATCTATATCATTGTCGCAAACTTCTGTTGCTTTAATATCATAAGTTACTAATGCATTCTTTATAAGTGATTTCCTTACTTTATCAAGATCTATATCTACTGCCTTGATTTTTGATGGATGCGAAGGTAGTATTATGTTTTTTCCGCAAATTTCATCTTGTGGATTACCAAATAGTATCTCAACACCATTATCTCTTGCAAAATCAAGTTGTGGTTGAATATGTTTACCTGCGCCTGTATATTCAGTCTCTTGTACTACTATCATTTGGTCTTGATCCATCTCTTGAGCTAAAGAAAAAGCCGCAGCAAGCGAAGTGTTGCCAGCTGGTCCTTTTTCATGACCTTCAAGGCTTGCCAATACTTCTGTAATGTAAAATACTTCACCCTGATTGATAGTCACATATCTATCCATGTATCTAAGCGGTCTCGCAGCTGAACGTGGTACATCAGATCTGTCCGGCCAACTTGTAAATGGCATTCCAAACCCTGTGTGTCCTGTAGTAAAAGATTTTTTGTTAAATTGCTCGTCAGACGCCATATGCAACCCTTTAAGATTAACACTTGCACCTACTACCTGCGTTGTAGAGCCTGCCTTTTGCAATCCTCTTGCAGTACCTGTTAGATTGCCTCCGCCTGCATTTGTACAAACAACAACGTCTGGATCTTTGCCATATTTTTCTCTAAACTGCATAGCAATTTCATATCCTAAAGTTTCAACTCCAGCTATCCCAAAAGGAGTATATAACGATGCATTAAAATATCCTGTATCTTCTAAAAGCATCAAAAACGTATAAAACAGTTCAGGTCCTACAGTAAGCTGAATTACTTCTGCACCTAAAGCTTCACATTTCCTCGCTTTTTCTATAATTTCAGGTTGTCCGACACCCTTTGAGTCATAGCACTCTTGAACTATTATACATTTTAAGCCATGAACTGCAGCCTGTTGTGCTACCGCTGCACCATAATTACCACTTGTAGCTGCTATGACACCTTTATATCCTAATTTTTTAGCGTGATATACTGCATTTGCAGCACGTCTAACTTTAAAACTCCCAGATGGATTTGCAGCTTCATCTTTTATAAAGATTCTTGCTCCTTTTCCTTCAGGAGCCAGTTTTCTTGCGAGTGCAGTCAAGTTTTTAAGTTCTAATATCGGTGTGTTTCCAACACTAGCAGAATATTGTATCTCTTGCATTTCTTCAAGAGTATAACCTGTCTCTCTCATCATCTTTTCATAGTCAAAAGCTATTTTTCCACTTTCAAACGTAGCATAATCAATACCGACAGCTTTTTTCATTATTTCTGATTTTCTTGACATTACACCTTGATAACTCACATCTCTACTCACAATCTTCACCTCCAAACAATATCTCTCTAACTTGATCACCTATTTGAAGGAGTTCTGGAACAAACTTTCCATAATCATGTTTATAATAAGGATTAACTTCTAAAAGTTTTCCTTTTACTTCTCTTTTTGTTCTTGTTAGTACAGTCACTTCATCGCCAATATTTGCATCTTTTTGCAAATATCCTTTTACCCAAAGTTCAAGCGGCACTTTTTTCGTGTCATCTGGAACTTGTGGTGCTCTATTTTCGGGAGTTAAAACGATGTTGTGTATAAGCACCCATTCACCTTTTTTAATCATTGGATTTCTCCTAATATTTTATTTATTTTACTATTTTTGCTTCTTCACAAATTTGTTCTCTCATGTCTCCCATTATTGCTCTAGGAACAGGAAGCGTAAGCATAGTATGTAGTCCTGGTCTTGCATTGATGATATGAGGAATCATGTTAACACACATAGCTATAGTTCCGATACCACCTTCAACCTCAGGCGTGTTCGATAAATTAATCTCAGGAGTACCTTTGATTATTACATAATCTCCTGTGTTAATACCTACTTGCTCAGGTTCTATTTGCTGTGGATGATCCATTTCAATTAGTTTTTGGCCATTTACATAACCCCAACCTTTCATTGCAACACCTGCTACTTGACCTGCAGCAGCAAATCCATAAGGAGATTTTCTATCTACATCTGTAACAATTGGATCCATAGATTGTTCTATTTTATCTACTTTCCAGCCAATAGCATCTGCAATCATATTTATAGACTCAGGAAAGCCAACATGCCCAGCCATTTCGCCTTTATCTTTAAGTTCATTAAATTTTTCTACTTCAAGACCTATGCCTTGTTCTTCCATGACTGCATGACCAAAAGGAGATAAGCTATTAACTCTTCTAGCAGTAATATGTTCTACATCTTCCATACAACCAGTCATTATAACTACAAGTAAATCCATAATTAGTCCAGGGTTGATACCTGTTCCTAAAACAGACACTCCATTTGCTTTTGCCAATTCATCCATTTGTCTAGATAATTCAGGTTCTTGTGCTTGTGGATACGCCATTTCTTCAGCTGTCGTTATGACATTCATCTTCTTTTCTAACGCATACTTAACTTTATCAAAAGCTTTAGCAGTAAAAGAATCAGTGCAAAGTAAAACTACATCCGCAGCTTTTTCAGTTATTACTTCTTCCATAGTTCCTACTATTACATCTTCTCTGCCTGCTCTGTCGATACCTGTAACTTCATACATGCTCTTTCCCAGCTTAGCACCTATGTCTATCGCTCCAACGATGTCAACACCTTGCTTTTTACAAAGCATTCTGACCATTCCTGAGCCCATAGCTCCTAATCCCCAAACAATAATTTTTACGTTTTTCATTTTTCCTCCATAGACAATATATTTTATTATTATTACTTTAAAATTTAGATAACAACATATAAGCAACTTCTGTGCCAACAATTAAAACATTATGCAATCAATCTTGTTTCTAATTTTTTTTATCTATTTTTCAACATAAAATCCAATAATTATTTTTTATCAAAATTACTAACTCTAAATATCATGCTTCCTAAAAACTTCCAAAAATAAATATAGTGCAAAAACATTTGCATTACACGCAAATATTTTTGCACTATTTGTTTTTTATCCTTCATTATCTATTTTAAATCCATATTTTTTTAATTTATGCTGAAGCGTTTGACGTTTTATTTTTAAATGTTCGGCCGATTTTGTCACATTGTTTTTATTCAGAGTCATTACCTTGAAAATTATATCTTTTTCTAAATTTTCCAAGTAATCATCTAACCCTGTATCGTCAAGATCTATATTGATTCTATTTTCATTCTCACTATCAACAATTGATATATGTTTATCAGTTAAGACATTTTCACTGTCAGACATAGATACTGCAGACATCAAAATGTTTTCTAACTCTCTTACATTACCTGGATACGAATGCTTCATGAGTTTTGACTTGGCTTTTTCAGATAACATCCAAACATTTTTTCCATACCTTGCATTATGTTTATCTATAAATTTCTCTGCTAATATGAGAATATCGTCCTTTCTCTCTCTCAAAGGTGGTATAGTAATATTAACAATATTAAGTCTATAATATAAATCTTTTCTGAGTTTACCCTGATTTATCAAATCAAGAGGCGGTTCATTTACAGTTGCAATAATTCGTACATCGATTGGTATATCTTGAGTTCCTCCCACTCTTCTTATATAATCTTCTTGTAAAACCCTCAGCAATTTTCCTTGCAATTCATAAGGCATCGAATTGATTTCATCAAGCAAAAGCGTGCCCCCGTTAGCCTGTTCAAACATACCAGCTCTATCTACAGCACCTGTAAAACCACCTTTAGCCGTTCCAAACAAAATTCCTTCTAAAAGAGATTCTGGCAAAGCAGCACAATTTTGTGCTAAAAAAGGCTTGTTTTTTCTGATTCCATCAAAGTGAATACTCTGAGCAATCAGCTCTTTGCCTGTTCCAGTTTCTCCGTAAACAAAAACGGATGCATTGATTTTTGCAGCTTTTTTAGCCGTATCCAACATCTCTTTAAACTTAATATTTTTACCTATTAAATTTGAAAAGGTATACGTCTTTATTTTTGTGGCTTTAACTTCTGATGGTTTCTCTATTTCTTTACGCAACTCTAGTATTGTATTAGACATTTCTTCTATATCAGTAATATTCCTTGCCACCTCAACTGCAGCAATCAAATTGCCATTTTCCAATACTGGCACTGTGGTATTCATAGTAGTTATTTTTTTTCCATCCTTATTAAGGTACGTTTGGTTTTTACTATACGTACCTGTTTTATTGTTCAAAGCTCTCAAAAGAGTACTTTCTCTAGCATCCAAATTTTTAAAAACTTCTTCGAATGGTCTGTTCATCACATCTTCAGGGTCCATTTTTTCTAATTTTGACATTGCTTGATTATAAATAATACTGTTTCCATCTCTGTCTAAAACATGAACACCTTCACCAAGCAAGTGCAAAATTTCTTGCACCACTTTTTCAAATTCTTTTTTTCTCATCTTATTCAACCATCCCTATTATTAATTCTCTAAAAACATCTAGAATTAATTCATCTTTAGCAGCGATAGAAAAAATTCTGTTTTTCTTTAGAAAATCTGGGAGAGTTCTCGTTGGTATAATAGGTTTATTTCTAAAAGTTCTCACAGTTAATCTCATAAACTCTTCTGCATCATAAATTTTAAATCTTTCAATCTCATCATATTTCTCTGCAACATACTCTACTATCTTCAATACTATATCTTGATAGTCACTGTTGCCACTTAATTCAAGTACAGTTTCAAGTCTAGGTAATATTTTCTCAAAAATCATCCTATCTACAGGAATATTTTCAAATCCCATCATTTTCCCTATTCTTTTAACAACTTCTTTTTTATCATGAAACATATCTATCAAAAACTTAGAAAAATTGCCGTTATACGGAATGCAGTAGTATTTATAACCTTTTAGTTTATTAAAGACTTTTAATGTATCAAAATATCCAAGCTTTAGATTTTTTACAGCATTATCTTTATTAAAATCCAACATGCTCCCTAAATCCTCTATAGGCTCAATATATGTGATTTTCAAATCTGTTCTTCTTATTTTTTTCACAATCCCAATAGCATTAGTTCTTACAGCAATAAAATCTTTGTATCCTTTTCTAGCCAAAACACTAACTGGCAAGTTATTATAATATCCCCCATCTAGAAACATTTTACCATCTATTTTTTCCATTTTAAAAGCAGGAAGATATGCACTTGCAAAAATATAATCATTTAACTTTCCCACAGGCACTTCTTCTTTAAGCAGTTCTAATGGTTTTCTATCACTTAAAGACACAGTAACTAATCCAAAATCTAGTTCAGAAGCTCTGATTTTATCTTCATCTAAATAATCATTGATTATACTTCTCATTTTAGTAGTATCTATCCCCTTATTATAAATAATATCTTTTGACAAACTTAGCATATATGATACATTAACTTGTGCTAAGTCAAAGTTTTTTAATTTAATTATCTCGTCTTCATTCATGCCAAACAAAGTATTAACATTTGATTCTAACCATAAATTTTCAAGTTTAGAAATATCACCTTGTACTATTGCAGCACCATTTAAAGCACCTATAGACGTCCCTGCAACTCCACCTATTTCTATACCTAGTTCAATTAAAGCTTTATATGCTCCTACATGATAAGCTCCTTTTGCGCCTCCGCCTTCTAAAATCAATCCGTACATAGCAACCTCCTTCAATCTAAAACGAATTTTTAACATTTTAAATTATACATATATATTATACAATTTATGTATAAAAATTCCAACTATTTTTTCTTGAAAATAAACAAAAGTTATTGTATACTGTTACTATTATCAGATCAACTAGTTAGTTGTGTGTAATCGTTTTCAAAGAATATTAAACTATTTATCATCATAGTAAAAAAAAGGGGTAAACATGAAAAACATTAGTATTTTAGGTTCTACAGGATCTATAGGTTCTCAAACTCTAGACGTAGTGCGGGAAAATAGAGATAAGATTAAAGTTTGGGCAATTTCAGGTAATAAAAATATTGAACTACTTAAAAATCAAATACTAGAATTCAAACCTGATTTATGTGCAGTAATGGATGAAATAAGTGCTATTAAATTAAAAAACTTGTTACGAGGCGAAACTAATACTGACATTGTCGTAGGAATGGATGGGCTATTAGCAGTTGCAACACATTCGAAAGTTGACTTAGTAGTTGCTGCAGTTTCTGGAATGATTGGCCTTCAACCTGTAAAAACTGCGATAAAAGCAGGTAAAAACATTGCACTTGCAAATAAAGAAACGCTAGTAGTAGGTGGAAGTTTAATAGTGGATTTAGCAAAAAAACACAACGTAGATATTTTACCAGTAGACAGCGAGCATAGCGCTATATTTCAAGCATTAGGTATTCATAGTATGAAAGAAGTCAAAAAAATAATCTTAACTGCCTCAGGTGGTCCGTTTAGAGGATATACTGCAGATGAATTAGAATCTGTATCTTTACAAGATGCGTTAAATCATCCAAATTGGTCAATGGGCAAAAAAATAACTATAGATTCAGCAACACTTATGAACAAAGGTTTAGAAGTTATCGAAGCAAAATATTTATTTGATATAGAGCCCGAGAAAATAGAAGTAGTCATACATCCTCAAAGCATCATTCATTCTGCCGTAGAATTTGTTGATCATTCTACTATTGCTCAACTAGGCCTTCCAAGTATGATTTTACCGATACAGTATGCTATTTTTCACCCCGAAAGAA
Organism: uncultured Clostridia bacterium; assembly: GCA_964371035.1. Taxonomy (GTDB): domain Bacteria; phylum Bacillota; class Clostridia; order Tissierellales; family Sedimentibacteraceae; genus UBA1535. The sequence goes on along the minus strand of CAYJLG010000020.1, from coordinate 37,468 downwards.
TTCCTAACAGCCTAAAATCACTTTCTTTAAGTGATTTAGGAACTTTAACATTTGAAAAACCTGATTTGAAAACATTTAAATGCTTACGTCTAGCTTATGATGCGCTTAAAGTTGGTGGAACGATGCTAACTGTGCTAAATGCTTCAAACGAGATTGCCGTTTCTTTATTTTTAGAAGGAAGAATTAAATTTTCCAGCATAGCCGATATAACTGAAGAATTAATGCTACGACACTCAGTTTCTACAGTAGATTCGCTTTCGACAATTTTGGCAACTGAATTTTGGACAAAAACACAAATTGCTAATAAAGTTGGTATTTTATCAGCAATGATTGATTAATTTTTTCAAAGCATTCAAAGTTATTCGAATATAATTCTATATAAGCAAACAGGAGTGAATCTGTAATTCACTCCTGTATTTTTTACTCTATTATTTGCAAACATCTTACTTTAAACATTCAAATAATTCTTTCAAATTCATCACATATTTAACATTTTCTTTTTTGATAAGTTTTTTTATCAATATTTCGTATTCACCATCTACAAAGTCTCTATCTACACTATGCAAAATCAATATTTGTTTATCATCTATATCTTCAATCATTTTGACGTTGATGAAATTTCCAGATCCGACAGCTATGTCAGTCAATAAAATTATATCGCTATCTTTAACCAACTGTCTATTTTCTTCTATTTTTTCCTCGCTAAACACTGAGAAAGGTTTTTCAAAAACACATCTAATATCTAAGTTTTTACAAAGTAAAAAATCACTATCACCTTCATTTAAAATACCACAACTTAAAATATATCTCTCAGAATACAATTTTTGAATAATATATTCTCCCGTTCCTCCACCACAGATTATATGTATTTTTATAGTCTTGTCTATTTTTGCTTTTCGAGTTCTCATAGGTAATATTTCTTTGAACAATAACAGTTTATTTTCCCTAACTATCATTTCCATATCATAAATTGTTCTTAGAACCTTTTCATCTATTACTTCATCTGGGGTGCCTACTTTTGAAACCATGCCCTCATTCAATAAAATTATCTTATCACTAAACCTAGACGCTAAATTCAAATCATGCATAATCGTTAATACGGTAATGCCCTCTTCTCTATTTAGCGAATGTATCAGTTCTAGTATATCAAGCTGATGATGAATATCTAGATTAGAAGTGGCTTCATCTAGTATCAATATTTCTGGTTGCTGTGCTAACGCTCTTGCAATAATTACTCTTTGCTTTTCACCGCCACTTAGATTGTTGAAATTTTTATCTTTAAATTCTATAGTGTTAGTCTTTGTTAGTGCATCCTCAATTATTTGTTTGTCATCAAATTCTGATTTTTTAAATCTCTCTTTGTGTGGATTTCTACCCATTTCAACTATATCATAGACAGAAAAATCAAAAGATATATTATAGTCTTGAGGTACAAAACCTATTATTTTAGATTTTTCTCTATGTGAAACGTTCTTTAAATTTTTACCTTTCAAATATATTTCACCAGATGATACATCTAAATTTTTCATTACTGCTTTTAGTAGTGTCGATTTTCCTGCTCCATTTGGACCTATAATACTAACAAATTCGCCACTTTCAATTTCAACATCTATAGATTTTATTATGTTTTGGGTTCCATATTTTACTGTAAGATTCTCAATTTTTATCATATTTTCCATCATATCCACCTGTTAAATGATATCTTTTTTTCTGCGTCTGAGCAAATAAATAAAGAAAGGCCCGCCCAAAATAGATGTAATAAGTCCTACTGGAATCTCTTGAGATAACAGGCTTCTTGCAATCGTATCACAGATTATTAATAAAATTCCCCCTAATACAAAAGACAGTGGTATTAATTTTTTATTGTTTGGACCTATAATCATCCTTGATATATGAGGTATGATTAATCCCACAAACCCTATTATTCCAGTCACAGAAACTACAGAAGCAGTAATTATTGTACTTGTTGCTAAAAGAATAGTTTTTACTTTTTCTACATTTACACCTAAGTTACTGGCAGTATCTTCACCCATAAGTATAATATTTAAATCTTTTGAAAAGATAAATACCACTATTGATCCTAAGATTACTATAGGTAGCAAAGATAGTAGTTGATCCCAACTATTTCCATTAAGTGAACCCATTGTCCAAAAGTAAATTTTTTGCAAATCATCTCCTGAAAAAATCATGATTAATGAAGTAAATGCACTTAAAAAATTACCCATAGCAATACCGCTTAAAAGCAAAGTCACTACAGGTACTTTTTTGCCGATTCTAGCTATCGAATATACAACCATGATTACACCGATAGACGAAATAAATGCACATATAGTAATAAAAGAAATTCCTAACACTGAAAATGTTATACCTGTTGAAATTGCGACTGCTGCTCCAAAAGCTGCACCTGAGGAAACTCCTATTACAAATGGATCTGCCATAGGGTTTTTCAACAAGCTCTGATACGTAGCGCCCGCTAAAGACAACGTCCCTCCTGTTACTAGCGCTAACAAAATCCTTGGGAGTCTGATATCCCACACTATAGTTTCAGTTGCAGATTTTATTGATGGATCCATCGCAATGCTAATTTTATCGGTAAATAAACTTATTACACTATTTGTAGTTTTATTTATAACTATGCTAATTGCATCTAGCGGGTTGATACTTACAGCTCCTATGCAAATCGCACCTACTAATGTAGTCGCCAAGATTACAATTGACACTACCATAACTAATTTAAAATTATCAAACATTTTTCACCCTTATAAATTTTTCGGTGATGAGATATCTCACCACCGAAAATGTTTTAATGAACTTCAGAATCAGGTCTATTTAACCATTTTTCTAAAGAATTATTATAAGTCATAAACCATTCACAGCTTATATCGATAAGATTTCTCCGACAATCCAATCTTCACTATGAGCAAATAGGGAGTATTTACACACAATTTATGACATATATTATAAACTATTTTCCTTCATTGAAAGCTGAAGGATACATTGCTCTTGCTACTAATTCCAAGGCATCTACAATTCTTGGACCAGGTCTTGAAGTAACGTCTTTATTTAAGAAATAAATTCTTTCATTAACTACTGCATCTAAAGATTCAAATCCTGCTCTTGCCTTTATATCTTCAACAGTCTTAAACCCATCATCAGATGTAATATATACTTGTGGATTTTTTTCTACGATTAATTCTGTGCTAAACTCTGGATAAGCTGATTCAGTATCTCCAGCTATGTTTTCACCGTTAAGCATAGTTATCATTTCATCCATAAAACTTCCTGGCCCTGCTGCAGTAATAGGGTCATGCCAAATTTCATAAAATACTTTTACGCTTTCTTGCCCTTCAATAAGTGAAATAATATAATCTGTTTTGCTTTTCATATATCCTACTAAATTCGCAGCTTCTGTATTTGCATTTAATACATGCCCTACAGTTTCGATTTTAGTGAAAACTGAATTGTAATCAGTTGATGAAATCAATACAACATCAACACCTGCATCTGTCAGTGTAGCTTTTGCCGCCTCATCAATATATTCTGTCATAAATAAATCAACTTCTAATTCTATAACCTTCTCTATATTTACATCTGAAAAACCACCTATAATTTCTTTTGAAGACGCTTCTTCTGGGAAATTACAATATTCTGTTACACCATATAATATATCTTGCTTATTAAGCGCATAAATGATTTCTGTAATAGACGGTGCACCTGAAGCAATCTTTGTAGGAGCACTTTCAATCACGATTTCATTTCCTGATGAATCTGTAAATGTTAGCGGATATTCTGTTGGGTTTGCAACATCTGTAGCTGGCCCTGTAACTTCCGAATTATCTTCTGTTTCATCATCTTTTGAGTTATCTTCTACTTGTCCATCTGTGTTGTCGATAGGTTCATCCGTTTCATTATTGCACGCTACCGTTGTGAACATCATAGCAAATACCAATAATAAACATAAAATTTTACTTATTTTTTTCATAATACTTTGTGCGAATACGTTAAACGCACTTTCCTCCTAATTATTCTAGTTAATCAATTTTTGCACAAAGAATTTTAACCATTTTGTTTAAACAACGAATAATTTGTTGTTTGGCTAAAATATAGACAAAAAAATCCTAGCTGTTCAAACGGCTAGGATAAGTGCACTAAAATATACCACACATACTCTTCCCGCCGAAGGTTGCTCTGTACTTTAGGTAGGTCTCCTGGCTTACGATTCATCCTCATTTTACCTTCCCATCAATGCTGACAGTGGCTTTTAAAATTCGTCATCGTTTACAGTAGCGGGGGCTGCAATGGATTTTAACCATTTTCCCTTTTATGTAAAAATACACCTAAAATAATTAACTACTGAAAGAATATCATACAACTTTTCATTTGGCAAGAAGTTTTTTTATAAAATTTATAACAAATGAAATTTTACTATTGACACTTTGGTCTATACATGATAGACTGAAATTGGTTTATAAGCTATAGACCAATAATATAATGGGAGGATGGTGCTAAAATGATTTATCATAAATTAGGCGAAGTGGAACTAAAATTTGTGGAGATAATATGGCAGAATGAACCATTGCCGTCAGGCGAACTGGTAAAACTGTGCAAAAAAGAGCTAGAATGGAAAAAATCTACCACGTATACTGTTATACGCAAACTGCGCGACAAGGGTATTATACAGAGCAAAGACGGCGTAGTGAGTGCACTTATTACTAAGAAGCAGTATTTTACTATGCAAAGTGAAATGTTTGTAAAAGAAACTTTTGCAGGGTCGCTACCGCAATTTTTGACGGCATTTGCTAGTGAAAAAAAACTGTCTGAATCTGAGATTGCAGAGATACAGCGTATCATAGATGAGCAACAGGAGGTGTAACTATGTCTGAATTTTTTTTATCAGTAGTTCAAATGAGCTTTACTGCAAGCATAGTGATAGTAGCGGTAATGCTAACTCGGCTACTGCTACGCAAAGCACCAAAATTTTTTTCCTATTCACTTTGGGCGGTGGTATTGTTTCGCCTGCTTTGTCCTTTTTCAATCGAGAGCGCTATTGGGATACTTCCTGATATTTCTTCGCAGAGTACTGTAGCTACTACCACACAGCGAACTTTTTTGGACGTTTTGCCTGTCGATAGTGAATATTACGACTATACACATAACGACTATCAACAGGTTGATCATATAACTAAAAGCGACGTATCGCCTACTACATTATCTAGCATGACACTCAAACCAACTATGCAAGATGTTATATTGCAATCATTGCCATACATATGGCTAGTAGGTGTTGTAGTGCTAATAGCTTGTAATATATTTATGTATTTAAGGCTACGACAAAAACTGATAATTAGCACACGGCTAAGTGGCAACATATATCTTGCAGACGAAATATCTACACCTTTTGTACTGGGCGCGTTGCGACCAAAAATTTATCTACCGTCAAATCTTACACAGGATGAGCAAGCATATGTAATTGCACATGAAAAGTATCATATAAAGCGCCTTGATCACCTCACACGCATAATAGCATTTGTGACCCTTGCAATACACTGGTTCAATCCACTAGTATGGATAGCGTTTATCTATGCTGGAAAAGATATGGAGATGTCTTGTGATGAGGCTGTTATGAATAAACTAGGCAGTGATATTAAGGTGCCATACTCCACTTCACTGCTTAAGTTTGCAACTCACAAAAATCATATATCCGCTACAGCATTAGGTTTTGGCAAGGGTGAAACAAAAGAGAGGGTGAAAAATATAATGAACTATAAAAAACCTGTGATATGGGTGGTTGTTTTCTCCATTGCTCTCGTCATTGCTTTATTGGTAATGTTTGGAACAAACAGCAGTGTAACAAATGAGCAACCACCAACTCCTACAACACAAAACGATCAAAGTGCAGCAACCAATATTGTTGACGACCAACCAACAGATATGTCTAATAGTGAATTATCAATTGACTTGGAAGATCATGTAGCTACGGATATAGAAAACTCAGCTGAACCAACAAGATCTATTAGTGCTTGGGATGACATAAGAGGTTTTCACTGGTCAGAGGAGAGCGAGTATACTTTTTCTAAGGCTGAGTATAACAAAGAGGATCTAGGCACATACAACTTTAATGAGTACACAGTGCTTGAGGGAAGCGAGGAGCAGTTAGCACAAATACTAGAAGATGGCAAAAACCCTGGACTTGGTGTGAGAGAACTTCATCAGCAAGGCATTACGGGTATGGGAATAAACGTGGCTATCATCGACCAAAACCTATTGCTAGACCATCCAGAGTTTGACGGCAAAATAGTCGCATACCATGATACAGGCACCGAAACTTCCGACAACAATGGCTCGATGCACGCCCCAGCCGTTACAAGTATACTAGTTGGTGACACGATAGGTGTAGCACCCGATGCAAATGTTTATTTTGCCGCTGTACCTACTTGGAAGAGAGATGCGAAATATTACGCAGATGCGCTATACTGGATAGTAGAGCAGAATGAAAAACTACCTGATGACCAGAAAATTCGTGTGGTGTCACTATCAGGTGGGGCAAAAGGTTTCCCAGATAACCTAAACCCAAATGCTGAGACGTGGGACGAAGCACTTGTCGCAGCAAGAGAAGCTGGTATATTAGTGATGGATTGCAGCATGGATGAAACGACATCGTTTTTGTATCCTATCTATTTTGATGGCGATGATAGAGATAATCCAACTCATTACACACTAGGTTTTCCAGATGAAATAAGTTCGGCGTCTTATATGGAAGATTGGGAAATAGGTGTTCCAACTTCGTTTCGCACAGTTGCAGAGGAATACGTAGCAGGTTCTCCTTCTTATTATCACACAGCAGCGGGCGGTCTTAGCTGGGCGACACCATATGTAGCTGGGGTGCTAGCTCTTGGCTGGCAGATCAACCCAGAGCTCACAAACGAACAGATACTAACACTATTGCACGAAAGTTGTGCCTTTGAGCAAAATGGCAAAAAAATAATAAATCCACCAGAATTTATAAAAATGGTGCAGGGTACACTGTAAGTTTTGATTTCAAGCTGCCTCGAAAAGATAATTTTTACTTATATAATTGAAAAAAGCCTATAAGTACAGGCTTTTTTCAATTTAATCTAATAATGAAATGGCATTGATTATGAATAGTTATATATTGATTCAAAAAAATTTAAACAATCTAAATGGCTACCATTTAATAGTTTTGACATTTTTATCGAAACATAGTATAATCACGACAATAAAATCTAAAATCGGAGTTTTAATTATGAATTACGAACAATCACTAAATTATATTCATTCAGCATATAAATTCGGAGTAAAAGCAGGCCTTGAAAACATTTCAAAACTTACAGAATTGCTTGGAAATCCACAAAATAAATATAAAATTATTCATGTTGCTGGCACTAACGGCAAAGGTTCTACATCAAACATGATCCACGATGTTTTAGTAGCTAGTGGATATAAAGTAGGCCTTTTTATCAGTCCTTACTTACAAGAATTCACAGAACGAATACAAATAAATAAAGAACATATTTCAAAAGAATCATTAGCAAAAATAACAGCTAATGTCAAAGAAAAAGTTGATATTATGCTTGATATGGGTCATAATCATCCTGCTGAATTTGAAATAGTTACTGCTATAGGATTTAAATATTTTGAAGAACAAAATGTTGATTTTGTTGTGCTTGAAGTTGGATTAGGTGGTAGATTTGATGCTACTAATGTCATAAAAAATCCACTTTTATCCGTTATTACTTCTATTAGTCTAGATCACACTCAATATTTAGGCGAAACACTCGAGGAAATTGCATTTGAAAAAGCAGGGATAATAAAAGAAAATAACAAAGTCATAATTTACCCTCAAGCAAAAAATATTACAGACGTGATAATTAATCAGGCAAAATCAAAAAATGCTCAATATTATTTAACAGATAAAAAAGATATTGAGATTATACATTCAAACATCGAAGGCCAAACTTTATCTTATTTAGATAAATCAATATTCAACCTTGACGAATTTCATATTAATTTTTTAGGTGAATATCAAACATATAATTGTTTGACAGCGCTAAAGGTTTTGGAAATATTAAAAGAAGCAGGCTTTGCCATTTCAAGCGAAAGTGTAAAAAAAGGTTTGTCGACATGCAAGTTTGCAGGTCGTTTCGAGATTATAAGTAAGAAACCTATCGTTATAATAGACGGGGGCCACAACATAGATGGTGTTATACAATTTGTAAAAACCGTTAAACATTTCTTTGGCAATAAAAAAATAACTTTATTTTTTGGAACTCTAAAAGATAAAAATCCTGACACTTCTATTAGTTATCTAAGAGAAATCGCAGATGAAATATATACACTTACGCCAAATAATCCAAGGGCTATGAAAAGCGATGAATTAGCTGAATTGATTTCAGAAATGCATCCCGATATAAAGGTATTATCATTAAAAAATACAAATGACATATTGTCTATTATTGATAATTCTCAATCAGATAGAATTTTCGCCTGCATGGGATCACTATATATGGTTGGAGACGTAAGAAGTTTAATATTAAATCGTCAATCTCAGAATTCTTAATTTTAGTAAATTGTCAATAATTAGAGTTTTATAAACGCCTATAAATTCGCGAATGTCATACGATGGTATGACATTCGCGAATTATTTTGGATTAAATTTGTTGAAAAAAACTAAATTTTTCTAAGTAATTAGTCACTATCTCCGCCGTCTCCACCGTCTCCGCCGTCACTCCAGCCACCATCACCGCTGTCGCCCCAGCCTCCGTCTCCGTCATCTCCCCAGCCATCTCCGCCGTCGTCCCAGCTACCGTCTCCATCGTCCCAACTACCATCTCCATCGCTGTCATTCCAATCGTTGTCATCTCCTTTTCTATTATATCCTGAATATCCAAGACCATCTGGTGTTGACGCATATGACCCCATATCACTTGAGTAGGCTTTATATTCTTCTTTATATTCAATTCCTAAAGCATCAAATTCAGATTTTAAACCTCTTAATTCGCCTATTATTTTGTTCTTTCTAACGGTAGAAGTAAACCCATAAAAAAAAGTTGGTAAAAACACAAAAATAACAAATGTAAGCGATGTTTCTGATGAAATCAAATTCATAGGAATAGCAAGAGTAAACATAATTCCCATTGATAAAAAGATTCCCTTATTTATCTTTTTAATCTTATTAACTAGCTCATCTTTTCGTTGTAGCAATTCCTCTTTTCTATCAAAATAATGTCGAAATTTTGGTGGAGGAGTAAATTTTGATTTGTTATTATCCATGAAGCACCTCTTTTATCAATTTGAATTTTATATTTTACAAAAAGCAATGTTATATCGCTTGTTTTACAATACTATATATTTAATTGTACTATTTTTGGGAAATTAGTCAAGCATTATAATGCATCCTAAGGTTGTATTTATACAATCATTACGATCTATATAATTTTTTCTGCAACAGAAAATGCAACTGCATACTCTTTTTCATGAGAAATAGAAACATTAATATTGCCTATAAATTTTTGATCGGCTAATTCTTTAGCTTTGTTTAGAAGGTTTACATTAGGTTTTCCGAGTTCATCTACTAAGATTTCGATATCTTTTATCTCAAAACCTCTTACACCTGTTCCAAAAGATTTTGAAACTGCTTCTTTTGCGGCGAACATACCTGCACAAGTCTGTGCATTATAGTTTCTGCTTTCTAAATATATTTTTTCATTAAAAGTATAAATCTTATCTATAAATTTTTCGTTCTTAATGTTTTTTTCTATTCTTTTTACTTCTACTATATCTGTTCCTATCCCGTATATCATCGCTTGCTCCTTTTGACTCATAACATTTATATTTAATCCTTCTCAAGTACAAATTAATCTAACGTAATTTAATATTTTTTATTTTCTCTATACTTGAATTATACACCATAATATGCTAAAATTAAACAGAAAAATTTTTACTACAAAAGGAGATTAATAATTATATGAACAATGTACACTTAATAACACATCCTCTAATAGCACACAAAATGACTATCTTAAGAGATAAAGACACTACTTCAAAAGATTTCCGCGCACTAGCTAGAGAAATCGCTATGCTTATGGCATATGAAGTAACTAGAGATTTGGCTCTAAAGGATAAAGAAATTGAAACACCTCTATGCACTATGACAGGAAAGGAATTATCTGAATATGATTTAGCTATAATTCCTGTTTTGCGTGCAGGTCTTGGACTTGTAGATGGGATTTTAGATCTTATACCAACTGCAAAAGTTGGACATATTGGACTTTATAGAAACGAAGAAACTCTACAGCCAGTAGAATACTACTGCAAATTGCCAAAAGATATTGACAAAAGAGTAGTAATAATCACAGAACCTATGCTTGCTACTGGTGGTTCTATGGTTGGAGCTGTCAACTTATTGAAACAACATGGAGCAAAAAACATAAAATCTATGCATTTAGTATGCTCTACTCAAGGTATTGAAGTGCTATCAAAAGCACATCCAGACGTTGAAATATATACTCCAGTAATAGATCCTTCTCTAAATTCAAACGGCTACATAGTACCCGGTCTTGGAGATGCAGGAGATAGGTTGTTTGGAACAAAATAAGCTTATCGATTATTACATCAAACGAAAATTACGATTCACAGTTAATTGAACTTCAACGAAAAAAAATATTAAAATATAGAGGCTTTATGAATATTGGAGTTACAGTTTGCATCGATGCTGAAACCAATTAAGCGGAATAAAAATTAATTTTTAGGCGAATGTGAGAGAAGATTTTTTCCTTATAAAAACCGTAAAATCGTCTCGAAGTTGAGCAGAAAAATTAGATTTTTATTTTGCGAAACTCGTGTTCAACCATACTATTGGAATACTTGCGACATATTTTATTATTTTTTCCTTTACTTTCCTTAAACTTGACAATTTTTAACGTGTATAATAAAATTAAAATGCCATGTTTTTCAAAAGTGGCAAATACTAATAAAAGAAGGTATAAAAGTCCATGGGTAATTTAAAACTTGATAAACTGCGAAATTTAATGAAAGAAAGAAACATCGACACATATTTCATCCCTATTTCTGACTACCACAGTTCAGAATATATAGGAGACTATTTTAAAAACCTAAAATTCCTTACAGGTTTTACCGGTTCAGCAGCTACAGCTGTCGTAACACATAGCCATGCAGCAATGTGGACAGACGGTAGATATTTTATTCAAGCAGAAAAAGAATTGGCAGACACTGAATTTGATCTTATGAAAATAGGCGAAGAAAATGTCCCAAGTGTAAATGAATTCATTTTAGAAAACACTCCTGCAAGCGGAATTGTAGGATTTGATGGAAAAGTGGTTACAACTGAAGTAGCCCAAGGTATGAAAAATAATTTATCAAAAAAACAGCTTAATTTTTCTATTCAAGAAGATTTAATTTCAATGGTTTGGAATGACAGACCTCATATCTCAAGTGAACCTGTTTGGATACTTACAGATGAATATGCTGGTGTGAGCCTAAGAGAAAAACTTATATGGCTAAAATCAGTTATGAAAGAAAAAAATGCTACTACACATATATTGACTACTCTTGATGAAACTGCATGGTTGTTTAATTTAAGGGGCAATGATATAGCTAACAGCCCACTATTTTTATCTTATGCTATTATTACTCAGTCAGAAAATTTACTATTTGTACAAGACAAATCACTCTCTAATGAAATTTTAAAGTATTTATCAGATAATGATGTAAAAGTAAAAAATTATAACGAAATATTCACATGCGTAGCAGGATTAAAAGATGAATCTATATTGTTAGAATCGCAAAAGGTAAACTTTGCATTGTACGAGCAAATAGACCTCTCTAACAATATTATAGATGAAATAAACCCTGTTGCATTAAAAAAAGCGATTAAAAATCCTGTAGAAATATCCAATATAAAGAAATCACACATAAAAGACGGAGTAGCTGTTACTAAATTTATGTATTGGTTAAAGCAAAATATAGGTAAACTTCCGATGGATGAATTGTCGGTAGCTCAAAAATTAGAAGATTTTAGGAAAGAGCAAGATGGATTTATTGAACCAAGCTTTTCTACAATCGCAGGATACAGAGAAAATGCAGCTATGTGTCACTACAGAGCGACAGCGGAAAGCTTCAAAAAAATCGAAGCAAAAAACATGTTGCTTGTTGATTCAGGGGCACATTATTTAGGTGGAACGACTGATATAACTCGTACTTTTATATTGGGTGAAACGTCTGAAAGAGAAAAGGAATTCTTTACCTTAACTTCTTGTAGTATGCTAAAATCAAACGATATAAAATTTCCATACGGCTGTACAGGACTCACTATAGATTATGCCATTCGTGAATCCATTTGGAAAAGAGGGCTTAACTATAACCACGGTACAGGACATGGTGTCGGATATATGACAGGTGTTCATGAAAGGCCTAATAATATCAATTGGAAATTAAACAATGCTAGTAAACCTGTGTTTTGGGAAGAAGGCATGATAGTTTCTGTTGAACCTGGAATCTATATAGAAGGTGAACTCGGCGTAAGAATGGAAAATATCGTTGTGTGTATTGAAAAAGAAAGTACAGAGTTCGGTAAATTTCTAGGTTTTGAAAATATGACTTATGCTCCTATAGATTTAGATGGTATTGACAAAAAATATATGAGTGCCAAAGATATTTCAGAATTAAACAGTTATCATAAAGAAGTTTATGCTAAGCTATCACCGTTTTTAAACGATGAAGAAGCAAGTTGGCTTAAAGAGGCGACAAGAGAGATATAAGATAATAGTTCAAATTTCACATAAACTCTATAATCGCATAAAATATATAAATATTTATAAAAAAAATGTTGAAAAACATTTTTTTTATGTTAAAATATGATTGTAAAAATTGTCTTGTATCCTGCGCATAGCGTAAATCAAAGGAACGAGAACAGGAGGAATTATAATGAATGTAAATCAAAACACGCGCAAACTCACCTTTTTGGGAGTTATGCTATCTTTGACAATCATCTTTGTCATGATCACAGCAGTTCCAGGCGCATCTGCCACTATGGCGTTTTTCATGTTTATCCCAACTTTTGTCACAAGTGTAATCTATGGACCAAAGCTTGGTGCCGTCATGGGGCTTTTAGCAGGAATTGCAACTATGGCTAGAGCTTATTTGGCTCCGTTATCACCTTTTGACGCCTTTTTTCTAAATCCACTCGTAGCTATTTTACCGAGAATTTTCGTAGGTGTCACACCATATTTAGTTTATAAAGGACTCAACAAATTGAATACTTCCACGACAATTTCTGCTGCATTAGCAGGTGCTACAGGCGCTATTACTAATACTGTTTTAGTAGTTTTTGCATTATATTTTGTGTATGGAGAACAAATAATTGCAGATTATGGTGTTGAAAATTCAATCATAGCGTTTTTTATAGGAATAGCAGGCGTAAATGGAATCATTGAAGCTGCTTCTGCAACAGTGTTTACTGCACCTGTTGTAAATATTTATAATAAAGTTTCAAAAAAATAAATTTTGCAAACTAATGTTACTATTCATCGTTAATGTCTGATGTTAAAAATAAATGTACACTTGCCAATTAGAGTACTAACGGCAAATTTTATTATTTTTTCCTTAAAACGAAATTTATAGCCATGAATAGTAACATGTAATTTGATATAGGGAGATTTTTATGATTTTAGTAGTAGATATAGGAAATACTAACATTGTTATCGGAGTTTATGATGAAGACAACCTTTTAGGAAGTTGGAGAATAAAGACGAGAAACGACAAGACATCTGATGAATATGCGATGCACATATTATCACTTTTGCAGTTTAATGATATAAATTACAAGAAAATTAATGGTGCAGTTATATCTTCTGTAGTACCAAATTTAATGCATTCTTTTAACAATACACTAAAAAAATATTTTAGCATCGAGCCACTTATTGTAGGTCCTGGCGTAAAAACAGGGATTTCGATAGTTTCTGAAAACCCAAAAGAAGTCGGAGCAGATAGAATAGTAGATGCTGTAGCTGCTTATGTAATTTACGGCGGTCCCTTAATAGTAATGGATTTCGGCACAGCTACTACTTATGACGTAATTAGTGAAAAAGGTGAATTTATGTATGGGATTACATCCCCTGGTATACAAATTTGCGCCGATGCACTTTGGACCAAAGCAGCTCAGTTGCCAAACATAGAAATAAAAAAACCTGATTCTATATTAGCTAAAAATACCATTACAAGCATGCAAGCAGGATTAGTTTATGGTTATATAGGTCAAGTTGAGTACATAATCAAAAAAATTAGAGAAGAAATGGGTAATCCAAATATTAAAACTATAGCTACAGGCGGTCTCGGCAGAATTATAAGCAATGAAACAGACGCAATCGAAATTTATGATCCGCAGTTATTACTTAAGGGTTTGAAAATAATTTACGACAAAAATAATTAACTGTGATAACAGAAGGCACAAATGCAAAACGCTGCAATTGTGCCTTTATAGTTTAATTTAAACATTGTTTATACACAAAACATACACTTCACAGTACAATTACAGTACCTAAATCAACAGGTCTATCGTCTGAACCTTCCACTAAATCAAAACCTTCATTATTAATAAAATCCTTGAGTTTTTTTCTAATGCTTACTTCTTCTAATTTACCAGTGATAAGAAAAGTATTTTCGTCAATAGCACCCAAACATCCACCTATAAATCCACAATTATAACCTTCTAGATGTATATGTTTTGATTCGATGAAAAAATTTTTAATATTTAGTGAATTTAATTTATTATGTATTGCAATATCTGATGTTATCGCAGCATTATTTCCGACACAAACAGTTGAACATTTTGTATATCCTTGATTTACGTGTTCAAATTTTACACCTGTTTTTTCTAAGTGATATCTTAAAACTTCATCTGTATATTTCAAATTATGCAAAGCAAAGTCCTTTATCCTTGCTACATTATATGCTATATTATCAGGATAAGTCTTACTTAAATATTTTTCACCTTTAATCACTTTTATTCCATGTTCTTTAAATATTTCGCAATAATAGTCAAATACATTTGGTGCAGCCAATAAAGTTTCAGTATCTATTGGATGTACAACCATGTCAGGGTGGCCATCTACTGGTTCGTCTATTTCACTACATTTTATAGTTTTTATGATCTGCAAACCACGATTTTCTAACAATTTAATAACGTCTATGCTTGCTCTATAATCAATCAATGCGATAGTTGTTTTTTTTGATATAATATATGGATTCATCTTATAATTTAGAGATTATATTTTCAATATCTTTGCTATCGAAGTTATATTTTTTACTGCAAAAATTACAGACAATTTCTGCACCGTTATCTTCTTCAAGCATCTTGTTTAACTCTTCTTTTCCTAAAGAAATCATAACACCTTCAATTCTCTCTGATGAACAGTCACAGATAAATCTTACAGGTATTTTTTCAGTTACCTTCACTTCAAAATCTTTAAATATAGTTTTTACTATATCTTCTATATCGTCGTCTGTATCAAAAAAGTCAGAAACCGATCCCATTTTAGCAAAAAGTTCTTCTAATTTTACTATGTCTTCTTCAGATATATCAGGCAATGGTTGCACTATTAATCCACCTGCTGATTTAATAGACATGTCTTTATCTACTAGTACACCTGCAGCGATCGCTGAAGAAGTTTGCTCTGACAAGAAATAATAAAGCGCTAAGTCATCTGCAATTTCGCCTGTCACCACATCAGATGTACCAATGTACGGATCTTTGAGGCCAATATCTTTGATAACTGTTATTTTGCCATTTATCCCCACTGCAGCACCGACATCTAGTTTCCCATTTTTCTTTCTTTCTACTTCAACTTCTGGGTTATCTACATATCCTTTGATATTTCCCTTATTATCACAAGTCACTAGCACAGTACCAATCGGTCCTCCGCCATTTATTTTAACAGTTAATTTGTCTTTATCGTTTTTCATCATGTAACCCATCATCAAGCCAATAGAAAGAGTACGACCTAAAGCAGCTGAAGCAGTTTTAGAAGTGTTATGATGTTTTCTTGCCTCTTCAACAGTTTCTGTAGATTTGACTGCGAAAATTCTAAATGATTTTCCAGCGTCAATTCCTCTAATCATGTAATCCATATTTTTCATCCTTTATAAACTTATTTTATTCTGATTTTTTGCAAACAAAAGTTGCTCGTATACTTTTGTCACATGCTGGATTAGACGAATAATCGTCAAATACAGTTGTATATTTAAAGCCTGTTTTTTCAAGCAATTCTTTCAAAATTTCTACATCATGCATATGATGTGTTTGTATTTCTGTTATTCTATCATATTTTTCACCGTCTTGGACAAAAAAATTTATTTCCATGGAAATAATTTGTTCATTTTCTTCCAAATTATTTTCCCAAACATAAAATAATTTCTCATCTTCGTACACAAAAGTTTCATCCATATTTAAATATTTATATTTTGTACTAATATCAAAGATAAATATTCCGTTGCAAGTTAGTTGTCTAAATACATTTTCAAAAAATTTACCTGCATTTTGCAAATCTAAATAGTTTACCCCATCACAACAACATATACATACATCAAATTCACCTGATAAGCTGAAATTTGTCATATCTTGATTTAAAACTGAGACATTTTTATTTTTTCTTAGTTTTTCATATGCTATCGCCAGCATCTCATCAGAAGAATCAAAAGCTGATATTTTAATGTTTTTTTCTGCTAATTTAACGGTGACGTTTCCTGTTCCACATGCTGCTTCAAGTACTCTATTACCATATTGGAGTCCATTTTGCACGATAAAATCTGTCCATTTTTCATAATCGACATCATCCATCAACTTATCATAAATGCTTGCAAATTCTTCATAAAAATTTTGCATTGTCATTAATCTACTTACCTTTCTTCGCATAAGCTATTATGCCTAGTGATTACGTTTTTAATTTACAATAATAATCCCTTCCGTGCGCTAATTTTAAGCTCTATATGTAATATAAGCTAGAAATTCGTATTGTTTACAATTAAAATCGCACGGAAAGGACTAAATAAATCGTTATGTTATGTTTCTATTTCTATTTTGATAAACTGCTAATTTTATTTCTTTTAATAAGACAACTATTTTATTTAATGTATATTGAATACTAATCAATATCATAAAAAACATTATAGTTAATATAATAGGTAAATGTTCTAACATATTTATACGCCCTACTTCGAATCTTTTCTTTTAGCAGTAAAACTTTCTACTTCTATTTTTAGGACTGTAACTGCTTTAGTATGTTTTTCCTCAAAGACAAATTCTTTCTCTGGAGCATATTGCTTCATAACTTCATTCAGAGCTTTAATTTTAAAATCTACATCATCTACTATAGATATTTTACCTTTGCCTTTAACACTTGCATAAAACATAGAATAAGCACAAGCCATCTCTGCTTCTAAAAGATGATGATCAGTATCCATGCTAAACCAAACATTTTCATTTTTTCTAATTATGTCAAGTTTTTTGCCTTGGTGAGCGCAATGAAGATAAAATGTTAATTTTTCATCAACATAATCAAATCCATAATTCATAGGTAGCAAATATGGCTCATCTCCATCCATCAGCGCTAACGTCATAGATGCACAAGATTTAATTATCTCTAAAATTTCACTTACATCTTTTACTTCTCTATCTACTCTTCTCATATTAATAGACTCCTTTTATTTGAAATTTGCAA
Organism: uncultured Clostridia bacterium; assembly: GCA_964371035.1. GTDB lineage: Bacteria > Bacillota > Clostridia > Tissierellales > Sedimentibacteraceae > UBA1535. The sequence goes on along the minus strand of CAYJLG010000020.1, from coordinate 19,715 downwards.
AGCTATCTAAAATTAAATATTCGATGAATCAGGTTTTCATCTTACAATAATTTTATTTATTTTTACAATTTATTATATCATCAATTCACAAATAGAATTTGAAAATGCTACAGGATCTTCAATAGTTAATCCTTCAATTAGCAATGCTTGATTATAAAGCAGTTTTGAATATGCCTCTATCTTCTCTTTATCTGTGTCATTTAAATTTACAAGTTTGTTAAAAATCGGGTGATTAGCGTTGATTTCAAGGATTTTTTGAGCCTCTACCTTTTCATTGTTAGGCATTTGACTTAAAACTTTTTCCATTTCTATCGAAATATCACCTTCTACAGATAGACAAACAGGATGGCTCTTTAATCTAGTAGATATTCTAACACCTTTAACTTTTCCTGATAAAGCTTCTTTCATTTCTTCAAAAAGATCTTTATTATCTTCTGATTTTTTAGCTATTTCTTCTTTTTCTTCTTGTGTTTCTAATCCTAAATCGCCTTCAGATATTGACTTAAACTCTTTTTCTTTGTAATTCATAATCATTTTAAGAGCAAATTCATCTACATCATCAGTCAAATACAACACTTCCATGTCTTTGTCTTTAAGAAGTTCAATTTGAGGTAACAGCTGTATTTTTTCTATGCTTTCACCACTTGCGTAGTAAATATATTTTTGTTCTTCTTTCATGTTGTTTACATATTCTTCTAAAGTAATTAATTTATTTTCTTTTGAAGAAGTAAACATGATTAAATCTTGTAAAGACTCTTTATTCATTCCAAAATTGCTATAAATTCCAAATTTTATTTGTAATCCAAAATTTTTATAGAATTTTTCATACTCTTCTCTTTCATTTTTTAGCATTGATGAAAGTTCAGATTTTATCTTCTTTTCAATATTTGTTGCCATAGTTTTTAGCTGCCTGTCTTGTTGTAACATTTCTCTTGAAATATTTAATGATAAATCTTGAGAATCAACTAAACCTTTTACAAAACTAAAGTAATCAGGAAGCAAATCTGAGCACTTATCCATAATCATGACACCATTTGAATATAATTGTAATCCTTTTTCATAATCTTTAGAATAATAATTATATGGTGCTTTCGAAGGTATAAACAATAACATGTTGTAAGTAACCATACCCTCTACACTGCTATGAATAACTTTTGATGGCTTTTCAAAGTCATGAAATTTATCTTTATAAAAATTATTATAATCTTCATCAGTAAGTTCTGATGATCTTTTTCTCCAAATAGGAATCATACTATTTAAAGTTTCTTTTTCAATATATTTTTCGTATTCGCCTTCAACATCTTCTTTTGGTCTATGTTTCTCCACTTCCATCAAAATAGGATATCTAATATAATCAGAATATTTTTTGATAATAGATTTAATCTTATATTCTTCTAAAAATTCGTCATAATTTTCATCTTCCACATTATCTTTCAAATATAGAGTGATGATAGTTCCGTTTTTTTCTTTTTCACATTCTGATACTGTGTATCCATCAGCACCTGTTGATTCCCATATGTTTGCAACGTCACTTCCAAATTCTTTAGAAACAACTGTTACCTTTTTTGCTACCATAAATGCTGAATAAAAGCCTACTCCGAATTGTCCTATTATTTCAATATCATCTCTTTTTTCATTTTCTTGTTTAAATGCTAAAGAACCACTTCTTGCTATAGTTCCAAGATTACCTTCTAATTCATTTATACTCATTCCACAACCATTATCACTAATAGTTAATGTTCTATTTTCTTTATCAATTTCAATTTCAATCGACAAAGTTTCTCTATCAAGACCTGTATTGCCTGAATTTAGAGTATTGTAATAAAGTTTATCTGTTGCATCACTAGCATTTGAAATAAGCTCTCTCAAAAAAATTTCATTATTTGTATAAATTGAATTGATCATCAAATCTAGAATTCTCTTAGATTCAGCCTTAAATGCCTTTTTTTTCATAGTTAAAACACCTCTTAAAATAATTTTGTTAGCACTCTTGTCTTTTGAGTGCTAATCATATTACTATAATAATACTGTTTTGAATAAAAAGCAAGATTAAATTTGACATTTATATAAATTTAGTATATATTGGTTATGTAAAAGTTTTGAAGGAGAAATTATGGATTTTATAACTTTAAAAGATATACGCGAAGGGATGGTTTTAGCTAGAGATTTTAGAATTTTAAGTCTGAAAGAAAATGAAAATATCATGCTAAAAGCAGGAATGCCTTTAAATAAAAATCATTTAGTAAGATTAAAAAATTTAGGATGTTCTGGCCTATTTATACATGGGAAAGATTATAATCCACAAACCAACCCTATAGCATATTCGAATAGCATTATTTCAAAAGAATTAAAAAAAGAAGCTATCACTACAATAGAAAAATTATTTGAAAGTGTTGAAAAGAACCCAATTCAAGTAGATAGTGCCGTAGTAGAAACAGTTAACAACCTTTCATTTAGAATTGTTGATAGCATTGTTGATAATAGTAAATATTTAGTTAGTGTTATCGATTTGAAAATGTTTGATGATTACACTTACCATCATTCATTAAGTGTTGCAATACTTTCTATTTCAATAGGTTTGGCACTAGACCTTGATAAAAAAACATTATATGATCTTGGTCTATCCGCAATGTTGCATGATATAGGCAAAACAGAAGTCCCATACGGGCTGATTTCTAAAGATTCTGCATTATCTAAAAGCGAATTTGAAATTATTAAAGCACATCCTTTAAAAGGAGCTAAATACGTGATGAGAAATAACTACGTGACTGATAAAGTATACGAAGGTATAGTTTCTCACCATGAAAAATATGATGGCACAGGTTATCCGTTTCAACTAAAAGGAGAAGATATTCCTTTATTTGGAAGAATCATTTCAGTTGCAGACGTATATGATGCTTTGACTTCTAATAGACCTTACAGAATACCTTCAACACCTTCAGAAGCAATAGAATACATTATGGGTGGAAACGAATCAATGTTTGATCCTATAATCGTAAATGCTTTCTTGAGGAAGATTGCACCTTTTCCTGTAAATGATTATGTAGAATTAAGTAACGGTAAAATTGCAATTGTAACTCGCGTGTATTCACAAAACCCACTGCGTCCTAAAGTTAAAGTTATTGATGAAACCAATTTGGAATATGATTTATTTCTTGATCCATCAAGTTATAGCATTACAATTAATGGGCTCGTTTAATAAATCTCATTTGTTTTTTAAGGAGAGTTTTAATTCATGAACACAAAAAATGAGCAATTAAATTTATTTAAGCTTGTTAAATTTGATACACACCCAAATGAAAAACCAATCAATATTAAACTTTCTAGAAACCAGATTTGGTGTCCATATTGCTCAAACATCGTAGTTTTAAAAAAAGATAACAGATCAGGCGTTAAAAAATGCCCTATTTGCAATATTTCAGAGAGGGATTTCTGGGTAAAAAAAATAAACACTAAAAAAAAGTAAATTAGGCTATATCGCAAAATCATTGTGATATAGCCATTTTTTATTATGTTTTAGAACTAGTTTTCAGGTCATGCGTGTATTAAGCGACCAAACTCTATTTGCTATTTTTAATATATTACTACTATTATTAATTATTATTTGTTTTTTCGTTTTCTTCTTTGTCAGAATCCTTCGCTACTTCCATTACTTTCAAATTCTCTTCTTCAAAACCCTCTTTACCCTTTTCCATTAGCTTAAGGTTTACTACATTTTCAATAACAGTTTTTACTAATACTACAGATGGAACTCCCAAAATCATACCAACAGGTCCAAAAGCAGCTCCTGCAACTACTACTGAACTGATTATCCAAAAAGGTGATACGCCAACATTGTTTCCAACTATTTTAGGATCTACATAATTTGCATCTATTTGACCTATCACAATTATTGCAATTAAAGCTACAATTGCTTTTACTGGATCAATAAAAAGTGTTATCAGTACAACAGGTACAGCTCCAATTATCGGTCCAAAATATGGAATAATATTAAACAATCCTATAATTGTTCCCATAACAGGCGCATAAGGCACTCCTAGCAAAGTAAATGCAATGATTGTAATCACACCAACTATTGCAGAATCCAACAATTTTCCAACAAGATAACTCTTGAAAATCCTATTAGCATCACTAAATACAGACAAAATACTATCAGCCGTTCTTTCTTCAAAAAAAGCATAAAGCATTCTTTTCATTCTCGCCATCAAATCTTCTTTTTCTAAGAGCATATATATCGATAATACTATTGCAGTAAACACAGACAAAACACTCGCACCAACAGTAGCTACTGCATTTAACAAAAAGTTGGTTAAGTATGCTAAAATACTATTAATAGCATCTTGAATTTCGTCATTAAATTCGCTCATATTCTCAACAATCATGTCAACAAATTCATTATCAAAATTAGCAGCTAATCCATCGACAATGTTGTTTATATCAAAATTATTTTTTGAAACAAATGATACCAAACCGTTTATATTTTCTACTAACATCGGCGCTAAGGTAGACACTGTCATGACTATAATTATTAGCAAACATAAATAAGCAATCAAAATACCAAGTGTACGTTTCAATTTTAATTTGCTATTTAAAATCCTTACAAACGAATCTAATAAATATGCTAGCACAAATGCCCAAATCATCGGTGAAAAAGCATCTATCACCCAAGTAATTTTTTCTGGGCTTAATATAACTATTATTCCAAAAAACATAACCAATATAATAGGTATTGCTAATTTTAAAATATTAATAGGCTTGTTAATAAGGCCCACCTCCAATTTTATTGTTTTTGATTAAATATGTGTATTACAGCACTTTTGCTTCTCCACGATAAACCACACCATCTTTTCCATTAACAGTTAAAATTTCTCCGTCTTTAATTTTGTTCATGCAATCAGTGGCACCGACTATTACTTCTTTTCCTAACTCCATCGCTACAATAAACGCATGTGAAGTCAGTCCCCCTTCTTCTACAATGATTGCAGATGCTCTTTCCATATATTCAACCACATCTTTATCTGTAGAATGCATGACTAAAATATCTCCATTAGAAAATCTACTAGACAACTCTTCCGCGTTATATGCTTTTATTGCTCTTGCAGTCACCGTTGAACTACCATATCCCATTTTTTTGTACAAACACTCACTTACAACATGCACTCGCATTAAATTTGTCGTTCCCGCTACGCCTACAGGTACACCTGCAGTAATTATCAATAAATCACCATTTTTTATCAAACTTTTCTCAATTGCTAAATCTACAGCTGTTTCTATTACATCGTCCGTGTTGTTAAGTTTTTGTGTTTTTAAAGTTGTAATTCCCCAATAAACAGCTAATTTTCTCATTACTCGCTCAGACTCTGTCGTAGCAATAATCATTGATTTAGGTCTAAATTTTGAAATAGCTATAGCAGTATACCCTGAATGTGTAGGACTTATGATTGCTGCTGCATTTAAATCTATACAAGTTCTACAAGTCGCTAATGCAATAGAACTTGTAATAGTAGTATTTGATTCCTCATATTTTTTTGTTAAGATTTTTATATAATCTAATGATTCTTCTATCATTACAGCTATTTTGCTCATAGTTTCTACCGCTTCAAGAGGAAAGTTTCCTGCTGCAGTTTCACCCGATAACATGATAGCATCTGTTCCATCAAATATTGCAGTTGCAACGTCTGAAACTTCTGCCCTTGTCGGTCTAGGATTTCTAATCATAGAGTCAAGCATCTGAGTAGCTGTAATTACAGGTTTTCCTGCTAAATTACATTTTGATATTAATTCTCTTTGAACTAACGGCACTTCTTCTAAAGGTATTTCGACACCCAAATCTCCTCTAGCTACCATTATTCCATCTGAAGCCTTTATAATTTCATTTATATTTTCAACGCCTTCTCGATTTTCTATCTTAGAAATAATGCCTATATGTTCAGCATTATTTTCTTCTAAGATTGCTCTAATAGCAAGTACATCATCAGCTTTTCTAATAAAAGAAGCCGCAATGTAATCAACATCTTGTTCTATTCCAAACAAAATATCCGAAATATCTCTGTCTGTTAGTGCAGGCAATTTAATTTTAGCATTAGGTACATTTACACCTTTTTTATTTTTTATTGTCCCGCCATTAATAATTTCGCAAAGTAAATCTTCGCCATTTAATTTTTCTTTAACTTTAAACTCTAAAAGACCATCATCTATTAAAATTCTGCTACCTATATCAAGATCGTCAGCAAATTTTTCATAAGTAACACTAAAGATTTTCGACGTACCTAAAACTTCTCTTTCAGATATAATAATTTCTTCACCAGTTACCAACTCTGCAGATCCATTTTCAAAATCTTTTGTTCTTATTTCAGGCCCTTTCGTATCTAGCATAATTGCTATTGGTTTATTTAATTCTTCTCTAGCTTCTTTTATTGTTGCAATCCTTTTTCCATGTTCTTCGTGAGTCCCATGTGAAAAATTAAGTCTTGCTACGTTTAATCCTGCGTTCATCAGCTCTATTAGCATGCTTTTTTCTTGAGAAGCAGGGCCTATTGTACAAACTATTTTCGTTTTTCTCATTAATTTTCTCCTTGTATTTCTTGTATTTCTTATATTTATTTATGTTCTTACGTCGAAAGTATTTTAGTCAACTCATATGTTTCATAATCAAATGCCTTAACTATGTTTAAAGCTTCATCAATATCCATATCAAAGATATCCGAATTATTAACTCCAACGACTCTTGATTTTTTACCCTCTAAAAGTAATTCTATAGATTTAACACCCATTTTACTTCCTATCAATCTGTCAAAAGATGATGGTGTGCCTCCTCTTTGCGTATATCCAAGAACAGAATATTTAGTTTCAATTCCTGTCTTTTCTGCGATTTGATGACTCAAATGCTTAGCATCTCCCGCCCCTTCTGCCAAAACTACTATGCTATGCCTTTTGCCCCTAGCTCTTCCTTGCATAATTTTATCACAAATTTCTTCTAAAGTAAATTCTAATTCAGGCAATACTACTATTTCAGCACCACCAGCTAGTCCCGCATAAAGAGCAATATCTCCACAATTTCTGCCCATAACTTCGATTACATTTGTAGTGCCATGAGAAGAAGATGTGTCTCTAATTTTTCCAATAGATTCCAAAACAGTGCCTAAAGCAGTAAAAAAGCCTAGTGTATACTGAGTATATGCTAAATCATTATCAATTGTGCCAGGTATACCAATCGTTGGAATGCCAGCATCTGACAATCTTTTAGCACCTTTAAAAGTTCCGTCTCCACCTATCACTATCAATCCATCAATACCCAAATATTTAATGTTTTTCAATGCTTGGTTAAAACCTTCGTCTTCTTTAAATTCTAGACACCTAGCGCTACCTAAAACTGTTCCGCCTCTATGTATAATATCACCAACACTAGATAGATGCATTTCTATAGTATTATTTTCTATTAATCCTCTATATCCATTTTTTACACCAATGATTTTCAAACCTTTATAAATTCCGTATCTAACAACAGCTCTAATTGCCGCATTCATTCCTGGTGCATCTCCTCCGCTAGTCAATACAGCTATAGTTCTCATAACATCACCTCTTCTAAATACATTATTTTATTTTAACATTTTCTTGTCCTACTAATGTTACAATTTTATTAAAAATATCAGTATTTTTAATGTTAATCCAAAATTCTTTTTCCATAATTTTTTTAGTCTTATTTGATTTGACATAAATAATAACTCTATTATTTCCATGCTCAATTTTAAGTATTTTAACTATCTCAGATTTTATATTTTTAAATTCGTCAGCATCCATAACTTGAATAAACAACTCTCTCGTATCATTATCATCAGACAATTTAGTTATAAAGTTACCCATTAACTTTGGATTTTCTTCTTCAGAAATATTCAAAATGCCAGTAATAGAAACTATATTATCTTCAACAATTAAGTTTGAATACTTTTCATATACCTTTGGAAATATTATCACTTCTATATCTCCATACAAATCTTCGAGAGTTAAAAATGCCATTGTCGTGTCATTTCTTGTGATTTTTCGCTGTTTTTTTATTATAATTCCTGCTAAAGTCACTTTACTTCCATCAGAAATTTTAAAATTTTTATCCTCAGTTTCTTCGTTTTCTTCATTTTTATTTTCAAACAACTCGTTAATTTCGCCTGTATTTGTAGTAGTAATTGCATCTAGCATAGATTCATACTCTGATAATGGGTGACCACTAAGGTAAATCCCTACCATTTCCTTTTCCATATTCAATAGGTCTTTTTTAGAATATTCATCTAAGTTAGGCAATGCAACAACTTCATTCGCATAATCATTATCTATACCCATGTTTCCATCAAATAGAGATAACTGACCAGATAGCATGCGTCTTTTTTGTTGAAGAACACCTTCTATTATTTTTTCATATACAGCTATCAACTGCGACCGTTTGCACCCTAAAGAATCAAACGCTCCACATTTTATCAATGATTCAACTTGCCTTTTATTTAAGACTAATGGATCTGATTTTTCACAAAAATCGTAAAACGATACATATTTTCCTTTTTCTTTTCTAGTATTTACAATTTCTTGAATAACGTTTGTTCCAACATTTTTAACTGCTTTTAAGCCAAATCTTACTTTTTTGCCACTAACCTTAAAATTAGCATCACTTTCATTTATATCAGGTGGCAATATGTCAATTCCTAATCTTTTGCACTCCCTTGTGTACAATGCAACCGAAGACGCACTTCCCATCACGCTAGATATCAAAGATGCCATAAATTCAACAGGGTAATATGTTTTAAGCCATGCTGTTTGATACGCAATCATAGCATATGCAGCAGAATGAGCTTTAGGAAAAGCATATTTTGCAAACTCAATCATTAAATCATAGATTTCATTTGCTATTTTTTCGCTTACCCCATTTCTTATAGCTCCTGCAATCTCAACATTTCCATTTTCATCAACAAGCCCATGTATAAAATGCTCTTTTTCTTTAAGCATTACCTCCATTTTTTTCTTTCCCATAGCACGTCTTAACAAATCCGACCTTCCCATGGAAAACCCACCAACATCTCGTACTATCTGCATAACCTGTTCTTGATATACCATGCAACCATATGTTTCTTTGAGCGTTTCTTCAAGTTTAGGATGCAAGTATGTTACTAAAGAAGGATTCAAACTATTTTTTACATAAGTAGGGATTTGTCCCATCGGACCTGGTCTGTACATAGCGTTGGCAGCTGAAATGTCTTCAAATTTTTTAGGTTTGAATTCTTTTAAAAAACTCCTCATTCCAGCGCTCTCAAACTGAAATATTCCGAGAGTATCAGCAGCGGCAAACAACTTATACACTTCAGGATCTTCATAATCATCTTTGCTAAAATCTTTAGTTATGCCATAGTTATCTTTGATCAAATCTAAAGCGTCTTTTATAACAGTAAGAGTTCTTAATCCCAAAAAATCCATCTTTAACAACCCTAATTCTTCTAGCTCTATCATGTTAAATTGAGTCGTGATTACTTCTTTATTTCTAGAAAGCGGCACGTATTCTGTTACACTCTCCTTTGATATAAGGACTCCTGCGGCATGCGTCGAAGTATGCCTCGGTAAGCCCTCAACTTTCATTGCCATGTCAATTAAACTTCTAGCTGAATTGTCATTATTGTATAAAACTTTAAAGTCCCCGTCTGTTTCTAACGCTTTTGAAATAGTCATGCCAATTGCCATAGGAATTTTCTTTGCAATCGAATCTATTTCTTTATATGGTATGTTTAGCGCTCTACCAACATCTCTTATAGAGCCACGTGCTGCCATAGTTCCAAACGTTACTATTTGAGCGACCTTATCCTTTCCATATTTTTCTATAACATATTCTATAACTTCTTCACGTCGTTCGTAGCAAAAATCAATATCAATATCTGGCATACTGACTCTTTCGGGATTTAAAAATCTCTCAAATATCAAATTGTGTTTGAGTGGATCTATATCTGTTATTTTTAATGAATACGCAACTAAGCTTCCTGCCCCCGAACCTCTACCAGGTCCGACAGGGATTTCATTATCTTTTGCGTATTTTATAAAATCTCCGACTATCAAAAAGTAATCCACATACCCCATTTGTTCTATTACAGACATTTCATAATCAAGCCTTTTTGTGATGTCTTCTGTGATTTCATCATATCTGGCTTCAAGTCCTATATTACATATTTTTCTAAAATATTGATTTTTTTCATACCCTTCAGGGATTGTAAACTCAGGTAAATGTACTGTGTCAAAATCCAGTTCAACATTACATCTCTCAGCGATTTTAACTGTATTTTCTATAGCTTCTATAGGAAACAATTCTGCCATTTCATCATAATTTTTTAGATAAAATTCATCAGTTGGAAACCTCATTCTGTCTTCTTCATCTATAGTTCTTTGCATTTGTATGCAGAGTAGCACATCATGAAATTTAGCATCTTCTCTGTTAATATAGTGAATATCATTAGTTGCGACTAGACCTATTCCAGTTTCAGTTGATAATTTTTCTAATCCTTTGTTGACTAACTTTTGTTCATGAATGCCGTGATCTTGCATCTCTAAGAAAAAATTGTTTTTCCCAAATATATCTTGATATAAAAGTGCCTTTTCTTTTGCCAATTTATAATCTTTGAGTATAAGTTCTTGTACTTCGCCTGCAAGACAAGCACTTAAAGCAATTATGCCCTCACTATGATTTCTCAAAAATTCATAATCGACTCTTGGCTTATAATAAAATCCATCAACATAACCTGCTGAACAAATCTTTAAAATATTTTTGTATCCTACATAATTTTCTGCGAGCAACACAAGATGAAATTGACCTTTATCTATACCTGAATCTTTTTGTAACATGCTTCGCTCAGAAATATATGCTTCAAATCCCAAAATAGGTTTGATTCCTGCCTTTTTCGCTTGCTTATAAAACTCTACAACTCCATACATTGCTCCATGATCAGTTATTGCAAGACTATCCATATTCAATTCTTTTGCTCTTTTAACAAGTTCCGATATTCTTGCCGCTCCATCAAGCAAACTATACTCGGTATGCACATGTAAGTGTGTAAATTTTTTATCGCTCATAAGAAATCTCCTCTATCGATAATAATACCATAAAAAGTTTTAAGTTTCAATAAAAAAAGCCCAAAACGGGCTTTTAAATTTTGTATATAATATAGATATTTATCAATTTATTTTAAAGTTTTACAGTTTTTCTATGCAGATTTCATTTACTTTTTTCGACTCTGCAGCAGTAACAGTAACTCTTATGTTTTTTACATCAATGCTATCTCCAACAGAAGGTATTTTATCAAACTTTTTAATCACCCATCCATTAACAGTTGCAATATTATGATCAGCTTCTATGTCTAATTCTAAATGTTCTATCATATCTTCAAAATCAGCATTGCAAGAAATTAAATATGTGTTTTCGCTAACTTCCTTAAAGAAATCTAATATTTCATCATGTTCATCCCAAATGTCTCCAACCAATTCTTCAATAATATCTTCTAGCGTCACCAATCCTTCAGTTCCGCCATATTCATCTACTACTATAGCCATATGAGATTTTGCTTGTTGCAATTCTTTAAGCAGCAAGGAAAGTTTTTTATTATCCATCACGTAAACGACGTCTTTTATTATATCTTTAATGTCTGTTAACTGTTTATTCATTAAGCGATAAAAATCTTTTTGAAGTATAACTCCAATGATATGATCTATGCTATCTCTGTACACTGGCAATCTTGAAAATCCGTGTTTTAAGAATATTTCGTTTATCTTTTCAAGAGAATCATTTTCATTTATTGCAACCATCTCAGTTCTTGGTATGTATATATCTTCAGCCGTCAAATCATCAAATTCGATTGCTGAACGTATAAGTTCACCCTCATGTTTTTCAATAACACCTTCATTTTCGACTTCAGTTACAATTGTTTTCAATTCTTCTTCAGTAATCGTCGGGCCATCAACATCTTTAAACAACTTGTTAAAGAAATTTCTCCATAGTGACAGAAGAAAGTTAAAAGGTGTAAAAATGAAAATAAAGATTTTCAATAGTGGTGCAGACAACATTGCTATTTTCTCTGGGTATTGCTTAGCAACACTTTTAGGAGACACTTCACCAAAAATCAAAATAATTACTGTCATCACGATAGTAGATACTGTGACACCTGAGTCGCCCAGCCACATCGTAAACAGAACTGTTGCAATTGAAGCATTAGAGATGTTTACTACGTTGTTGCCTATTAAAATAGTAGACAATAACTTATCATAATCCTCTGCTAAATCAAGCACCGTTTGAGCTTTTGTATTTCCTTCTTTAACCATGTTTTTTAGCCTAATTTTGTTCAACCCAGTAAAAGCAGTCTCCGTAGCCGAAAAATATGCTGACATTACAACTAAAAATAATAAGGCAATGACCAGACTTATCCCGTCGCCTTCCATATAAATAATCACACTCCATTTTATATAAGATATATCTAATTTTTATCAGATTAGAAGATTATATTATAGATATATTAAAATTGCAACAATTATATTAAAAATTATGAAAAATTAATTTATTCTTTGCATGACAAAGTTACATTTATTGTAGTGCCTACGCCAAGTTTACTTTCAACAGAGACGTTGCCGCCTAGGCTTAAAGCTATGTGTTTAACTATTGCTAATCCTAGCCCAGTACCACCCATCTGCCTACTTCTTGATTTATCTACTCTGTAAAATCTTTCAAAAATCCTTGGCAAATGTGTTTCTTCTATCCCTATGCCTGTGTCTTGCACAGAAATATTTAAAACGCCATCTTGTTTTATAAAGACCACATTCACGACACCATTTTCTTTATTATATTTAACTGCATTCTCTACAAGGTTTATAAGCAATTGTTTCATTCTATTTTTATCTGTCATCACTATTAAATCTTTATCATATTGATAATTGATAGTAATATTTGATTTAATAGCAATGTTTAACATAATATCTTTTATTTCAGATACTATTTCACACAATTTTATTTCAGATAGATTACCGCTCATACTTTCTATTTCTGAAAGCAATAGTATATCATCTATCAAAGATTTTAGCCTTTCAGCTTCAATATCAATAATATCCATAAATCGCATGATTTTAGAAGTATCACTTATTTGATTGGTTTTTATAGTTTCTGCATAGCCTTTTATAGAAGTTAGTGGAGTTTTTAGTTCATGTGTGACGTTTGCTACAAAACTTTTCCTCATTTCTTCCAATCTTGATGCTTCTGTAATATCTTCGATCAATATAACTGCTCCATATTTTTGTTCGTTATCAGTTTCTTCGTTAAAATCAAGAATATTTATAAACAATTTAAGAGTTTTTTCGTTATAAGCAATAATTCTGACATCTTCAATTTTTTCATCAAAATGTTCTTTAATAAACTTATTAATTTCAAAATTTCTGATTACAGAAATTGCACTTTTGTTTGAAACTTCATTGTCGTATATATCCAAAAGATTTCTGCAACGTGAATTAATAAATATAATTTCTTTTTTGTGATTTAGTGCTACTACACCACTTACCATATTAGTTAAAATTGAATTCAAAAACAAATTCGCTTTTTCCAATTCATTAATGTTGTAATTTAATTTTTCAGACATAAGGTTGAAATTGTCATATAAAATACCTATTTCATCTTTTTCGTCATAATATAGTTTTGATGGAACTTTCTCTTCTGCTATCTCCAAAGTTGCCCTTGAAAGAGCTTCTAATGGTTTAGTAAAATAGTTTGTAAGTTTTAAAATAAAAAACGCTACTATCACAACACCTATTACCATTATTATTACAAACATTGTAATTATGTTTTCAGTACTACTACCTAACACTTCGATAGGTATTGACAATCTTAGCACATATTCTTCATTTTCATAAACAGGAACAGCCACATATAAAAAGTTTTCTCCTAAAGTATCACTATATCTAATGTCACTCCCGAATCCTTCTCTATTTGCGGCAATTATTTCTTTTCTGTTTTCATGATTATCCATTATGGATACGTCTTCATTTGTTTCAAAAATTACTAATCCTTCATCATCAACTATTGTTACTCTAATATTTTCTGTTTGCAACAACTTTGTATGTTTTTCTATTGCACCATAATCTTCGGATATGGTTATAGATAAATTGTTTGCTAGCATGCTTAAATGACTAGTAGTTTCTTCGATATAATCGTTTCTAACAATAATTACGTTTAATGCTACTACTCCTAAGTTTATAAGAAAAACAATAAGAATAGTTGAAAAAATCAATTTCTTTTTCATCTTATTCTATATCCAACTCCTCTTACCGTTTCTATGTAATCATGATCTTTGTCAAAATCTTCTATCTTTTTTCTTAAGTGCCTAATATGCACATCAATAGTTCTAGAATCTCCAAAGTAATCAACTCCCCAAATTTTATCGAGAATATCCCCTCTTTTTACAACTTTTCCTTCATTTTGACATAACATTATAAGTATATCAAACTCTTTGACTGTCAACTCAATTTCATTACCGTCTACAGTTACAACATGCTTGTCTTTATCTATTGTCAATTTTTTTATGCTATATAGATTTGTTGCTTCAACAACACTTTGTTTGTTAAATCTTCTTAATAAAACACTGACTCTAGCGAGCAATTCTTTTACACTAAATGGTTTTGTTAGATAATCATCGGCGCCTGTTTCTAATCCTAAAACTTTGTCTGTTTCGCTGTCTTTAGCAGTCAACATAATAAACGGCACATCTTTGTAATGAGCATCCTTTTTTAAAATTTTTAATATTCCAAAACCATCTACAAAAGGAAGCATGACATCTAATATGACTAAATCAAACTTCACGTTTCTAGCCATATTGATAGCTTCTTTTCCATCGCTTGCAACTTGTACATTGTAATCATTAAGTTCAAGATTAAACTGTACTAATTCGCTAATATGAGGTTCATCATCTACTACTAAAATATTTATCAACTTAATCCTCCAATCAAAACAGATAATTTGTCAAATTAAACCTCTTTTTTAGGCTTAATCTTTAAATTTTCTAACTCCATTAACTATATAGTTTACGCCTTCGCATATATTTGTTGCATGATCAGCGATTCTTTCCAAATATCTTGCAACAAGTAGAAGTTGCATACCTTGGAACATAAAATTCATTTCTTTATTGACTAAATAGAAAACTTCTGTATTTACTTCTTTAAAAATATTATCTACTATATCATCCATCATGAAAACTTTATATGCTTGGTTGGCATCTTCGTTTACATAACTATTTAAAGCTTTATTAATCATTTCCTTGGAAATATTTGCCATATTCGGTATGTCGATAAGTGGTTTTATAAATTCTTCATCTGCTATTTTCATAGTAATTTCTGCAATATTTTCGCTCAAATCACCAATTCTTTCGAGGTCAGTTATTATTTTAATTACTGATGCTAGAGTTCTTAAATCTTTTGCCACAGGTTGTTGCAATGCTAACATTTCAATACATCTATTTTCAAGTTCATCAGCAAACCTGTCCATTTCTCTTTCAAACTTTATTGTTTCTAACGCTAAATCCTTGTCTCTATTAATTAAAGAATCTATTGCCATCCCTACTATTTTTTCGGCCATTATACCGTAGTAAAGTATTTCTTCATTTATTTTATCCATATCTTTAGTATATTGTTCTCTCATCAAAAAAACCTCGTTTCCTTCTAATTCCTAACTATTATCAACCAAATCTTCCTGTTACATATTCTTCTGTTTTTCTATTTGATGGGTTGGAGAATATTTTCTTTGTTTCATCAAACTCAACAACTTCTCCTGACAAGAAAAATGCAGTATCGTCAGAAACTCTCGCTGCTTGATACATAGAATGTGTAACTATTACTATAGTATAATTCTTTTTCAATTCAAACATCAAATCTTCGATTTTGCCTGTTGCTATAGGATCAAGTGCACTGGTTGGTTCATCCATCAACAAAATTTCTGGTTCTACAGCTAACGCTCTTGCTATACATAATCTCTGTTGTTGTCCACCCGATAAGCTTAATGCACTTTTTTTAAGTCTATCCTTTACTTCGTCCCAAAGTGCAGCTCCAACCAAACTTTTTTCAACTATTTCATCTAATTCCGCTTTAGTTTTTTTGCTGTGCAATTTAGGGCCATAAACAATGTTTTCATAAATGCTCATAGGAAATGGATTAGGTTTTTGAAACACCATCCCTACTTTTTTTCTCAATTCTATTACGTCTGCGTCTTTATAAATATCTACGCCGTCTAATTCTATTATACCATTTAATTTTGTTCCGTCAATTAAATCGTTCATCCTATTTATAGTTCTTAAAAAAGTTGACTTTCCGCATCCACTTGGTCCTATAAAAGCTGTAACATTTTTTTCTTTAATGCTCATATTTATATTTTTTAACGCTTGAACATCTCCGTAATAAAAATCAAGATTTCTAACTTTAATCTTCTCATTTTTTATTATTTCCATTTATTTTTTACCTTTCTCTAATTTAAAAGTTATCAGTTTTGCAAGTATGTTTAGCATAAATACCACAACCAATAATACTATACCCATGGCACATGCAGCTTCTACGTTTCCATATTCTTTAACTTCCATATATGCTCTAACAGTAAGCGTTGCACCTTGATCAAATATGCTTTCTGGTATCTTAGCAAATGTTCCAGCAGTAAACAACAACGCTGCAGATTCTCCAACTATTCTTCCTATTGATAATAATACTGCGACCAAGATTCCTGAAATCGTGTTTGGCATTATTACTTTCCATAAAGTTTGAAGTTTATTTGCACCTAAAGCAAAAGATCCTTCTTTATAGCTTGGTGGAACTGTTTTTAAAGTTTCTTCTGTCGTTCTTATAATTGTTGGAAGCAAAATTATACTAAGTGTTAAACTTCCCGAAATCATCGATTGTCCAAAATCTAAAAACTTTACAAAAAATATCATTCCAAACAAGCCATAAACTATAGAAGGTATACCCGCCAAACTTTCTGTAGCAAATCTAATTATTTTAACGAACTTACCTTCTTTTGCATATTCTACTAAGTATATTGATGCAAATACTCCAATAGGAACTGCAATCAATAGAGAAAGACCTATCAATATCAATGTAGTAACTAACATAGGATAAATCCCACCGCCTAGAGTAGTTATTTTTAATTTAACTCTATTGCTTGAATTAATCATTTCAGCAGCTTCTTCAATTGTAATCTCGTCCCAGTCATCACTATCTATCTTTTTAATTACATCTTTTTCTTTTATTTCAACTTCTTTGTTTGAGTTATTCACTCCATATAACACAGGAGAATCTTTTGATATATGAGTTATCTCAAAACCTTCTTCGTCTTCAGCCATTTTCAATGTAATGCCATAATTTTCTAAAAAGAAGCTTCCTTCTTCAATGTCGTTAGGTTTTTCAAACAAACTACCTGTCTGTCCCACTGTAACATATTGAGTTGAAGAGTTGTTGTCTGTCAGCAAATAATCAATATCTACTAAACTCATACCATTAATAAAAATAAACCCAACAATTATCAAAAGTAGTCCTAAAGATATAGCTCCTGCTAATATAATAAGTGTTTTGAAAATATTTTCTTTTAATTTTCTATTTATCATTTTTCTGAGCTCATCCCCTTTTGAATTTTATATAAAGTTAAGTTTACTATTACAATGAATAAGAACAACACAGATCCAGTAGCAAACAACATTTCTTCGTGTAATCCTTCAGCATAACCTTGTTCTAAAACTATATTGTTAGTTATTAATCTAACTTGATCAAAAATATTGGTAGGAATGTTTCCTTCTGGATTTCCTGCTACTAAAATAACTGCCATGGTTTCTCCAATTGCTCTTCCCACTCCTAGCACAACTGCAGCTAAAATACCGCTCTTTGCCGCAGGTAAAATAGTTTTGAAAATAACTTCTGTTTTTCTTGCTCCTAGACCGTATGCAGCCTCTTTATAGGCTGAAGGCACCGCTCTAATAGCATTTTCGCTGATACTAACTATAGTAGGCAATACCATCATTGACAATATCAAAATTACACTTAACATCGAATCACCTATACTATACGGTGAAATTAATCTTACTATTCTGATAATCACAGCATATCCAAACACACCATAAAGTACTGACGGTATGCTTGCTAGTAGTTCAATAACACTTCTAAGAATTATTGCTATTTTTTTAGGCGCTAATTCTGCTATGAACACTGCTGTAAATATACTGATAGGAACTCCAATTACAAGAGCCCCTATCGTAGAAAAAATTGATGCTATTATCATATATCCAATTCCAAATGTACCTGTCGAAGGTTTCCATTCAAGACCTGTAATAAAATCTATCAACGAATAATTTCCCTCGGCATTACCTGGCAGAAATGGTTGAATACCACGTGCAAAGATGAATATTGTTATTGAAAATACTGCTATTACGGCTATACAAGCACATATTAAAAATATTGCATTGAAAATTTTATCTAATATTGCATATGTATTATTTTTGCTTTTCATAACAACCTCATCAGTTTAAAATTTTATTTCTATTTAGTTATTACGCACAGTCAATTTTTTCCTTTGGGGTACATATGTTAACTGTGAGTAGTAACGCTATTTAACTCTTATAGCTCCAGTATCTTCTATGATGTCTTGTCCTTCTTCTGAGAATAAGAAATCTACGTATGCCTTTTCAGCAGCGTTTAAAGAAGCTTCATCATAAACCATCATGAAAGGTCTAGATATTGGATAAGATCCATCTTGAACGCTTGCTACATCGGCTTTTGCACCATTAACAGTCAACCCTTTTACACTATCTGCATTTTCTTCTAATGTAGTAAATGAAATATATCCAATTGCGTTTGGTTCACTAGTTAAGTATGTAGCAACTTCACCATTTCCATTTTTAATTATAGCTTTGTCTGTTAAAGAATCTTCAAATCCTACTATTTCTTCAAATGCACCTCTTGTACCCGATCCACTCTCTCTTGACACAACTACTATGTCTGCGTCTACTCCACCTAATTCTGACCAATTTGTTATTGCTCCTAAGTAAATATCTTTAACTTGTTCTAGCGTTAAATCTTCAACGCCATTTGCAGGATTTACTGCTAATGCAATACCGTCAAGTGCTATAGCTTCAAAAGTTATTCCATCTTTTTCTTCTTCTTTCAAATCTCTTGAAGAAAATCCAAGTTTATACGTACCATCTTTTGCATTTTTAATCCCTGTAGATGAACCTGTTGCATCATATACAAATGTTACTTCTGGATTAAGAGCCTTAAACTCTTCCATTGTAGCCAGTGCTGCAGATTCTACCGATGTAGATCCTCCTGCATTAATATCTCCTGATAAATTCGCACTTCCTTGATCTTCTTGATTTGTTGCTCCGTTTGCTGAATCTGCTCCATTATCTGATGAACAACCTGTAGAAATAAGTGCTACTGTAGCCAGCACAACCGCTAATAATCTTCTAATTTTTTTGTTTTGCATTTTAATCTCCTTAAATGTTTAATTAATATGTGCATATAATAACACTAGAGAAAACTTATATGTTTTTAATTTGTTAACTCTGTGTTAAGATTGTGTTAAGAAGATTTTTTATTTGAAATTTCAAGCATTAAACATATTGTTAACACAAATACAATAAAAAAGGGGCTGTATCACAATGATTTTGTGATATAGCTCTTTTTTTGAGTAATTT
>CAYJLG010000019.1:0-49904 GCA_964371035.1 uncultured Clostridia bacterium | reverse complement strand
ACTAAAGATACAGAAGATGACGAGTTAGAGCGATAAAGAAAAGTTTAGTTATTCTGCGATTGATTTCAGTTGCGGGTAACTGAGAGATTATTTATATACCCTTTAGTATAGCTGTTTGCTTTTTGCAAACAGCTATTTCAAAATAATTTAGTCTTTTATGTAGTATTTGCGATTAAAACCGTAGTATATAAGTGAAGCCCAGAAAGGAGGCGGTTAATAATGAAAACAGATGAAGAAATCATTCCGTTATTTTTCGAGCGTTCAGAAGTTGCACTAAAGGAACTTGACACAAAGTATAGTAAGGTATGTCATAAGCTGTCATTTGGTATATTAAATAATCGTGCAGACGCAGAAGAATGTGTGAATGACGCATATTTAGGAGTGTGGAACGCTATTCCACCGACAAATCCTAATCCACTACTTACCTATGTTTGTAAAATTGTACGGAATGTTTCGCTTAAACGCTACAATTCTAATATTGCAAAAAAGCGAAATAGTGTTTATGATGTAGCAATTTCAGAACTTGAAGCATACTTATCGTCACCGAACACGGTTGAAGCTGAACTTGAAGCAAAAGAACTTGCCCGTATCATTGAAAGTTTTTTAGATACGCTGTCAGTAGAAAATCGTGTTATATTTCTAAGGCGATATTGGTTTTCCGATACTTACAAAGACATCGCCCTGCGTGTAGGACTAAGCGAGAAAAATATATCCGTCAGACTTTCACGTATTCGAGGGCAGATGAAACAATACTTAATTGAAAGAGAGGTTTTAATATGAACTCTAAAAAGTTTTCCGAAGCTATGGGCGAGATTGGTGATAAGTACATAGGTGAAGCTATAAGCTATCAAAAGAAAAACAAAAATCAAAGTTGGGTAAAATGGGCGAGTATAGCCGCTTGTTTTGCGGTTGTAATTGTCGGAGCATACAGCCTATTCCCAAAAGGTGATATTCTTTTCAAAGGTGAAAATCTAACTGTAAAATTGGTTGACTTTTCACAAGAAAATGTGCCGTCAACCGGAAATAGCCTTGTTTACTTAACAGAAGAAGAAATATTCAATAACTATAACACTGCCATTATCAAAGGTACAGTAAACGATATTGAAAATATCGAGATTGATTTTGACGGTGATGTTGCGTATCGATCTATTGCTACTATTTCCATTCAAGAAATATACAGGGGCGATTTACAGGCGGGCGAAGAAATAAAAATACTATTACCTTTGCCTATTGATGTTGAGGGATTTGCTATGGCGGGAGTTGATGTAATTCCGCAAATCCGTGTCGGTATGACGGGAGTATTTATGCCCCTTATACTTGATGATGAAACAGCTATGTGGCAACAAAATGATGTTTGGTTTGATAAAAGGGAAATTGTAGATTATGGGTTGCTTGATGGTGAACGATTTGCCTTTTTAGAAACCGAAAATGGCTTAGTGTTTGCTGAGTGGGCTTTTGAAAGCATTCGCAACGCAAAAAATCTTGATGACATCGAAGAATACATCTTAACAATGATTGAATAAAATGAGCAAACACTCCACACCAACGAAGCCCAACAAATACCAAACAAAATAAATCTAATTAAACAGTTAAACCACTTCTTCGGAGGTGGTTTTTTCATACCCAAAAACGAAAGGAGCAACCCAATGAATAACAATAACAACACACTACCCCAAGTATCGGTACACATAGAGCCTACCGATATTTTATCTTCCCCCCAGCGTGCAATAACCACGCAAAACAAGCCACCAACAGCACAAATAATCAATCTATCAATCATCATTACCCCACAACCCCAAAGGAGCAATGAAGATGAGCGATAGTCGAAGATATTACTACTTGAAACTAAAAGAGAACTTTTTCCAAACCGAAATAATGTCAGTTTTGGAAAGTATGCAAGACGGCATTATATACTCAAATTTACTGCTAAAAATGTATCTGCTATCCCTAAAGGATAACGGCTTGTTGATGTTGAAAGACCGCATACCACACACCCCTCAAACAATAGCTGTCAAATCGGATGGATGTATGGGTGTGAATTTTTAACCTCTCACTATATGTCATAAAAACGGTGGGGTGTTAACCTGCAAAATAAAAAATCCACTTACTATATGTCAAAATAGCAAGAGGGTGTATGGGTATGAATTTGTATTTCTGTAAAAATAGTTTTATTATAGAGTAACATAATAATACCTTTGTGATTTCAATGAATTGTATTGCAATTTATTTAATATATAGGTATAATAATTTATGGATTGTTATGCAATCATACAACGAATTTTGCGACTCGATGTCGTGCGAATTTATAGAAAGAAAAGGTGTCATTATGAAAAAGATTTTTGCGTTTTTACTTGCAATTTGTATGGTGTTCTCGCTTGTGGCGTGTGATGCAAGCGAGGGTGCACCGACAGGCGATGGAACAACAAATAGCAACGAACAAGGCAGTACCACAAACGGTGGCGATGTCACGAATGTGTCAACCGATAATACAGCCGACGAGGGCAGTTTAACTATTGTCGAAACAAGTAGTGGTTATTATGCGACTGTTACACACCCTGTAATTAGCAGTGGCTATTTGGCGAACGATGGTGCAATAATAGTAAATTTCCATTTTGACGAACAAGAGGGCTGGCCATATTTTTTTACTATCAATCAGAATTTTGCTGCCAACTTTCGTGACGAGGCAAACGATGAATGGATAGCGGTAGAACACGCTATTGTAGGTGGCAATATTACATTCATGTGGGAAAATCTTCCCTTTAATGTGGAGGATATGGATTATGCTTCCGTAATTATAACTCAAAAACCAGAGGACTCTAATTACTACGCTGAATTTGACATAGAAGATGTCTTCACCTTTAATGACAATTACGAACTACCATCTTATGATGGAATTATTACAGAAGATATGTTAAACAATAAAGACGGTGATATGACATTAACCATAATCGAGAACTATGACAATTTTGAAATAACCGCCACACATCCAGATATCAATGATGCTATTACAGCCAATAAATTTACTTTTACACTTGAATTTCATGAAAACCCCGACTGGACATCAAGGGATGTTTATTTTGACTATAGTGTAAGCCGTGATGACGGTACGCATAATGCAAGGTACATTCATGAAAAGGTAGACGATACACAACATCATATTGAGTTTGTTGTCGGTGATAATTCCGTGACGTGGATTTGCGAAGATTTGAACTTTGACCCCACAGCAAGCAAGAACATACTGCTAAGAATGTATTTCTATTCCGGTGAAGAAAATGAAGAAATGCACACCGGAAGGTTTACTACAAATGATATCTTTATTCCATTTGTTGGCGAACGAATAGTTCAAGAACTTAACTTCGTTCAGTGCTTTGTCGATGGTGAGGACACTTCTTATCTGCAAATGCTGATAAATCAGTATAATGCGATTGACCTACTCACACAGGTAAATCTAATAACCGTATCAGAAGATGAAATGGTGGATTATCTGTTAGATGAAAACAATAAAGCTGATATTTTCACCGTTAATTCATATCACACTGCGGATTTATATAACGCTGACAAATTAGCCTCGCTTGATGAGTATATGGAACAGGCAATCTCGCTTGATGTCACCGGAATAGAGCAGGATATCACTGATTTGGAATATTATATCACCGAATTCAGACAAGATACATTTACCAAGATTGACGGAGATACATACAGTGTACCGCTGTTTGCAGACTCCTCGGTGCTATTCTACAATTATAAAGAAATTGGGTTTACTGGTAGCACTTCCATGATTACAAATTATGAGGGTTTAATTGATATTGTCGAGTGGGGAACAAACCCAGATTTAGGATACTACGGTATGTCATTTTTGCTTACAAATAAAGAACCTGTTAAAAGTACAACAGATACCATACTACCTATTCTATACGGAAACAACGGTAGCTTAATGCAGAATGATACATTCACGGTAGATACACCTGAAATGCTACAAACAATGCAGTTAATTGAAACATTCGGTACAAATGGATATGTAATGCCGGGTACATCGCAAAAAACAGAGGAAGAAGTTATAAAGGATTTCTCTGACGAAATAACAATTCTACTAATCGGCTCTCTTGATAATATGAATATTGCCAGAGAGAAAAATGAGGTATATCCCGAGCATATATTTACACATAATCTAAATAAAGATTTTTCAAACCAAATGATAGACAATGGTGTTAATGTCGCAATATCAGAGGAATGTAGCGATAAAGATGAGGCATGGGAGTTTGTAAAGTATATCACTTATAAAAACCGTGAAATAGCGGAAGAAATTGGCACATATGCTGCTGCACCTGTATCGCAGGATACCCCGTATGTACGAATTGATGAAATAAAATATATGCCACATGCAGAGCAGTGCTTAACAGAACTTACCAAAGCAGGGGTAGCTGTGCTTGACGGTGAGAAAACCCCCGAACAGGCGCTTGCAGATTGTCAAGCGGAGTGGGATAGGATTTTAGGACAGTACTGAATTACCAGAAAAATTTTATGACATCTATTTTGTCAAGCTTGAACAAATTATTAACATCCAAATGAGGTGTAAAATGGACATTGTGCATATTTCGGCTAACACAGATACTGAGTTGATTGAAAACATAAAAAGAGACGGAGTTATTCTTATGGATAAATTTAGTGACAAATTATCTAAACTAAAAAATGCGCTTGGTAAGCTAAATGAAAGCGTTGTTGAGTATTCTCAAACTAAATCACTTTCTGTTCGAGATGGAGCAATACATCGATTCGAGTTTTGTACAGAACTTGCATGGAAGACTATGAGCGAAAAACTCTTGGATGAAGGTATTGCCGAAGTAAACACCCCAAAAGCTGTTATGCGTGAAGCTTATTCTATTGGTTTAATCACTGATGAAAACAAGTGGATTGATTTAATTTCAGACCGAAATACAACCTCTCATATTTACAGCGAGAACACCGCAAATACAGTTTATGAAAATATTGAGAATATTTACTGTAAGTTATTTAATGATTTGATTGAAAAGTTGTCATAATACTTATGTATTGTACAGATTTCCAATAAATCACGTCTTACAGAAAAACAGACACAGATTTGCTCTTGTGCAGTTTCTTGTTAGTGATTTTCAGTAAAACAAGTCCTACAATTACTGCACAAAATTCAGCAAATGTAATATTTAACCATATTCCATGTTTTGTCAATTAGTGCAAGCAAACTATTCATCTCCTGCGTATCATTCCTGCTGAATATGGTTCAGCATAGACAAAACCATATTTTTCATAACGTTTATCTGCCGGTTTTACTGCGATTAAAGTTATATAAGCATCTTCATCGCAATTATTTGTAAAACAGTCATCAATTTCTTTCATGATTTTACTACCAATTCCTTGTCCTTGATATGATAAATCAACCATAATGTCACTTACTATAAATGAAATTGAGCCATCCCCTACAATTCTACCAAATCCAATTAATTTTTTATTGATTTTTTTGATAAAATTTGCTATAATTAGACATAAAAATCTATATTTATGCTAAATGAAGCAATTCGTAGTTTTAGCTATCATTTTTATAGGTACTTAATGATTCACAAACAAAATTTATTTACAAGAGGGGGTAATAGATAAAGATGAAAAAATTTTTAAGTATTTTAATCGTAGCTTTTATATTAACTGCAATTTTGCCTATGATATTGGTATTCGCCACAGAAGATGCCAACACAATATTAGAAGAGGATGAAAACACGTATATTGATGGAATCTCTTTTGATTTTAGTGAACCGATAAAAGTAGGATATTATTCAACTTTTGATGATATGATTGTTGACATTGATAGCCTTAACAACAAAGGTTACGGCTATGAAGTATTTGAAAAAATCTCTGAATATAGCGATTTAGAATTTGAATTTGTACCAATTGCCGACAGCATGATTGAAGCTGTACAAAGTGGTTATGTTGATGTAGGTGGCTTTAATACTAAAAATGATGAAAGAAGCGAAAAAGTCCTTTATTCCGAAAATCCATATAGCAAAACATATATTGCGCTTATGTCAAAGGATATGAGTATTACATATGCAGATACTAATGCGATCAATGGCAAAACAGTAGCCGTTTATGATGAAAATATCGGTGTTGAAAATCTTAATATCTTTTGCGAACTTAATAACATTTCTGTTGAATACATCTATGATGAAACAGAAACATATATGGAACAACAAGCAGATTTATTTATAGCTTACTCCGAAGACCCAACATCAAACGAGATGAACAATATATTAAATCTTGGCGTTTACAATCTGTATTTAATCTCAAGTTTTGAAAATGCTGAACTGATGGAAGTTATAGATGCTTATTTTTTGGATGTTATCCATACAGAAGGCAACTTTTTCATGGAACTTGAGGAAAAATATCTTTCGGAAAATATTGAAGTAACCCACCGTGGACTTACACAAAGAGAAATTGACATATTAAGGCAAAGACCACTTGAAGTCGGTTACGTAACAGGATTTTCACCAATTTCATATACTAATGAACAAGGTGAAGCTGATGGTGCTATGGCAGACATATTAAATATGTTTGCTGAACAGTATGATTTTGACGTAAACTATCACCCTTACAGCCTTGAAGACCCACAAGAATTATATGAAGATTATGATATATTGCTTACATTATACGGTAGCAGTAACCACGAGCATTATGCTCTAACCGAAACATTTTATGAAATTCCGATGTATGCAATAATAAATAACGAGTTATTAGATACAACTGCGCTACAGGAAATAATAGAAAAATCGCCTAAAATCGGATCACTCCCATACCAGACTATCGATTTTGATGCATTTCTCGCAGTTAACTCGGAAGTTGATTTTGTTTTCTATAACGATTGGCATAATTTACTCGATGATTTAGCAGCCAAGAACATAGATATGGTTTTTTGTACCCAAAGTGCTGCTACATATACTGAGATATACTTTGATGGTATGAATATGTCCACGATACACACAGACACCGTTGCACCAATGCGACTTTTTGTAAACCACGATATTGCTGATGAATATATCCCAATATTCAATGTAGTGATGGATCGTTTTTCAGAGCTAAAATACACAGCAATAATTGAAACTAATTCCAACGAAGCTTTACCTACTCCAGAGACTGGCTTTTGGGAATTTTTTATAGCTAATTGGTATTATTTCATGTTAGCTCTTTTTATCACTATCATGGGATTTATTGCAATTTACTACAGGGGACAAATTGAGAAAAAAGAAATCCTACTACAATCATATAACACTGATCCTATGACTGGGTTAATGTCAATAAACAAGTTCAGAGTGACTGCAGAAGAGATTGTTGAAAAAGCGAAACCAGGTGAATATGAGCTGATTTCATTCGATATTGATATGTTTAAGACTATTAATACACACTTTAGCATTGAAAGAGGTACAACTATCATAATAGCAGTAGCGAATGCACTAAAGAAAGCATTTGAAGGAACAGATGCTATTATCTGCAGAAGAATAGCAGATCAATTCTTAATATTTAGACGTATTAACGAAGGCAATACAATATTTCAGATATACCGAACCAATATTTTACCTGCAATAGAAAATAATATAAATGCGAAGTATAAAGTATCGCTTTCTTTTGGTAATGTGATTATTGACGATGTTAAAGCGAAAATAACAGCCCTTATGGGATACGCTGACAATGCAAGGTTAGAGGGTAAGTCTCAACATAGAACAACTTTTATTACTTTTGATGCTACAATGCGCAAGCAGTACGAAAATAAAATTAATATCACGTTTAGAATGGAACAAGCACTCAAAGATCGTGAATTTAGTGTTGAGTATCAACCGAAAATTAACTTCAATACATTAACTATTAGTGGTGCAGAAGCACTTGTGCGTTGGACACCAAGGTTTGGAGAAAAAATATATCCCGATGAATTTATCCCTATTTTTGAAAAAAATGGATTTATCTCATATTTAGATTTGTTTGTGTTGGAAGAAGTTTGCAAGTGTTTAAAGAAAAACTGTCATATGATGGATATACCTTGTATTTCGGTGAACCTATCAGCACACACAGTGCTTTCTAAAAATATTGTACGTCGTGTAACAGATGTTTTATCTCTTTATAATATCAGCAAAGATATGATAGAGCTTGAAATCACTGAAAGTGCGGTTGAAGCAAATACCGAACAGTTTCTTTCCACTATTAAGCAATTTAAAAAACTTGGGTTTGCAATATCCATTGACGACTTTGGTGCGGGAGTATCTTCACTTAATAGATTGTCGTCTATCGAAGCAGACATATTAAAACTTGATAAGGCGTTTTTCGATCTCAAAGACCAAGGAGGAAATAGCATTATTGTAGTTACTGATATTATTAATATGGCGAAACACCTTAAGATGAAAGTAGTTGCCGAAGGCGTAGAAACTGCATCACAGGCACTATGGCTACAAAGCATAGGATGTGACTATGCACAAGGATACTATTTTGCTAAACCTATGAATGTAGGAGATTTTAAGGCACTACTTATAGAGAAAAAGCAATATAGCATAAATTTGATGTAATCTAATTTTGACAGGGCAAGATTTTTGGATACACTATCCTAAATACCTTGCCTTTTGTTATGTTATAAGCACTGATTATGATGTGGTAATACTGGATGTTATAGCGGTAGATGAGGTTGCAAGTGCCACAAACAAAAAAAGTTAGTTAAAAACACTAAAAGTAGTCATAAAATGAAAACAAACGAAGCAACGAAGCTAATCTAAACGGTGTAACTGTACGTACATTATTATGACGAGATATAGCTTGAATGTTTTACTACCTCACCGCGTTCCAATAAATTTTATCAAAAAATATAGTAGCAGAAAGATTTTTGTATATGCCGTAATTGTAACTATTTTATCCACGATAAAAACTCAGATGCTACTTTATCAGTAAATTCTTCAATTAAATTTTTAGAGAAATATTTAGACTGATTTAAAATATTTTCTTTGTGCCATATGTGGTGTAAGTGTAAAAAGTTTTTTACTTCTAAGGATGTAGCTCCTGGAACTTTTCCATAATCATTAATTGGAATGGTATCAATATCATTCCAAATTGCTTTTGCCCAATCAGTAGTGTTAAATGCATAACTACTTGAAATGGCTAATTCGTTTCTATATAAAACAAACCAGTTTTCACCTGTTTTTTTTATAAATTCATCTCTAATTTGAATATCCCATTTCCAATCAAGAAATAAATGTAATAACATTCCTAATGAAAAATCATTAGTTGAATTGTTTTTAAGTTCAAGTAATGCAGGCTCTCTGTTTTCTAATGTTCGGAGGTGTGTTTTATCTTTTGTTTTCCAATCAGTCACTGCATCAGGTGCAATGTTTCCAAGATAAAAAATAGGATTATCTGTCAAATTTGTTTTTTTTGCTAAAATTAAATGTATCATTAAACCTGGCATTTATAATATCTCCTTATTATATAAACAATCATCACGCTAACACAAAACATCAACCTATGAAAATTGTTTGAATTTTCTTTATAACATTATACCAAAAAATGTATAGTAGTTTCAAGCGATATCAAGGTGTATTTTCACTATCTTTATACAAATATTAATTAAGATGTTATTTCAAGTTCTAAAAAGCAAATTAAGTAAGATGAGATTTATTGTAAAGTGCAATAAAAAAATTGCATGAATAAAAAAAACTAGTTCTTATGAAAAAACTTCTTGACATAAACAAATGATTAGGCTAATATAATTAGTATAAAGTAGTTAGTTAAAAATAATCATATTGAAATGTAATTAAAAAGGAGTAAAAATGAACGGAAAATTAAAAAAAGCATTGCA
Organism: uncultured Clostridia bacterium; assembly: GCA_964371035.1. Lineage (GTDB taxonomy): Bacteria > Bacillota > Clostridia > Tissierellales > Sedimentibacteraceae > UBA1535. Next base: position 40,048 of record CAYJLG010000019.1, on the reverse strand, counting down.
CAAAATAACACATGATACGGCATTATATGAACTTAAACGTCTTTATTCTTACGACAAAAAGAGTGTTCTTTCATATCACGACACTCTTTATCTTAATATAATCGAGGCACACCCTAACAAATATACTTCTTCGCAAATTGCCGATTTATTAAAAATTACTCGTCCATCGGTGACAGAAAAAATTAATCAATTATGTAAAAAAGGATATATCTTAAGGACACAAAGTGAAATAGACAAAAGAGTGTTTTATCTGTCTATAAATCCAGACGGCCCAAAAGACTACGAATTAACTGCAGATTATGAGGATGAGATTGAGCGTAGAGTTTTAGAAAGATTTGGCGAAGAAAAATCAAATACTTTTTGTGAAATGATTGAATATTTATCAGAATTGATGTTTGATGATATAAGTGAGGAAAAAGAAAATGAATAGCCCATTAGCAAAAAACTTTAGCATGACAGAACTTTTAAAATACACAATGCCGAGTATGTTCATGATGATATTTATGTCAACATACTCGATAATAGATGGTGTCTTTGTATCAGCGTTTGTTGGTGAAAGCGCCCTAGCAGCAGTCAACTTAGTAATGCCTTTGCTTGGTATAGTAATGGCAATTGGACTTATGTTTGCAACAGGTGGAAATGCAGTAATTGCAAAATTATTAGGACAAGGAAAACAAAGGGAAGCACAGGAATTTTTAACAGTAATTTATATCATCGGTTGTATACTTGGTATATTACTTACAGCAGTTGTTTTAATTTTTCCTAACGAACTTCTTAGCTTGTTGAACGTAAGCGATAATCTGTATTCTATTACAAAAGATTATATGCTTAGTTTGGCAGGGTTTTTGACTCCAGTATTTTTTATGGTTTTTATTCAATCTTTTATGATAACAGCAGGACATCCAATGTTTGGTCTATTATTAAGCCTTGCAGGTGGTATAACAAATATAGTTCTCGACTATATTTTTATTTCACCTAACCTGTTAAATATGGGGATCACTGGTGCAGGGCTTGCAACTGGTATAGGAAATGCGCTTCCAGGAATAATTGGATTTTTCTATTTTATATTTAACAAAAAATGTGTGCTTCATTTTGTGAAGCCAAAACTTGATATAAAAACACTCGGTCAAAGCATGTTTAATGGTTCATCTGAACTTGTGGGCTCGCTTGCTACTTCGATTACAACAATGATGTTTAATTTTATCTTGATGAATCTAGTAGGAGATGCTGGAGTTGCAGCTATAAGCGTAATTATATATATACAAATGTTTCAAAGTGCAATCTATGTAGGATATACAATAGGTGTAGCACCAATAATTGCATTTAAATACGGAGAAGAAAATCATAATGGGTTGCATAAAGTGATAATACAAAGTTTAAAAATTGTTTCGGTAGCTTCAATTTTAGTAATTATCTTGTCTGTTTTGTTTGCTGATGAAGCAGTCAGCATCTTTATTTCAAGAGAAAGCACGACATTTGAAATGGCAAAAAATGGGCTTCTATTATTCCTACCAGCTTACTTGTTCATGGGTTTCAATATTTTCTTTTCGGCAATGTTTACATCATTATCAAATGGAAAGGTATCAGCAACAATTTCTGTTTTAAGAAGCTTAGTATTTATTGTTATAGCTCTTCTTATTTTACCACAAGTATTTAATCTTAATGGAGTGTGGGTAGCTGTACCAGTAGCGGAATTTCTAGCTATCATAGTATCTTTTTATTTCTATAAAAAGAATAAGTCACATTATCAATATTAACTTATAGGAGAGTATTACATGAATTTAACAGAAAAAAAACTATCAAGAAAACTTTCTAACTACAAAGAAATTTGTCAGTTTATGAAAAGAGTTTTTCCAAAAGAAGAATTAATGCCGATGTGGTTAATAATATTATTGACATTAAAGAAAAATTATGATTTTAACGTATATTATGACAATGATTTGTTTGTAGGAATTTTATTTACAATAGAGTCAGAAGATACTTTGTTTGTATTTTATATCGCAGTAAACGATGAAATACATTCAAAAGGCTATGGCTCAAAATTATTACAAATATTATTTGATAAATATCCTAATAAGTCGATAACACTTTTTATTGAAACGATGGAGGATAAATCGGCTAAGAATTATGAACAAAGAGTTAAACGGCTTACTTTTTATGAGCGAAACGGTTTTATCCATACAGGAATAAAAGCAGGTTTTAAAACTCCTTTTATTGATATTTTATCTACAGATAAGAATTATGACACTGTAAAGGCAAAAAGACTTATAAAATTTATGCCAATGAAAATTTTTTAAGAAAATCAAAACTGAGGATAGAGTGATGTATGGACAAATTTAACGGATTAAGCATTAAATATTTAGAAAAAGAAAAATGGGATACAATTAAGAGATTATCGGTTCATAATGAGCAGAATCACTTTATAGAAACTTCAGAAGAATGCCTGAATGATGCCAAAAATGATGCATACAATATCAAATGGAACTTCTTTGGTATTTATGTAGATGATGTTTTAATAGGATTTGCTATGCATGGTGAAAATAGGCATTTGTTTTCTTCAAAAGTATGGTTAGATAGATTTATGATTGATAAAAACTACCAAGGCAAAGGATATGGCGAAAAATCAATGGGGTTGATAATTGAAAAAATGTATGTAGATTATGCCTGCAAAAAAATATATTTGTCAGTCCATGAAAACAATTTTTCAGCGATTAAACTTTATGAAAAATTGGGATTTAAGAAAACTATATTTAAAGATCCAAAAGGCGAACGCATTATGTTGCGATCGAACAAGATTTGCAAAAATAGCACAAAAAATATGCTGGCATCACAAAAATAGCTTAAAACTAACAGTTGTTACTGTTTTAATATTTATTAAAATGAGGAGTGTGGAAATCCATATTACCTCATTTTTGATTTAAGATATGTCTTAATGTGTTAAATTCTAAGGTAAAAGAGCAAATGTAAAATAGTCATCTATCTATACGAATATTAGTGTATCCAGTGTCATATTTTATCTTTTTTCCTTAGGTGTAAATAGAAATGGCTTAATAATACTTGATTTATTATTGTTATTTGTGTATACTTGTTATAAGCTAGTGTTAATAAATATAATGATTAATGAATATGCACAAAAAAATATGGAATAGAAAAATTAATAAAAAATGAAAATAGAAATTTTATTAAGATAAGGAGATTTTAATTTTGGAAAAAAACAGGATGAGTCATACAACAAGTAAAAAAAATAGGAAAACAAAGAGTATTGCTTTTAAAATTAACCTAATGATATGCATTGTAGTTTTACTTGTAGTGTCAATATTATCCGTGGTAAACTATGTTGAAAATTATAACTTATTATATGATATATCAACAGAAAAATGTATAACAGGCACAAATATCTTATCAAGAAACTTAGGTGATGAAGAAGATGCTTTTACAACTGATAGGACAGCGTTTTTAGATGGATTAAAAGCTGATACGGGAGCTGAATATACTATATTCAAAGATGATATAAGGCTTTATACAACTGTTATCAATAATGGAGAACGAGCTGTAGGCACACAACTTAGTAAAACAATCTCTGATATTGTAATCAAAGGTAAAGAATCATACATAGGTGAAGCGGAAATTTTAGGTGTACCTCACTTGTGTTCATATGTGCCTTTAATAGATGATATGGGCGAAGTGATTGGAGTGTTATTTTCTGGCGTCAGAATAGACCAAATTACTCCACAACTAATTTCAGATTTAATCAGCAATGTAGTGATAGGTATTATAATATTGTTTTTAGCTATGGTTTTTAGTATGTACCTAATCATCCAAAAAGTCTCAAAGCCAATTCGATTATGTGCAGCTAGGCTGGAATTACTTGCAAAAGGTGATTTACAATCTAAAGTGCCTCAAATTAATACGAAAGATGAAATAGGGATATTATCCAATTCTACTGAAATTATTGTGACTACACTATACTCCATTGTTACAGAGTTAAGTTCTGGAATGAATAGCATTGCAAATGGAAATTTTACATATTCAGGTAAAGAAAATAATCTGTTTATCGGAGATTTAGCACCTCTTGTAGATGCATATAATAAAATTACAAACAACTTGTCTGACACATTGTTTCAAATTAACACAGCGGCCGAACAAGTTAGCTCGGGAAGTGAGCAAGTATCGGTAGGTTCTCAATCTTTGGCACAGGGGGCAACTGAACAAGCTTCTTCTGTTCAAGAATTGTCTGCAACGATTGAAGAAATAACGCAAAAGATTAATTTGAACTATCAAAATGTGCAAAATGCTGATTTGGTTAACCAAAAGGCAATCGAAGCCTTTACTTCATTTGCGGGACAAATACATGAAATGATGAAAGCAATGTCAGAAATTGATAACAAGTCAAAAGAAATAGAAAAAATCATCAAGGCTATAGATGACATTGCATTTCAAACAAATATCCTTTCTCTCAATGCAGCAGTTGAAGCTGCAAGAGCAGGGCAAGCAGGCAAGGGTTTTGCAGTGGTAGCTGATGAAGTGCGTAGCCTTGCTACAAAGTCGGCTCAGTCTGCAAAAGACACAGCTGTCTTGATAGATGATACTATTTCTGTAGTTAGAAACGGAAACAAAATAGCAACTGCCACTTCAGAATCAGTAAATATAATTCTTGAAAATGCAAAAGAGTTAGGTGCTTTAGTTGAAATTATTACTGCAACTTCAGCCGAGGAAGCAAATGCTGTAAACCAAATAAATGTAGGTGTTGAACAAATCTCTACAGTTGTGCAAATAAACGCTTCTACAGCAGAACAGAGTGCAGCCGCAAGTGAAGAATTGTCAGGACAATCTAATATGTTGAAAAATCTTGCAGGACAGTTTATCTTAAAAGATGACTCTAACAATGGTATACATTAATAAACAGCATGATTTATGCAATAATCTAATTTCTACCCAAACCGAAACATCACATTATGCTGTACACAGAAGCAGTGGAAGCACAAGGAGCAGTTATGAAGGATCTCACGGTGGGCGATCTGGTAATCTTTAAGGAGGATGAAGATGAAAAAGATATTGATGGTTATTCTTACATGCGCCCTGTTTTTTATCGGTTGTAGTGACACAACAGAAAATATAATAGACGAGGAGGATAACATGAACAAGATCAAAACTTTTAGTTATAGTGTATCAAGCAGAAATGATATGGCGGAAAATAGTCGCGAAGAAACTACTTACTACTTGTTGGGATTTAGCAATAAACTTTCCATTCGCATTATCGACGAGCCGAACGGTGAACATTACGATGAAGTGCATATACTTACCGACGAAGAACTTGCAACGTTGTCTGCTGACCTTGTGACGCTGATTGAGGAACACAATATGGAGAGCTTTGCTAGCATGGAGAAGATAGAGGAGTTTCACTTCGCGACCGACAGCCATTTCAGCCAAGAACTTAGCTTTTCCTACGCAGGTGGCGGTGAATTTAGATGGACTGATGACCAAGAACGTCCAGAAGATATAGGCGATGCCATTAAAGCTATAAGGGAGCTTTTTGATAAGTATTTGTAGGAAACAGATTATAACATAAAATGCAACAAGAGCGGAAATAGTTGCCGAATACATAGATTTATGAAGACGGAGTAATAAGAAAAGTCTACAGAAAATCCGTAGCATATGGAATAAGTTTTCATAGGAAGCACTGCATAGTGAGAAAAACTGAATCAAAAGAAGAAAAGTGTTAGTTCTATCAATTTGCTATTGTTAAATGTAAAAGATTTATACTAAATATTTAAATTGTTATTGAAAAAAATTGTTTAATATGATATTATAAAATAAACGGCAATGCATTTTTATTTAAAATAATAAATTTATATTCTTTTGCATTTTTACAACCTATACCTACTGTTTTTTAGGTGTTGGTTTATTATGTTCTAAATTACGGAGGATTTTATAATGTTAAAAAAATACGCAAATTGGGAAAAAAACGCTAACTTAAACGCAAAATTTATGCCCGTTCAAATTATTGTTTCGATAGTTGTACTTGTTTTGATGTTTTCATCACTTATGGCAAACTACCTTGTTAATTTTAGTTACTCTAATATCTTAGAAAACAATGTTGCAAGTGAGCTTGAAGTATATGAAATGATTGAAAACATGTACTTATGCCGTGTTCTTGGACGTGATATACTATTACAAGAAGATGAAGAGGCTCGTATGGATTTATATGATAGATATATAACTGCATTCAATACTTTAGATGAAAAAATGGAGAATTATCATAGTAAATTAGATGGGCAAGAAGCTACTGATTTCGCTAATATTATAAGGTGGAAGGATCAGTATACAGATTCTATGATTTTATCTGCTGATCTAAAAAACGAAGGTGGACAAGATGTAGAAGCTTTAGAGGCTCTTCGTAGTGTTACTCCTGTTGCAAATGATTTTTTTGGTAGCATGGAAGAACTTTTAGCAGAAGAAAATAGTAAGGCGAATGAAGCTATTGTCGTTAAAGATAGACTTGTTTTGTCTACTATTATTTTCAACGTAATCTTTGCTTTACTTATTATCGTTTTGATTTTTTCAATGATTCACAGAGTGGTAAAAGGTATTGGTAATAAGCTTTCGATAGTTGCTGAAACTGTTTCACACATAGCCGACACAGGGGACATGGAAGTAGAAATACCTGAAGAATATTTGACTGAAGATGAAATAGGGACAATTTTTTCTTCAACTCAAAAATTGCAGACCAGATTAAACGTTTATTCAGACGTGGTTTCTAAAATGGCAGAAAAAGATTATACTACATCTATTGCGCCGCTTTCTAATAAAGATAAACTTGCAATAAATATTGCAAATGTATTAGATGCAACAAGTACTGTTGTTAATCAAATTAAATATGCTTCTGCTGAAGTTCATTTAGGTGCTAGCCAGATGAGTGGATTTTCGAGTGGATTAACTGATGGTGTGGAAATGCAAACAAGAGCATTAAATTCTTTGTCAGGCGCAGTTGGCTCAATTTCGAATCAAGTGAATAACAGCAAAAATATCGTAACAGAAACTAATCATGTGATTTCTGAAACAGGTATAATGCTAGGAGAAGGTCAAAAACAAATAGGCTCACTATTGGAAGAAATGAAAACTACAAAGAATTTGTCAGATGAAATACAAGCTATAATAAAAACTATTGATGGAATAGCATTCCAAACTAATATTTTAGCATTAAACGCAGCTGTAGAAGCTGCACGTGCAGGAGAATCAGGGCGTGGGTTTGCTGTTGTTGCGGGTGAAGTTAGGTCTTTGGCTGAAAGTAGTGCAAGAGCTGCTAGAGATACGTCACATCTTATAGGCACTGTTAGTGCATCTATCGAAAATAGCTTGAAAAAAGCTGAAATCACAACTACTACTGTTATGCAGGTTGGAGAAAATTCGAATAGAATTACATCTATGATGGAAGAGGTAGTAAGATCTTCTGATGAACAATTTGAAATGATTTCAAGAGTGTCTGAAGAGCTATATAATATTACAAAAATAGTAGAGGAAAATACTAATGTTTCAAGTCAAGGTGATATGCTAAGTAACCAACTATCATCACAAGCCATAGGCTTGCAACAATCACTTGAACAATTTACTTTACCGACCAAAGAAGTATTATAGTAAAAATAAACTAGCAGTTGAGCAAGGATCTGGTAAATCGCCGCATCCTTGCTTTTAATATTTTTTTAATATATTGACATTTAAGAAGGCATTTGATATAGTAGCCTTGATTGCTACAATTCTTTTGAAAACAATGCAAAATTTTGCAAGAACAAATGCGCATAGACCCTTATGCTTTGATGGAAGTTACTACTAAATTTATAATAAAATCAGGCGAGGAACGTTCGTATAGATTAAATGGAAAAGTAGCTATAAACGAAAATAGAGAAGCACGTATTTATGCTTCAGTAATTGATATCACATATCATATTGAGGCTGATAAAATATAAATTGGAGGTAAGTCATGTGTACATCGATAGCATGGAATAATGGGGATTTATATGTAGGAAGAAATATGGACATTAGTTTTGATTTTGACAGGAAAATTGTTGTTGTTCCAAGAAATTATGTTTTTGTTTTTAAAGAAATGCAAAGTATAGAGACGCATCATGCTATAATGGGTGCTGCAATGGTTGTAAATAACTATCCTCTTTTTGCAGAAGCTGTAAATGAAAAAGGTTTGTATATGGCAGGATTGAATTTTCCAGAACTTGCTTCATTCAATAAAAGCGACACTACAAAAGACAACGTAACTGCAAATGAATTTATACCGTACATCTTGTGTAAAGCAGCTAATCTTACAGAGGCTAGTGAACTTTTAAAACAGATAAATGTTACAGATACTCCGTTTATACCAAACTTACCCGTACCTACTTTGCATTTCATAATTTCAGATAAAGAATCTTCATTAGTCATAGAATGCACTAAAACTGGGATGCACATATACGAAAATAAAACGTCGGTAATGACAAATAATCCTTCATTTGATATGCAGTTACATAATCTTAATAATTATATGCATTTATCAAATAAAAACCCCGTAAATACAATGACAAAAGAAATTGAACTAGATCATTATTGTATGGGGCTAGGAGCGTTAGGTTTGCCTGGTGATTACTCATCGCAATCTAGATTTGTCAAGGCATATTTTCTAAAAGCGAATGCTGCTACAGAACGAACAGAAGTTGCATCTATAACACAGATGTTTCATATGCTTGATGCTGTTGCGATGGTTCGTGGAAGTGTATTAGACGGTGAAAAATATGATATAACTGTTTATTCATGTTGTATAAATGCTGCTAAAGGTATATATTATTTCAAAACGTACAATAGTAGTAGCATTTCAGCTGTCTATATGCATAATGAAAATTTAGAAAATAAGGATTTAATTACACACCCATTTAACGATAATACGCAAATTTGTAGTGTTAATTAAATTGTCTTATTGAAAGTTTTTAATATTGAAATAATTTTTTAAAAATTTTTCAGGGGCGACTAAAGTCACCCCTGGTTTTTTGAATCTAAATAAATTAAAAAGGATTTGTATTTGAAATAAATTCTAAAGTAGAATCGATTTGGCCTGATGTGATGCCTTTTCCAATATTTGGATTTTTTAAAGAGTACAAACCATCGAAAGCAAAGATAATGACTAAGATACAAGTTATAGCTATTAAGATTTTATGATTAATTTTATTTATGTAATTATTTAGTGTAGGCGCAAGAGCATATACTACCGCAATGCCTCCTAGTCCAAAAACTATCAAACCTTCAGCACATATTCTACCGTGTAAATTCATAAAAAAACCACTATAATCCCACCACTTGGTGCCATCACTCATAAGTTCTAATGCGAAACCTGTAAAATATTCTACAATCCCACAAAGTACAATTGCTGAAAAAAATTGTATTATAGCGCTTTTACGCAATTTATAAAGTACAGTCAAAATCAATATGCCTCCGCTACCATAAATAGGGAGCCAAGGTCCATGCATTGTTCCACGATTGACAAATTCTCCATTTTGCACTAAGTTGAGCATAACTTCCCAAATCCATCCAACAAATGAAAAAATAAAGAAAAACATAATAAGTGTAGGTATCGTGTACTTAATCATATAATTTGAGATTTCATGACTTGAACCACTTGTGCGATCGGGTAATGTGAACAATCTGTTTGGGTATTGTTCAGCAGATAGAATTTCTCCAAATTCTTTTGCTTCTTCTTCTTTAACTGCTTCTATTTCGCGGCGTTCATCACCTTTGTTTCTATGTAATGTGATTCCAAATGTATTAAAAAAGGCTTCAGCAGTACTAATAGGTAATGGATGTTTGCTATTTGCATCTTTCAAAATAGTGACAATATCCGAATATTTTTCTTCAAGTTGAGATTTATCGGCTTTTTCATATAAGTATACGTCATTTAATAATTCTACATTGTAGATATTGCTTTGTTTTGATAAAGCCCGTATGTCAAAATAAAATTCAGAACTAGTTGCGATTAAATATGCATTTGAATAAAGTAGACCAGAGAGTCCAAATGTTACTATTCTAAGAAAAAACCACCCGATAAAAGAAAGTTCGAGCAAAAATGCTTCAAGCTTATGTCCGTTCATCATATTTCTTGATAAAGTAATAGCTTCTTTTGCAGAAATATTAGGGTTTTCAGCCAAAATATATGGAACTAAGAAGTATGAATATCGTTTAATAATTCCACCTATAATAAAAACACAGAACCATAATGTGTTTAATATAAATTTTACAAACATTACTTTTGAAACGTTAGTCCATCTTTTGACACGGAACAGATAAAGAAACTTTTGCGCTGCAACTTTTTGATAAGTTCTACTTTCTAAAAAAATTCTTCTAGAAATAACACTATAGACATTTCCTATAAAAAACCAAAATGTAAATACTGCAAGTAGTGCTAATGTAATTACAATTATAAATCCAGCTATTTCGGTTCCAAGTATTGTGTTTATACCTGATATCAAAGAATCATAGATTGTGCCAGAGGCAAAACTTGTTATTATGCTTGACAGCACTCCTCGATTTGTACTGAAAAATTCTTTTGCACCATCCAAAATGTCAGAAGGCAAACTGATTAGTTTAATTAATTCTGTTGTTTCTATCTCCGCGAGTACTAAGGCATCAGCAAATTCACTTCCAACAAACGCAGAAAGCAAGCATGTTAAAAGCAATAATAAAAAATGTGATTTTAATGTTTTCCTACCTCTTTTTTTAAGCATCTTAATGTTCGTTTTTTCATTTAAATTTTCATTTGACATATAATTCCTCCCCCAAAAAAATTAACTCTTTAAAACATGTTTTTAATAAAATTAAAATATTAATTAATAAATACATTATACAGGAAAATGTCAAAAATTCAAGTTTTTGTTTATTGTTCTAACTTGAGATGGATATTGAATATAAAAAATATATTAGTGAATATTGGATATTGCATACAAAGCATAAATGTGATCTATTCTTCGAAGCAACGTTTTGCAGCACTTGTGTGTCTTGATACAAAAAGCGTTGTGCATAATTATAAAAAACGTTGAAAAACCAATGAAATCAAAAGATTTTTTCTATTATTTTACTTGCAACAACAATATATATTTGATATAATTACTTAAATTGGAACACTGTTTTAAGTTAAATCAAAAAATGGCAAGTGCACACGAATTTTCATTTTATAAATTGACAAAATATTGTTATTAAACGTATTTGCTATTGAAATATGGATAAAAGTTTTTATACAGCGATTTTATTAAAATAGTCAAAATGAACAATTAAATTGGCTTAATTAACACACTAAATTGCTGTAGATCGTTTTAATTAAAAGATTAAAGTAGGAGGTGGTTGTGTATGTTGGTAGCATTAGCTGATTTGATTAGTAAATTTTTAATTAGGCATAAATTTGAGTATAAAATGACAGGCGAAATATTTACATTTAAATTGCCACTAGATGAAGATTTTGTTGATATTTCAATGAGAAAACAAAACAAAGGATTTGCTATATCTGCGATTTTAAGCGAAGATGTTGTTAGTGAAGAATATTTTACTAATGCATCTATTATTGCGTTTGCTTTAAATAGTACTGAAATGGGAAAAAGAACACCAGGTTTCGTTTTTTTAGACATGAAAGAAAACAAGTTAGTTTTTAGATTGCACTGCCAATATAGCGGTGAAACTATCGATGTTAACGATTTTGATAACCTGTTGACAACCGCTTTTGAAATGATATTAACATACAAATTTCAGATAAGAGAATTCACACCAGAATATTTTCTGAAAGATATTGGTAGTTCGATAGAATTGTATAATCGCGTTTCTGAACAAGTATATAGAAGAATAAACTTTAATAATCGATTTGGATGTGAAATCAAGCATTCTTCCTATGAAAAATCTAAAGATAATTGTTTGAATTTGCGGGGAAAATTTAAGCGAGAATTAAGCAAACTTATTTGTGAAATTTATGGTAGAGAAAATTGCTCGCTTAAAGAAGATAAAAATAATGAAAAAGAATATTTTTCAGCAAAATTCAAATTGAAAGACTCGCCATGTGAATATAATCTAAAAATGTCTTTGATTTGTGATGTTCAAATGTACATAGACTTTGAAGTTGATTTATTAGGGATAGAGTATACAAAAGAACAAATAGAAAAAATTGCAGTACCTATTAATGCTATACACCAATATACTGCTAATGGAAGATTTATTGTAGATAGTATGACTAACAAACTGTTTTTTAAATATAGCCATCCTTTCTTTGAAGAAACGATAAATCAAAATTTATTAAAGGAAATAAAAACAGCAATTGAAGCTACTATTGGTATTCTAGAAATGTTTATACCTTGGGTACTTCCATCAGAAGTAGAGAAAGATAATTTTTCTAGGATGATTATAGTAAGACTTCTAAGGATGAAATTTGAGCACGCTCTTTATAATTATGAATATCAGTATCATTTTTTTGGAGATTATGATCCTCTAAAAATAGCATTTAGTCATCCAGATAATAAGTTGAAGAACTCTATTGCAGAAATTGAATTGTGGGAGGCTAATGGCAATATTTCATTAGTTTTAAAACATGAGTATAAAGTTAAAAATCTTGATAATATTTCATTGCTGAAAGTTTTAAGAGCAGTTAATCTAATAAATATTAAAGCTCATGATGAACAAAATACTGATTGTATATGTGGTATATTGAATTATGATGCTAAACTTGAGAAATTTGAATATTTGTATGCAACTGATATAAAATACAGAAGTATGCACATGCACAATATAAAAGTTTTAATTGAAAACTTTTTGAAAAGAGCTTCTTCGATGATACCTTTGATTGAAATGTTGATAAGTGATGATTTTTCTTTTAACAACATAGAGGGTATACTTGAAAAAAACATACTTAAGCATAGTGAAAATGTTGTTGATTATGGATTTTCTAATTTGAAAGCAATGGATGCGATAGATAGCATGTGTAGACTTCTTGAAAGACTATCATTTAAATATGAAAGGAAAATTGAGAATCCAGAGAGTTATACTGTATTGTCAGAATTGCAATTAAACGGGAGAATAGTAAGCATGAGCCTGAAAATCAATTCGCTGACTTCTTGGTTCCACTTGAAATTAGGTTTTGTGGCTCCAGAAGACACAATTGATGAAGGCATTATACATATAGTTTCAAAATATGGATTTGAAGCAGTTAGTTTTGAAGATAAACTTTTAGGGAAAATAGCACAAGACAATACTAATTGTTATGTGGGAGTATTTAATTACGATTATAATAGTAAACAAGTTGTATTAAATTGTGATGCTCCCTTAAAACATGAATATTTTTCAGAAAAATTCTGGGATAATTTTTTAAAAAGCGCTATAGAAGAAATAGATTATTTTTATGAGATTTAATGTAAACACTAAAATGCAAAGATTTTTTAAAAAAAAATTAGTTATCAAACATTAAATAGATTTAAATCAACAAAATTTTAATTATCTTTTTAGAGGAGAATCTTATGACTAAAAAATCAAATACTATATCTGCAATCATAATAACTATTGTACTATTAGCTAGTGGCTATAATTATAGGCAAAATATTACGAATATAACAGATGATAATACTGAGCAAACATTGTCAGAAATAGTTAGATTGCAAAAATACTCTATAGAAGAAACTGTAGAAAACAAGCAAAGATTGTTAAAGGACTTAGCAGATTCTATTGGCTTGCTAGGTGAAGATTTTGTTTTGTTTCATCCAGATGAAATTTCATCGTTTATTTCTCATCTAGAGAGCGATTTTACGTTTGATAATATCATTATATCTCAGATTGATGGATATGCAATAGATTCAAGTGGAGAAACTATTGATTTGTCAACTAATGATTTTTATTTAGAAATTATTAATGGCGACAATGACTCAAAAGTTAGTAGCGTGAAAAAATCTCCGTATTCTGGTGAAGATGTAGTGTTTTTTCATGAATTAATTTTAGATGTTGATGAAAATGTAATTGGAATTGCAATGGCCGAGTTAGATACTTCTGTATTGACAAGATCGCTAGTTGATTTGTATGATGGCGTGGGACTTTCTGTTGTTATTGACGCAAATGGTGAAATAGTAGCTGCCTCAGAAAATGTAATGAATTTAGTAGGTGAAGATGCAAATTTGCATAACATTTTTTTAAGTGATTATATAGAAGATGAATTTTCAGTTGAAGGCACGATAGAAATGTTAAAATCGACAGAGGATACTATTCATACTAGCTTTGTTTATGATGATGTTGAGAATAGATTTGAGCATATGAAAGTTAATCATACAAATTGGGTTTTAATATTTTCTATGCCTTCAAGCGTTTTAGAAGGCGCAGCTAATGGTATTATTTTGCATACAACAGCCTTGCTTACAGAAGTGTTTGTGATAGCGCTAATTCTTGTATACTGTATTTATAGAATAAAACGAAGTTCTAGTATAGAAATAGAAAAGTTAGCATATTATGATCCTTTGACAGAACTTAGCAATTTAAAGAAATTTAAAATTGAAGTTGAAAAAAAATTATTAGACAACAAAGAAGAACAGTTTAGTGTAGCTAAATTTGACGTAGTGAATTTTAAAGTTATTAACAAATTGTTTAATTATGAAATTGGAAATGATGTAATTAAAGTTATTGCTGATAATTTAAAAGCAGTAGATCGAGACAAAGTGTTGTTTGCAAGTGCTGGTGCAGATGAATTTATTATGTTTTCTTCAACTAAAATGTTATATGACTTTTATTATATTAAACATACATTTGAAAATAAGGTAATGACAGAATTAGAAGATGTATGCAATAGAGAACTTAAATTTAGATATAGCGTTTATAAAATTCCTACTGGTGAAACTAATGTTGATGATATCATTGATACGGTTACTCTCACACATAATTATTCTAAAAATAAATCTGTAGAAGGAATTTTTGATTATGATGATAACTTTAAAAAACAATTTTTGCATGATACCTTCATATGTGAAATCATGAGAGATGCTCTAAAAAATTGTGAATTTAAAGTGTATTTACAAGGTAAAACAAATCTTGAAAATTCAACGATTTGTGGTGCAGAGGCTCTAGTTAGATGGCATAGACCAGGCGGAAAAATAATATATCCTAATGAATTTATTTCAATTTTTGAAAGAGAAGGCTTTATTATAGAATTGGATAAATACATGTTGAATGAAGTTTGTAAAATTTTATGCCGCTTTAAAAATTTAGGGATAGAAGAAATACCTATTTCAATAAATTTCTCGAGATTACACATGCTAGATGATGGTTTTGTTGAAGAGATTTCATCAGTAGTAGATTCATATGGTATAGATCGTAGTCTTATCGAAATTGAAATGACAGAGACATCTATGATTGATAATGAAGCTGATTTTATTAAATTATTTTCTGATTTGCATGACAGAGGATTTACCTTATCTATGGACGACTTTGGTGCTGGATATTCATCGCTTGCATTATTAACTGATTTGAATTTTGATGTATTAAAACTAGATAAAAGCTTAATAGATGAATCAGAGGTATCTGATAAAAAGAGATTAGTTATTAATACTGTATTGAATATGGCTAAAGCTCTTTCACTAAAAACTGTATGCGAAGGAGTAGAACGTGAAGGCCAGGTAAAATTCTTGAAAGAAGCTGGTTGTGATGTGGCTCAGGGATATTATTTCTCTAGACCAATGCCAAATGAAGATTTTGAAAATATACTTAAAAATTCTCTCGTAAAAATATAATTGGACAGAAAAAAATATTGCATAATTCAACTGAAAATGTTATAATAATTAATTGTTTGCTAAATTATATTAATTATTATAACATTGATCTTATATGAAACATTGACTTATAATTTGGGGGTGTTCTTATTAATAAAAAACTGCTTTCTAGAGTTGATTTACAGGTTTCACTCTTAGTTTCGGTTATGGTTGTTATTTTGGGGTTTGCTGTTTATGCAGTGGTGTATAACATGAGTTATGATGAAATGATAAATATGCTCGAACAAACAGTTTTAAATGTAGTCGAATATATAGATGATGAAATAGAAGTAGAATATTTTGAACAAATAAAGTCATTTGAAGATATGGATAGTGATGCATATCTTAATGCACATAGTTTTTTAAATGACGTACGTACTCTTAGCGGTGCAAAATATCTTTATCTAGCAGTGGAAAATGATGAAGAAGAGCTAATTTATCATGTGGATGGACTTTCTTATGGAGATCCTGATTTTAGAAATGTAGGAGATTTGATTGAGCCTGAATTTCAAGAACCGCTTTTAGTTGCATTAAATGATAATATAGTAATGCCAGATGATATTTTAAATACTGAATGGGGCGATGTATTTATTGCTTATTATCCGATACATAATCACGAGGGTAGCGTAGTAGCTGCTCTAGGAATTGAATTTCCAGCTGATAGTCAATATTTAGCATTTCAACGTATTAAATATATTGTAAGCTTATTTATTGTTATTGCTTGTATATTATCTGGTGCATTGGCTCATATTTTATTTAAGAAAATTTCTAATCCTTATTTAAAGAATATTTATACTACAGATTCTCTCACGAAGTTAAAAAATAGAACTGCTTTTGATGTTGATATTCACAATGGTATCATACAGCAGAGTTTAGCTGAAACAACGCTCGTATATGCAGACTTGAATGGATTGAAATTAGTTAATGATAAAAAAGGCCATAAAATGGGAGATTATTATATTCAATCTTGTGCCAAAGCGCTTCTTCTTGACGATATGGGCCATTATTTGGTATATAGAATAGGTGGAGATGAATTTGCTATAATTTTTCCAACAAATGATGCAAATGTAGTAGAATCTTATATTTCTTCAGTAAAAGTAAGTTTGAAAGAGATATGTAATGATTTATTGCCAGAAGCGTCTGTATCTATGGGATATGCAATTTGTAATAATTCTAGTATGGAGGCATGGAAAGTAGCACAGCGCGAAGCCGATGCAAATATGTATGAAGATAAGAAAAGATTTTATGAGAAAAATAAAGAGTTAGATGGCCGAAAAATAAATAGTTAATTTTAAACCCCTGAATTTTGAAATTCAGGGGTTTGTTGTTTTCTATTCTTCTATTTGTGAAATCAATTTTTCTAGGTTGCTGACTTGAAGATGTATCTCATTAGTTGAATCTGATGTTTCAATTGCAGTTGCAGTGTTGTTTATTACAACGTCGGAGATAATATTTAATGCATGTTCAACTTGAGATATAGAGTGTGATTGATCGCTTGAAGAGAGATTGATCTTATCTATTATTGCAATGATATCTTCAATACTACGAACGATTTTTTCGATAGATTCTGCAGTATTTTTTACAATAATTCTACCATTATTTACAGCACTAAGAGTGTTAGTAATCATTGTGACAGTATTGCTAACTGCATCAGCACTTAAGCCAGCTAGGTTACGCACCTCATCTGCTACCACTGCAAACCCTTTTCCAGCAGTTCCTGCTCTTGCTGCTTCAACTGCTGCGTTAAGTGCAAGTATATTAGTTTGAAATGCAATATTTTCAATAGATTTAATAATTTTGTTTATTTCATTAGACGTGTCAAAAATATCGTCCATTGCTTCAGTCATCATCTTCATTTGAGCTCTCCCGATTTCAAGTTGAGCAGTCGAGTTGTCAGAGAAATCTTTTGCTATTTTAGCATCTTCAGTATTTTTTTTGCTTACCACAGATATTTCAGAAACAGTAGCTGCTATTTCTTCTACTGAAGCAGTTTGTTGTGATGAACCTTCTGCAAGTATATTTACAACTTCAAGCATATCATTTGCTGAAGAAGCAAGAGTAGATGTTATGATCCTAATTTCATTTACTAGTTGCGATTGAAGATTTTTTTGGTTTTCAACTTCTTGAATTTTAAGTTCTAATTCGTGCAAAGCTTCTTCTGCATTTTCGTAATGCATTTTAGAATCTTCCATTCTTATATTAACAACTTTAATAAATATGACAATAGAAGCGCATGCGACAGATAAAAATAGCAAACCTTTTGACAAATAATTCAGTTCATAGCCTGGAATAAAATATTCGTTAAAAACTGTAAAAATAGCTGCTATAGATGTAAATGTAATTCCAGCTACCAAAGACGCCCTAAAGTTGATGAATAGACCTGAGATTGCAATGCCTGCTGCTAGAGCACTATATAAATGAGAAGAACCATTACCATAAAGTGCAGGTATAATAATTGCGAGCATTTCAGCTGATACTAGAAAATAAATTTTTGAATTATTTGTTAATATATTTCTAAATATATAAGAAATCCCAAATGTAAAAATACCGAGTAATGACATTGTTATTGCAACATCGAATAGTCTGTCAAAATAATAAGGGATAGGCATTGTGATGAAAAAAATAATTGCAGCTATAATGTTAATCTTATAAAGTTTTGCAGGGCTAAGTCTATCAGCAGTTCTGTTCATAGTGAATCTCCTTCGTACACAAATGAAATTTTGATTGATAATACAACAGTCGAACTAAAGTCTTTTCGACATACCTTATTGTAAACTAACCGAAAGGAAATGTCAATGTTACTTTTGATAAAATCAGCATTTTTTCAAGAATAATTGTTACTATTTATAGTTAATTGAAATTTCAACGGGAAAAAATAATAAAATCTGTCGCCGAGTACTCCGATTGGATAACTATAATCTGTTCTATGAAAGTTCTGGATTGGAAAAATTTAGCATTTCTCTAAATAGAGAAGAGTTAGCTAATTTTATATGTGCAGATAGGAGTGCGTTGTCTAATGAATTATCGAAAATGAAAAAGACGGAATATTAGATTGTCATAAAAATAACTTTGCATTATTTGTTGAAAACTAATAATTAGGAAGGCTTAAAATTGATATTTAAACTATCGCACTTTGTGAAATTTTAAGTTAAGATATCAATTGGGAAAAATATGTTAAAAGAAAAAAGTTCAGTGCTTGAAAAGCTAAACTTTTTTTATTAAAAAATTTGTATAACAAAATATTTATTATATTAATTAATGATGATTTAAACCAACTAGTAATTCAAATTCATTTTTACAAAATTTAATAAGTCCTTCCTTTTGCATCTTAGAAAGTTCGTTTGATAATGCACTTCTATCAACGCATAAAAACTCAGCCAATTCTTCTCTATTCAAGTCTATTTTAAATTTATTTGAGCCATGCGAGACATAGCTTAAATAGGCGAATATTTTATCTCTTAAAGTTCTTCTAGAAATAATATCAATTTTTTGATTGAGGTATAGATTTTTCCTTGAAATAATTTTCAACATATTAAAAATCAACTTGTTTTGGAACTCACATGTCATACTACAAGTATGGATAAGTTTGTGATGATTAATAATCAAAACATCACTTTCCTTAGCAGTTAACACTGATATTGGGCTATGCACAACCTCTGAACATACAAAGACTTCTCCGAATATATCTCCTTCAGAAATAATTGCGATAATTACTTGATTTCCCTTACAATCATTTTTAACAACTTTCACTGAACCCGAAATTACAATTCCAATGAAATCGATAATTGCCCCTTCATGTAAAATAAACTCATTTTTTCTATATTTTTTTTTATTTGCATCAAGGCAATGTAACAACATATTCAAATTTTTGATTGATATATCATCAAAAAGAGCATTGCCTAAAATGCTAGTCAAATAATTTTCCATAAAACCCCTTTTCGTTGTAAAAACAACAGCTTTATTTTAATAATTATAGTATAATTGTATAACATTAGTCAAGGAAAACCTTGTCAAAAGTAAAAAAATGAATAAAAATGAATAATCAGGAGGAATTTAAATGAAAGAAATGTTTTGTTTTCAATGTCAACAGACTGCTCATAATAGCGGTTGTACAAAAAAAGCTGGTGTTTGTGGCAAAAAATCAGATTGCGCAAATTTACAAGATGCACTCACGAGCGAATTGATAGGATTAGCATGTATTGTTGAAAAGAATGCGAAACCAACGAATAATACTGCAAGAATTGTAATTGATGCTCTTTTCACAACTGTGACAAATGTTAATTTTAACAACGATACATTAAAAGAACAAATTGAACGTATTCAAAACGAAAAGACGATAATTTTATCTAATTCTGATTCTTCTATAGCTTCAAATTTGAAAAATAGCAGATTTGATATGAATACTCTCTGGGAAGCTAATGAAGATATTCGTGCTCTAAAATCATTAATTTTATTTGGAATCAGAGGAATGGCTGCGTATGCACATCATGCTATGGCCTTAGGATATGAAGATGAAGAAATAAATAAGTTTTTTTATAAAGCACTATTTTTTGTAGGTAGTGACTACGGAATTGAAGAATTGTTGCCAACTGTGCTTGAAGTAGGAAAAGTAAATTTGGCATGTATGGAACTTTTAGATAAGGCAAATACTGAAACATACGGAACGCCTGTTCCAACTATTGTACCGTTAAAAATTGAAAAAGGACCTTTTATTGTGATTAGTGGTCACGATTTGCATGATTTAAAATTACTTCTAGATCAAACTGTAGACAAAGGAATAAATATTTACACACACAGTGAAATGTTGCCAGCCCATGCTTATCCGTTGCTTAAAAAATATGAGCATTTAAAAGGAAATTTTGGGACAGCTTGGCAAAGCCAACAAACTGAATTTCATGACATACCTGCACCTGCTCTGTTTACTACTAATTGTATAATGCCAGTAAAAGATAGTTACAAAGATAGAGTGTTTACAACATCTGTTGTGTCTTATCCTGAACTCGTACATATAGGAGAAGATAAGGATTTTTCAAAAGTTATTGAAAAAGCTTTAGAGTGTGGCGGATACGCTGAAGACAGAGAAATGACAGGAATAAATGGTGGAAAAACAGTAACAACAGGATTTTCTCACAGTACGATACTATCAGTTGCAGATAAGGTAGTCGATTTAGTTAAGCAAGGTAAAATAAATCACTTTTTCCTTGTAGGCGGATGTGATGGTGCAGTACCAGGAAGAAGCTATTACACTGATTTCGTAAAAATTACTCCGAAGGATAGCATTATTTTGACATTAGCTTGTGGAAAATATCGCTTTAATGATTTAGATATTGGTGAAATAGAGGGATTGCCAAGAATTATGGATATGGGGCAATGTAACGATGCTTTTGGTGCAATAAAAGTTGCAGTTGCTTTGTCAGAAGCTTTTGGATGTACAGTAAATGATTTGCCATTATCTATGGTTTTATCTTGGTATGAACAAAAAGCAGTTGTAATACTGTTGACTCTCTTACATTTAGGTATTAAAGATATACTATTAGGTCCTACACTTCCTGCATTTATTTCACCAAATGTATTAAATATACTTATAGAAAATTATAATATTTCTCCAATTAGCACACCAGAAGATGACTTGAAAAAAATTTTAGGATAGAAATAGCTGATTTATTTAACTCATTTAGTTAAGTGATAATAAAAAGCATTAATATAAAAAACACGGCAGTACAAGCGCTTTAAAGCGTATAATGTATTGCCGTGTTTAATTGTATATATCAATCTAATGTCGGATCATCTTTTTCTAGAGGGTTTACTACTCGTGCATTTAATCTTGCTTGCTTGCTAGAAATCTTATTATCATACATAATTTTATCTACATTTTTGAAAAAGTCGTTATATTCTAAAATTGTTTTACCTCGGAATCTTCCAAATCCAAAGGCAAGCGAAAATTTATTTTCATTATGAAGATTTAATCTGTAAAGTTGATCAGTGATATTTTGAATAGTATCTTCAACATCTATCTTTGTACAATCAGTTAAAATCGCTACAAACTCATCTCCACCAACTCGGAAACTTTTGCCATATTTTTTAAAGTTTTCATTTAATGCATAATACGAGTTACGTATTGCATTATCACCTTCCATGTGGCCTAAAATATCATTTATCAATTTTAAATTATTCATATCTGCTACAACGCACCATAAATCTTTTATTTTATCTTCATCTTCAAATAAATCATTTAGTTCTTCGTGGTATGCTTTCGTGTTTAATCCACCCGTTAATGTATCTTTAAAAGAGTATTCTAGTAACATTGTTTTCATCTTATTTGCAACATTAGCGATTCTTCCTACTTCATCTTTTGTATATAATTCGCTAGGTATTGCTATTTTCATGTTTCCTGTATCAGCAATTGCTGACATAGCTTTTTCAAGCTTTACTAAACTTGAACTGATGTATTTTGAAAAGAATTTGATAAATAGAATAACAGAAACGATCACTATTACGTTAATTATTATTCCAGAAAGTAAAATGTTAAAAACAAGAGTGTCATTTTTTTCTAATTCTAGGTTAAGAAGTCTTTCTTCTTCAATAGAAAAATCATCGATGCTACCAAAAAACTCATTTGCAATAGGAGTAACTACCTGAAGTGCATAAAGAGCATCTTCATATGCGCCTCCGCCTATCCAAATGTCTGCAGATAATATCATGCTTTCCTTGTAAACATTTTTTTCTTCTATTATTCGGTTAAATTCCTCAAGTTGAGAATCACTCAGAAATTTAGAAAACTCATCCATTTTATAATCAAGATCGTCAAATGCAGTTATATACTGATCATAAAGTTCGTCTCTAGTGTCTTCATCATTGCTTAACAAAATATCTCGTCCCAAAACACGACAAACATACATGTTTCGTGTAATTGCACTGAGTTGTTCTTTGTGTCTTACGTTGACGTTTATAATGTTTTCAGAAGAAATATTTACTATCGCAACCGAAAAAAAAGAAAACATACTAATTAAGGTAACACTAATTATAATAAACCATTGTAGTGGTATAAATTTTCTTTGAATGGATGCATTGTTTATCCAATTTATTAATTTAATCATTTGATTTCCGCCTTAAAATACTTCGCAATTAAACCTATTATATGATTATCTTTAACTTTCCTTCAAAGTTTAAAATAAACGATATTAAAAATTTCAAATGTGTAAATTGCATATTAATTATACCAAAATTTAGTTAAAGAGTCAATAATTTTAAAATTCTTGTTAATTTGATTGTAATAAGGAAAGTTACTATTCACAGTCGATTTTTGGTATAAATAAGGAAAAAGTAATATAATATGGAAGCCTTATGAAGATTGGATTAAGTTGTGTGAAGTTTTATGAGCGTTATAGTCATCTTATGGCTTAGCCCTAAAAATATACTGCGTTATGACTTTGCGAATAAAACTGAACTATACAACTTCCCAATTGGAGTACCAGCGACAGATTTTATTATTTCTTCCTTTGGTGTACATATGTTAACTGTGAATAGTAACTAAGGAAAAAGTCAATTTTTTGAAAATTCATTTAAATTCGACAAATGCATAATTATGCATTTGAAAAAAAGCTAAATCAACACGTTTGAAAAAATATGCTGAATATTATCGAATAAATAACGTTTGCAAGAAAACGATATCACAAATAAATAACATATATCATGCAATATAATACAAAAAAGTACTTTACAATTTTTGAAAATTGTGTAAAATAAGTATCAGAGGTAAAAAACCTATATAATAAAATAAATCAAAAAATTAAAATGATTTTTGAAGAAGGAGGAAAAAGCTATGAAGAAAGAAGACATCAAAAAAGTTGTTTTGGCTTATTCAGGTGGTTTAGATACTTCAATTATTATACCTTGGCTTAAAGAAAACTATAATAATTGCGAAATAATAGCAGTTTCATTAAATGTTGGGCAGGGTGAAGAATTAGAAGGATTAGAAGAAAAAGCTTTAAAAACAGGTGCATCAAAATTATACATAGAAGACATCACAGAAGAGTTTGTGGAAGATTTTATTTTCCCAACTTTAAAGGCTGGAGCAGTTTACGAAGGCGAATACTTATTGGGGACATCTTTTGCAAGACCTGTAATGAGTAAAAAGTTGGTGGAGATAGCAAGGCTTGAGAATGCTGATGCGATTTGTCATGGTTGTACAGGGAAAGGTAATGACCAAGTTAGATTTGAACTTTCTATTAAAGCTTTTGCCCCTGAAATGCATATAATTGCACCTTGGCGCGAATGGAGCATAAAATCAAGAGAAGAAGCGATAGATTATGCAAAGAGCCATAATGTTCCATTAAGAATTACTAAAGAGACAAATTATTCTAAAGATAAAAACTTATGGCACTTGTCACATGAAGGAAATGATTTAGAGGATCCTTCTAATGAGCCTAAGTATAACGAAATGGGATTCTTAGAAATGTGTGTATCTCCTGAAATGGCACCTGATAAACCCTATTATGTTACCATTGGATTTGAAAAAGGAATACCTGTTTCTATAGATGGCAAAAAACAAAAAAGTGTTGAAATATTAAAATATTTGAATAAAATTGGTGGAGAAAACGCAATAGGTATTATTGATTTAGTAGAAAACAGACTTGTAGGCATGAAATCTAGAGGTGTATATGAAACACCAGGTGGTACTCTATTATATAAAGCCCACAAAATACTAGAAAGCTTGTGCCTTGACAAAGATACTCAGCATTATAAAAATTTAATAGCTGCAAAATTTGCTGAAATTGTCTATAATGGGCAGTGGTTTACGCCATTAAGAGAAGCACTTTCTGCTTTTGTTGATAAGACACAAGAAACTATGACTGGAGAAGTTAAACTGAAATTATACAAAGGAAGCATCATAAATGCTGGTGCAACTTCTGCTTATTCACTATATAATGAATCAATGGTTACATTTGAAGAAGATGATGTTTATAATCAAAATGATGCCGAAGGTTTTATCAACTTGTTTGGATTGCCTATAAAAATTAGCGCAATGATGAAAAATTCTTTATATGACTCAAATTTAAAGAATGACGCGTATAGCGGTTTGAAAAAAATGTCAGCTGATTAAAAAAATACTTGCAATTTAATTATTATTATAGTAATATACAACGTTAGGGGCATTGATAGGTATTTTAATCTTATCAATGCCTTTGCAAAGAGGAGAATATAGACTATGGAAAAAATGTGGGCAGGCAGATTTCTAAAAAATATTGATGAACAAGCAGATGATTTTAATTCGTCGATTCATTTTGATTGTAGAATGTACAAGCAAGATATTGATGGATCAATAGCACATGTAACTATGCTTGGTAAAAAAAGAATAATACCTATTGAAGATAGTGAATCAATAATAGAAGAACTTAAAAATATCAAAAAAGATATAGAAAATGGTACTATTAAAATCGATCTAACCGCAGAAGACATACATATGTATATTGAAAGTGAACTGACTAAGCGCTTAGGTAAAGTTGGCAAAAAATTACATACTTCAAGAAGTAGAAATGACCAAGTAGCCCTTGATATGAGATTATATCTGAAAGAAGAAACTTTGGAAATTATCTGCGAATTGAAAAAATTAATTACTTCTATAGTAGATAAAGCGGAAGAAAATAAAGCTACTATAATGCCAGGATACACTCATTTACAAAGAGCACAGCCTATAACTTTTGGTCATCATCTAATGGCATACTCCATGATGTTTTTAAGAGATATAGATAGGTTGGAAGATGCTATAAAGCGAATCAATATTTCTCCACTAGGTGCCTGTGCACTAGCAGGAACCACTTATGACATAGACAGAGATATGACAGCAAAACTTCTAGAATTTGATTCGATTGCTTTAAATAGTTTAGATGCGGTTTCGGATAGAGATTTTTGCATTGAACTTTGCTCGTGCTTTTCTACAATTATGATGCATTTGTCAAGGTTTTCTGAAGAAATTATAATGTGGGCATCGTGGGAATTTAAATTTATAGAACTTGACGATGCGTACACTACAGGTTCTAGTATTATGCCACAAAAGAAAAATCCAGACATGGCTGAACTTATACGAGGGAAGACGGGTAGAGTTTATGGTAGTTTAATGACTTTGCTGACTGTATTAAAAGGTTTACCTTTGGCCTATAACAAAGATATGCAAGAAGACAAAGAAGCAATTTTTGATAGTTTAGATACAGTGAAAAAATGTATCAAGGTAGCAACTCCTATGATTGGCACTATGACAGTATTAAAAGATAATATGTACGAAGCATCGCAAAAAGGTTTTATAAATGCAACAGATCTTGCTGACTATTTAGTAAAAAAAGGAATGGCATTTAGAGATGCATATAAGATTATAGGAAAAATAGTTGCTGAATGTATCGAAACAAATAAGGTCTTAGATACACTTGAACTTAATATTTATAAAAGTTATTCTGAATTGTTTAATGAAGATTTGTACGATGAGATATCTTTAGAAACTTGCATTAGAAAAAGAATATCAAAAGGTGGAACGGGAATAAAAAGCGTTGAAGAGCAAATAGAATATGTGAAAAAATTTCTTTGTATATGAGATATATCATATGCAAAAAAATTTTGTCAAAATTGATTAAAAGCATAAGTATTCTCAAAATGTATAATATTACTTTATATATAACTAAATATAATATGGATTAAGGAAGGATAAAATGGAAAAAGCGTATATTGTTTTAGAAACAGGAGAGGTGTTCCAAGGTTTTAGCTTTGGAGCAAAAAAGGAATCGGTAGGTGAAATAGTTTTTGCTACAGGAATGGTGGGTTACATTGAAACCCTTACGGATCCAAGTTATTATGGACAGATGGTCGTACAGACTTTTCCTTTAATAGGTAATTATGGAATTATAGAGGAGGATTTTGAAAGCGACTCACCAGCTCTATTTGGATATATTGTTAAAGAATGGTGTGATACACCTTCAAATTTTCGTTCAGAAAAAGATTTAGATACATTCTTAAAAGAAAAAGAAATTCCAGGAGTTTATGGAATAGATACCCGTAAACTGACAAAAATAATACGTGAATATGGGGTGATGAATGCAAAAATCACTTATGATTTGAATTCTGTAAATTTAGAAGAAATTAAGAACTATAAAATTATAAACGCCTTAGAGAATGTAAGCTGTAAAGAATCTAAGGTGTTTTATTGTAAAGATAAAAAATATTCTGTAGCTTTAATGGATTATGGGCAAAAACAAAATATTGTAAGAGAATTAGTTAAAAGAGGGTGTGAAGTTACTGTATTGCCGTATAATACAAAATCAGAAGATATACTTAATAAAGGATATGATGGAATAATGCTATCTAATGGACCAGGAGATCCAGCAGAAAATGTAGAATGCATAGCAGAAATATCTAAAATGATAGGAAAATTGCCAATATTTGGAATTTGCCTAGGACACCAACTTTTAGCGCTTGCAAGCGGTGGAAAAACTGAAAAATTGAAATATGGGCATAGAGGGGCAAATCAACCAGTCAAAGATATTAGTAGTGGTAGAGTTTATATAACTAGTCAAAATCATGGGTATACAGTTCTTGAAAATACAGTGACAGGTGGATATGCAAATTTTCTTAACTCAAATGATGGTACTTGTGAAGGTATGAAATATCCTAAAAAACAAGCTTTTTCTGTACAGTTTCATCCAGAAGCATGCAGTGGGCCAAAAGATACAGAATTTTTGTTTGGTAAGTTTATTAATATGATGGGAGAAAATAAAGATGTACAATAATAAAGAATCTAATCAAAAAAAATATGAAAAAAATAGATCAAAAAAGAATCAAAATAATAGAATAAATAAAGTTTTAGTAATAGGCTCTGGACCTATAGTTATAGGTCAGGCTGCTGAGTTTGATTATGCAGGTGCTCAAGCATGTAGAGTGCTTAAAGAAGAAGGCGTAGAAGTCGTTTTGGTCAATTCGAATCCAGCTACAATTATGACAGATAAGGCCTTGGCGGATGAAATTTATTTAGAACCTTTAACTGTGGAAACGGTAAAAAGAATAATCGAAAAAGAAAAGCCTGACAGTATGCTTGCAGGTTTGGGTGGGCAAACAGGTCTTACCTTGGCCATGAAATTAGCTAAAGAAGGATATTTGGATGAAAAAGGTGTGACTCTTTTAGGTACTTCGGCAGAAGCTATAGATAAGGCTGAAGATAGGCAACTGTTTAAAGAGACAATGCAAAAACTAAGTCAACCTTGTATCCCATCGGACATAGCAAATGATATAGAAAAAGCAAAAGAAATAGCTGAAAAAATTGGATTTCCTGTCATAGTAAGACCAGCATTTACTCTAGGTGGAGCTGGCGGGGGCGTTGCTGAAAATATGGATGAATTAGTAGCTATAGCAACTAATGGATTGAAATTATCGCCTATAACTCAGATACTAGTAGAAAAATTTATATTTGGATGGAAAGAGATAGAATTTGAAGTAATGAGAGATAGTGCAGGCACTACTATTGCTGTGTGCAGTATGGAAAATTTTGATCCTGTAGGTGTGCATACTGGAGATAGCATAGTTGTTGCACCTGCAGTGACACTTTCAAACAAAGAGTATCAAATGCTAAGAACTGCAGCGCTTGATATTATAAGTGAGCTTGAAATAGAAGGTGGATGTAATGTACAATTTGCACTAGATCCAAATAGTTTCGATTATGCTGTAATTGAAGTTAATCCAAGAGTTTCACGTTCATCTGCTTTGGCAAGCAAAGCTACAGGATATCCTATAGCCAAAGTAACTACGAAAATAGCTCTAGGTTATACACTAGACGAAATTAAAAATGATGTTACAGGTAAAACCTATGCTTGTTTTGAGCCAGCACTAGATTATTTAGTAGTTAAGTTTCCCAAATGGCCATTTGATAAATTCCAAACAGTTTCAAGACAATTAGGTACTCAGATGAAAGCTACAGGAGAAGTCATGAGTATAGCACCAAACTTTGAGATGGCTCTGATGAAAGCTGTTAGAGGTGCTGAAATATCTTTAGACACATTAGAAATGGCAAAATTAGAAAGCGTAGATATAGAAGAAAAATTAAAAGACATAGATGATAATAGGCTATTTACGATATTTAAAGCACTAAAAGATGGGATTGATTTAGAAAAAATCCACTCGATAACAAGAATTGACAGATGGTTTTTAAATAAGATTAAAAATATTGTAAACTATCATAAAGAATTAGAGGCAGGTACTGCTGACTATGAAAAAGGCAAATATTTAGGATATACAGACAAGGCGATAGATAGGATTTCAAACGGTGCAGTCAAAGGTAGTAAAACACCAGTCTACAAAATAGTAGATACTTGTGCTGCTGAATTTTTGGCTGAAACTCCATATTTTTATTCAAGCTATGATGAAGAATGTGAAGCATTACCAATGATTAAAGGTGAAAAAGAGAGAATTATAATACTTGGTTCTGGTCCGATTAGAATAGGCCAAGGTATTGAATTTGATTATTCATCTGTACATTGTGTATGGGCGCTAAAAAAATTAGGGTATGAGGTAATAATAATCAACAATAATCCAGAGACTGTTTCCACTGATTTCGACACTGCAGATAGGTTATACTTTGAACCTTTGACAGAAGAAGATGTTATGAACATTATTAATATCGAAAAACCTTATGGTGTAGTAGTAGCATTTGGCGGACAAACTGCGATAAAATTGACAAAATTTTTGTACAACAAAGGGATTAATATACTTGGAACATCTGCTGAAAGTATTGATTTAGCAGAAGATAGAGGACGATTTGATGAATTATTGGAAACATACGGGATAAAGAGACCTAGTGGTTTGACTGCTATGACTACACAAGAAGCTTTAGATGCTGCAAACACTCTGAAATATCCTGTATTACTAAGACCGTCTTATGTAATAGGGGGGCAAAATATGGTTATTGCTCACCGAGAAGAAGATGTTGTAAGATATATGGAAATAATAACTTCAGGTGAAATGGAAAACCCTGTGTTGATTGATAAATACATGCTTGGAAAAGAAATAGAAGTAGATGTAATATGTGATGGAAAAGATGTGTTTATACCTGGAGTAATGGAACATATAGAAAGAGCTGGCGTGCATAGTGGTGATTCGATTGCTATTTATCCGACATTTTCACTTAGCGATATTATCATGAAAAAAGTAATAGATTCTTCTATAAAACTTGCACTTTCATTAAAAACTAAAGGTCTCGTAAATATACAATATTTAGTGTATGAAAATGAATTATATGTTATAGAAGTTAATCCTCGAGCGTCAAGAACTATACCATATATAAGTAAAGTTACGGGAGTACCAATGGTAGATATTGCGGCCAGAGTGATGGTAGGCCAGACACTTGAAGAACAAGGTTATGGGACTTGGTTACACAAAAGTGTTCCTTATTTCGCAGTAAAAGTACCAGTGTTTTCCTTTGAAAAACTTATGGATGCCAATGCTTCACTTGGTCCAGAAATGAAATCTACAGGTGAAGTTTTGGGATTAGGAAGAAGTCTAAATGAAGCATTGTTTAAAGGGTTAGTTGCGGCAGGTTTTAAAATTACTAATAAAGGTGGTGTATTTATTAGTGCGGGTGATCAAGATAAGGCAGAAGTGGTAAAAATAGCTAAAAAACTTGATGATTTAGGGTTTAAAATTTATGCAACTAGAGGAACAGCTGTTGAAATACAAACATTAGGCATAGATGCAACAATTTTGGGTAAAATGAATGATAATGATGACATTATGAATCATCTTAGTAGTGGAAAAATTAGCTATGTAATATATACGGGTGTGAGTGGAAAACATTCAATTTCCAATTATTTGAAATTAAATAGACACTGCCTACATCTTTCAATACCTTGCATAACATCTGTAGATACAGCAAATGCAATAGCGGATATAATAGCTAGTAGGTTTAATCTTCAAAACACTGAACTTGTAGATATAAATAATCTAAGAACACACAAGCAAAAACTGAAATTTTCGAAATATACTGCAAGCGGTAGTGATCATATTATCTTTGAAAACTTTAACAACGAAATACCTTGTCCTGAGTCGATTAGTATCACATATAGTGATAGAATTTTCGGTATAGGCGGTGAAGGTTTGTGTATTATAGGCAAATCAGATATAGCAGACGCACATATGAGGGTTTTAAACAAAGATGGAAGTGAAAGTTTTATGGCTGGTAACGGGATAAGATGTGTAGCAAAACATCTGTTTGAAAAAGGGCTAGTGCATAAGAAAAGAATGACAATTGAAACTTTTAGTGGAGTATATTTGATAAATTTACATCTATATGATAATCAAGTAAAATGGGTTACAGTTAATATGGGAAAAGCTATTTTTCCTATAGATGATATTCAAAACAAAGTTCTTGATTTCGACGGTGATGAATTTGAAGTTACAATGATCGATATGGGAAATCCGCATTGTACAACACTTTGTAAACGTGTTGACAGTATAGATATGGAAAGAATAGGGCCTAAAATAGAATATTCAAAGCATTTCAATACTAGAGTAAGTGCAGATTTTGTAAGAGTAGTTAATAAAAACATGCTAAAAATTAGATCTTGGGAAAAGGGAACGGGTGAAGCAACATCTTGTGGAACAGGAGCTTGTGCAGCAGTAGTCTTAGCCACTGAAAATGGATTTTGTAAAAAAGGTGAAGATATTACAGTAAAAGTTAAGCATGGTAGTGATCTTATCGTAAATTACACAGATGAAAAGATACTATTAACAGGAGATGCGATGTTAGTCTTTGAAGGAGAAATAAACCTATAAAATCTTTTTACGAAAAATTATAGAATAAATTAAATGGATGTTTACTTTTTATGTGTTTTTGACTATAATGTTATTATAAATGACATTTTGTTTAATTATATTCATAATCTTATTTGTAATTAATTTAATTGTCAAATAAATTAGATAAGGTTTGAAATCATGGTCATTCGTATAGTTGAAGGCCATGATTTTAAATTTTTTATAAAGGACATTTTTATGAATCAAAGAAATCAACATATTATAATTAATAGCAAGTATGTTATTGTTATAACGATTTATTTTATTATTATTACTTTGTTTTTTTATCTTTTAATTTTTGGAATAAGTCCAAAATCAAAAGATATTCTTCCTACGTCTGAAATTGAGAAAGTTGATTTGAGTCAAGAATATGTATATATAGATTCACAAGCAGCAACTTGGTATCAGGGAAAATTCTATGAACCACGAGATTTCATGTCTACAACACCTATTCAAACAGATTCAAATGAAAAATACGGCACATATCACATAAAACTTTCTCTTCCTGCAAATAAGACATACGGAATTACGGGACTAACTGCTGATTATGCTCAAAAGGTTTATATAAATGGCGTGCTCGTATCAGAAGTAGGAAAAACAAGTGATAATTTAGCACAATTTATACCTAAAACCGACTATTATTCTGTATACTTTACTCCAAACATGGATACAACAGAAATAATAATTCAAGTTTCATATTTAGTCCATCAAGATGGATTTTTAAAAGATTTATACTTAGCTGAACAAGAGGTGATTGTTGAACGAAATAGATCAGAGTTTTTTAGCAATGGGATTATACTAGGTGTATTGCTATCTTTTGTAGTATATTTTTTAGGGATGTTTCTAACATATACTGAAAGAATAAGTTTTCTTTGGTATGCACTTACTTGCTTTTGTGCTGCTTTACATTACTCTATTTTTTTCAACAAAGATATAATGATATTATTGCCAAATTTATCATGGTATGTATCACATAAGATTGAATATCTATCGCGTTTGGGTTTTTATATGTTCCTTATTCTTTACGTGTTATCATCGCTACGATTGAGAATTAAAACATGGGTGAATTTTGTTTTTTTTGGAGGAGCGGGGGCGATTTCTTTGTTTTATTTGATTACTCCGTCCACGATTTATACCCAATACATATTTTTTATAGGAGCAGCGATCACAATTATATTGGCTGTTATTGCTGTTTATATTTTACGGCAAGGTTACTGCGATAAAATATTTATTTATAAAGAAAATCTGATTGTAGGGTTTAGTCCTGTTCTTATTTTGATATCTTGGATGTTTGAAGCGTTTAGCTATCAGCGTGAATATTGGTATATTCAGCCATATATAACAATGTTAATTGTATTTTTTAATGCTATTGCGCTTACTATACAGTTTTCGCGAGTCGAAAGAGAGCTTACTGAATTACAAATGCGCGAACGAGAGATTGCAGAAAATGTTGCAATGCTTGAAAGAATGAACAATATGAAAACTGATTTTTTGCAAAAGATGGCTCATGAAATTAAAACTCCACTTACTGTTATGAGTGGATATGCACAACTTACCAAATTGCAAATAGAAGAAAATGAAGTCAACGAAGATACAACGATTAATCTAAGTATTATTTCAGCAGAGGCAAAACGATTATCAGAACTTGTATCAAGTCTTATGGAAATGCCTTCGAAACTGGATTCGGATTTAGTGCTAACGGAGATTTCTGTAGAAGAACTTTTACGATACACCTCTATTGTTTGCAGAGGTATTTTAGAAAAAAATGAAAATAGTTTACTAATCAAAGGAGAGGCAAAACTTTCTGTTTTAGGTAATTTGGAGATGCTTGTTCAAATGATGATTAATCTTGCTGCAAACAGTAATAAATTTATGGAAAATGGCGAATTTGTTATTGAAGTTACAGAAGATAAAGATATGGTATCTTTTATAATTTCAGATACAGGTAGTGGAATACCTAAAGAAATTGAAGATAAAATCTTTGAAAAAGGGTTTACTACGAGCACTACAAAAGGCTTAGGTCTTTCTATTTGTAAGGAAATTGCACATATGCATAAAGGTGATATTGTTTTATATAAACAACTTAAGCAGGGTGCTGCTTTCAAAATTACCATCCCAATCTTAAACACAAAATTAGATTAATATTTATTTACGATATTATTAAAACAAATCCTTTTTCTATATAGGCGCATTCTATAAATCTGATGTAATATCCCAAAAATGATACAAAAGCAATAAAATACGTCGCACGATAGCCCGAAATACGTACAAATAGAGTTTTGAAATAATGAATAATTAAAGTTCACATAGAAACGTGAGCTTTTTTTATTTGGCATACATATTGCATGAAGGTTATTTATTGTATTTGAAAAATGCAATTAAAAAATTTTACAATCCAATTATAGGAGATGACAAAATAATAGATAGAATTTGGAGGAAATATGTTAGGAAAAATTTCTAAGGTTATTGAAGAAAAAAATCTAGATGGATTATTTATAAGTAAGCTTCATAATGTCAGATACGTTAGCGGCTATACAAGCGATGATGCGTATTTGTTAATTACTAAGTCAAAAAATTACTTTATTACAGATCCAAGATATACAGAACAAGCTATGAGTGAATGCCCTTCATACGAAATAGTTAACTGGAGAGATTTGGGAACGAGTGTAGGTAATGCTGTTGCAAATATAGCGAAAGAATTAAAGTTAGCTACAGTAGGATTTGAGGCAGACAATTTAACTTACTCTAATTATAGCAGTATGGCTGATGGAGTAGACGCAAAATTTGTTCCTACAACGGGAATAGTTGAAAAATTTAGATCTATAAAAACTCCTAAAGAGATAGAAAATCTGAGAAATGCTTGTGCTATAGCATGCAGAGCATTTGATAGAATATTAAATGATATAAAAGTAGGCGTTACTGAAAAAGAAATAGCTGCTAAATTATCATACTATATGGTATTAGAAGGTTCGGATTCTAAACCTTATGGAGACATAGTTATATCTGGAAAAAGAACTTCTCTTTTACATGGAATACCGTCTGATAAAAAAATAGAAGACGGTGATTTTGTACTTATGGATTTCGGTTGTGGAAGCAACGGATATCTATCGGACATGACTAGAACTGTAGTTGTTGGAAAAGCTTCTGACAAACAAAAAGAAGTATATAATCTTGAACGACAAATGCTAGAAGATAGTTTAGCTGCTATGAAAGCTGGTGCAAAGAGCAAGGATGTGTACGAAGCTTCGATTAAGGCTATAAAAGACACAGAATATTATCAGTATCACTACAATGGAATAGGCCACGGAATAGGACTGTTTGTTCATGAAATTCCTTTTATGGGTGCTAACTCAGAAGCAATATTAGAAGAAAATGTTGTTACTACGATAGAACCAGGAATATATATACCTGATTGGGGCGGAGTAAGGATTGAAGATCAAGTTCTAATTACTAAAGATGGGTACGAAAACTTTATTACAGCACCAAAAGAGCTTATAGAATTATAAACTCTGCACAACGAAAATAAGAACATTAGTTGGAAAATACGTAGACGGTTACTATGTAAACCCTATGGTATATCCTAACTATGTTGGAGTTAAAATGTTAGAGAAATAGTTAAAATAGAAAAAGTTTGTAGCTAAGTGAATAATCACGGAGCTACAAACTTTTTTATTTTCAAGCGTACAATGGCAATTCAAAATGTTAAAAGAAGATTAATTGCTAGTGATAAAAAATCAGATTTTACAATGAAAAGCAAAATTGGAGAAGGCACAGAAACTATTATATCTTTTTTTATTGATGATGAATACGAAAAAGGAGGGACTGCATGCGAAAATGTCTAATTTTTTTCATATGTATATCTTTTTTACTTATCTTATCTTCGTGCAAAAATGATTCACAAATAACCCTGCACATTACAGTACCTATAAATGAAAACATACAAAATATTGATACAAATTATTATAAATTATGGCTTGAAGAAAAGACTGGTTATAAGTTAGTTTTTAATGAAATACCAGAAATGTATAGTAGTGATTATTTAGAAAATATTGTTCTAAATAAAAATCTGGAAACAGATATAATTTTTTTAATTCAAATAAAAATGAAACGTTTTTACTTGATGATGTTAAAACAATTGAATTTGAAGATAAATTGATTGAAAATGACAAACCAGAACTTATGCCGCTTTTTACTGAAGCGATATTTATACATTATAATCCTCTATTGTTTGAAGAGCAACCTATTGACAACTGGTGGGAGCTAACAGACGAACGCTGGAAGAATAAAGTATATGCACCAAATCCAATGCAAAGTGTGACTACTCTTGCGATGTATAATATGCTAATAAAAAATAACGACTTAATGGAAGAATCCTATAAACTACATTATGGGCACGAATTTATATCTGAAAATGGATAAAATGCTGCACAAACTTTTATAAGGAAATTAGTTGAAAACGGACTAAATGTGGTTAATTCTAGTGATGAAGTATCTGATGCTGTAGGATTGAATACGGATAAAGAAGCTTTAGGCCTCATGGTTTCAAGCAAATTGAGGCTTAATAAAATTGGGTATAATTTAGAATTTGCAACAGAAGTAGAGCCTTTTGATGGTGTTGCATCATCTGTGAATGTACTCATAGCAGGCGGTGCGAAAAATATTAATACTGCAAAATTGTTTGTAAGATTTATCTTTGGAGAAACAGATGGAACGGGAGATGGCTATTTACCATATCTTCAAACAGGTGCATGGTCTATGCGTACAGACGTAGAAAGTGAAGAAAAAAGAAAACTCGAAGATTTAAAACTCGTATATTCAGATGAAGGCTATACTTATGATAATCAAGAAGAATTTTTTAAATTTTGGGGTGAATTGTTAAATGGGGAGGATTAAAAAAATATAGACGCAGTTACGAATCAACTGTACTATTTACAGTTGTATTGTAATAGTGTTGAATTTTCAGTATATCCGTTGTTTTGCAAGTATATATGTTTGCTTATTTGTATTTTTCGGTGTGGTCAAGACCACACCCTACAACTTATGAATTGTAACTATGAATTGATGCGTTTGTCCTGATGGGGCATGTTTCAACTTGATTTTTTGCATAAATAATGATATAATGGTATTAACAGTTATTTAGGTAGGTTTGATTATGGAAAAAGATAAAATTATGGTTGTTGGTTTGGGCGAAAAAATAGCCAATAATTACAAAAATCTATTACAAGAAGTTTTTGAAGGGCAATTGACAGTCGATTGGATATTGGCAAACGATTCAAATATAAAGAAAATATACGATTATCCATTGTTAATTTTTACGACATATGGTTTGTTAAGAGATGTCCAAAATTTTATTAATCCTAATGTTAAAATTTTAAAGGCACAAAAAATGATTAGTCCACAAGGGATTAATAAGATTAAGAAATTGCCACATGGTAGTTCTGCACTAGTGTATAACGTAGGTCCCAAAAGCGCTGCAGAAACAATACATTTAGTATATTCAATAGGTAGGACTGATTTGGATTTAAGACCTGGTTATCCGTCAATTACATTAATAAATACAAATAAAATTGATTACGTGATTACGCAAGGTGAAGAAGTTAATAATTTAGACAATAATGATATTGAAATAATTGACATTGGAGATACTGGACTAGATATACAAATTTATCTTGATATTATGATGTATTTTAAGTTAGATACAGAAGAAAACCTTAAAAAAATCATGGAACATTTTGAATTTGTGGATGATAATAGGGAAAGTCTTTCTTTTATTATTAATCAAAAATTTTTAATGGAATCTGTCGTAAACAAACTATTTGAAAATTTAAATGAAGGTGCAGTAATTTTTGATGAAGAAAAGAGAATTCAAAATGTTTCTTCAAGTGTAAGTAAATTGCTCGGTAAATCTGTAGAATTTTTGATAGGTGAAGATGTTCGAAAAGTATTGCCTATAGAGAAGATATTAAGCAGTAATTCAGAAAAAGAAAATATCTTAACTGTAAATGGAGAATTATTTGTTTGTACTATAATTCAAAGCATGCTTTTAGGTAAAAAGAAATTTGGATTTGCTATATTAAAGAAATATGAAAATTACGCAGCTAAACTTGATAATCATAAACAAGCACTATTAAAATCTGGATTTAGCACTAAATATAGTCGTGTAGATTTAATAGGAGAAAGTGAAGAAATTACAGAAGTTAAATACAAGGCTATTAGGATGGCAAAGAGTGAGTCTACAGTTTTAATTACAGGTGAAAGTGGTACAGGTAAAGAGGTGATTGCACATGTTATACACAATAATTCTTCAAGGTTTGATAAAAAATTCATAGCGATAAACTGTGCTTCAATCCCAGAAAATCTTTTAGAAAGTGAATTGTTTGGATATGAAGCTGGTGCATTTACAGGTGCAGTTAAAGGTGGGAAAAAAGGTATTTTTGAAATAGCAAATGGTGGAACTCTTTTCTTGGATGAAATTTATGAAATACCTTTACATTTACAAAATAGGTTGCTTAGAGTCTTACAAGAAAAAGAGGTGACACCAGTAGGAGCTGCTGAACCTATACCAATTGATATTAGGATTATTTGTGCGACACATGAGAATTTAAAAAAACGCGTTGAAGAAAATAAATTTAGAAGAGATTTGTTTTATAGAATAAATGTACTGCCAATACATATCCCGCCTCTAAGAGAAAGAGGAAACGATTCTATTCTTATTTTTAAATTCTTTTTAGAGAAATGTAAATCGTTGATTACTCTAGATAAATCTGCTGAAAATTTAATTTTAAAATATAGCTGGGAAGGCAATATAAGAGAACTAAAAAATTGTGTTGAATTTTTGATTAATTTGGATAAAGAACATATAATGGATGAAGATTTCCCGGATTATATTTTAGATGATTTAAGAAGACGTACTAAAGAAACTTATCCATCTGCAAAAAAAATTGCAAATGAAACAACAATAAAGAAAGATTTTGTTAATGAAAAAATAAGAACTAAAATTTTAGAAATTATCAAAAGCGGAAATGGAAAAGGCATAGGAAGGCAAATCATCTGTAGTAAATTAAAAGAAAACAATCACTTTGTTGCAGAGCAGAAAGTTCGTGATATGTTATTGGAGTTACAAGAAGAAGGATTGATAGTAATACATAGGGGAAGAAGTGGATGTAAGCTAACCGAAATAGGCGAAGGGTTACTTCAAAGTTAAATTAATTGTATTAATTGTATTAATTGTATTAAACTGTATTTAATTGTATTCTAAATTGGATACAGTTTTTTTTGTGTTAAAATCAAATAATTTTAGATAATTGTCATTTTGAAAAAACAAATAGATCAATACGTAATTGTATTCTAAAAAAATAGCTAATTTGAAAAAACGTTGAAAACATCAGGAAGTAAAAGTTGGCATGCATATTGCATTGTTAATTGTATAACAAAAGAGGTGATTTATATTATGGATAAAAAAAGAACTGTATTTATTTTAGTTCTGTTCTCTTGTTTCTTAAGTGGTATATTAAGTGGAGATATGACACTTATGTCTAATTTGTTTTTTATCGCAGGCATTTCATATTTGATATGGGGACTTTCAAAAATTATTGGCAGATCAGGACTTTTTGACAGATCAGCATTTGGATTTTCTCAGTTTAAGACTTTATTTTTCAATAAAGAATCTGAAATATCAGACATGAAAAACAAAACTTTTGAAGACTTTGTAAAAAACAAAAAAAAAGAGAACTCTGCTAAATCAATTTTTCTAAATGCAGCAATTTTAATCGTTTTGTCAGTAATATTTGCAATTTGACAAAATAGGTTAATCTCAAAATTCATTATGTAAATACTAATTTTAAGGATTTATATTTTAGGAGGAAGAATTTAATGTTAAAATTCAAAAAAATCATTTCACTATTGTTACTTGTATGTTTTGTGTTTGTAGGTTGTAGTTCAG
Organism: uncultured Clostridia bacterium; assembly: GCA_964371035.1. Taxonomy (GTDB): domain Bacteria; phylum Bacillota; class Clostridia; order Tissierellales; family Sedimentibacteraceae; genus UBA1535. Next base: position 496 of record CAYJLG010000019.1, on the reverse strand, counting down.
GGGATGAAGGAAATACAAATACTACAGATAATACAACAGGCACTGATTCTACAGATGTAGGAACTGACACAGAGGACAAAGACACAGAAGATAATGACACAGAAGATAATGACACAGATGTTGCAGAAGATACAGAAAAAATATTTAGAAGAGCTTCGACAAGAACTTCAAACACAGCAAACATTCATCAAGCAAATACTGGACCTGACTTTGAAATTACAGATGTTATGCTTGGAACTCTTTACATGAGGGGCTTAGCTGAAGATGGTATAACAGAAGTTATACTTGATAATTTAGCAACAGGCGATCCTGTTGATGTTAATGGCGATGGACTTACTTGGGAAATTACTATAGATGAAAATGCTAAGTGGCAAGATGGAACACCGATAAATGCAGATACATTTATATACAGCTATAAAATGGTATTAGATCCTGTGCTTTTAAATGGTAATGCAGGTAACTTCAGTACTTATTATGTTAAGACAAAAAATGCGGT
>CAYJLG010000018.1:0-50874 GCA_964371035.1 uncultured Clostridia bacterium | reverse complement strand
CTTATAAAACTATCACACAACTTAATCCAATCTCCATAAGGCTTCCATATTTTATTATTTTTTCCTTATTTACACTAGAAATCGACTGTGAATAGTAATAATGTGACTAATATTGAATTAGCCATATTAATTTTTTTATTGAATTTACACGAGTTTTATGGTATAATTATATGCTAAACAAAATAGAACGTTAAAAAATAATTTTGTGATTGAGATTGGGTGAGTTTTATGTTTTTTGTAGAGGAAACAATTGTTGCTATAGCTACAGCCTTAGGTAGTTCAGGAATTAATATAATAAGAATTAGCGGACCAGAAGCAAAAAATATTTCCAGGGAAATATTTTTTGATAAATTTGGAAATAAGAAAAAAGAATTTAATAATAAGTATTTAAATTATGGAACTATTAGGGATAAGAGTGGCAAAATTATAGATGAAGTATTGTTGACATTTATGAAAAAACCACATACGTTTACTCGTGAAGATATAGTAGAGATAAATTGTCATGGTGGAGTGATTTCTGCTAAAAAAATCATAGAATTATTGCTTACTTTTGATTGTAGATTGGCGGAAAGAGGCGAATTCACGAAAAGAGCTTTTCTTAATGGTAGGATAGATTTGACTCAAGCAGAAGCTGTAATTGATGTAATTAATTCAAAAACAGAAAAAAACCACGAAATTTCGATAGGACACCTTGAAGGCAGGTTATCTTCTCAAATTAATAAACTTATAGAAAAAATAATTGAACTTTTAGCAAATATTGAAGTAAATATAGATTTTCCTGAGTATGATGAGGATATAGTAACTATTGAAAAAGTGAAAACAGAATGTACGGAGATGAGGGAAATAATCAGAAAATTGATTAATTCTGCAGATACTGGTAAAATTTACAAAGAGGGAATTAATACTCTGATTATTGGAAAACCTAATGTTGGCAAATCTTCTGTTATGAATTTTTTATTAAATGAAAATAGAGCTATCGTAACAGATATACCAGGAACTACTAGAGACACTATAGAAGAACAATTAAATGTTAATGGAATCCCATTAAATATTATAGATACAGCAGGGATAAGAAAAACTGATGATATGGTAGAAAAAATCGGAGTAGAAAAAGCAATTTCTAAAATCGATGAGGCAGATCTTATTTTGATGGTATTAGATTCTTCTAGAGCTTTGGATGACGAAGATAGAGAGATACTTAGTATAATTAAAGATAAAAAAGTAATCTATATTGAAAACAAAATAGATTTGGATAGAAAAATTGAGCTAGATAATTTTGAAAATATAACTGAGATTGTAAATATTTCTGCACTAAAAAATCAAGGTCTAGAAGATTTGACAAAAGCTGTTGAAAAAATGTTTTTTTCGGGAAAAATCAATTCTGAAGAAGATTTAATTATTAATAGTGCAAGACAAAAGAAGTTATTAGTTCAAGCTGATGGATTTTTGAAGGAAGTATTAAATTGTGTTGAAAATGGTATGAGTATTGATTTTATAGAGATTGATCTAAAAAATGCTATGGAAAGTTTAGGACTTATTACTGGCAAAGCAGTGAGTGATGATTTGGTAGATAAAATATTTAGTGATTTTTGTATTGGAAAGTGATAAAATATTATTGTGAAAAATACAAGATGAGATAGAAGTTAAATTGATATAGAAACGGTGACAAATATAAATGGAAAATACAGGTTTTAATAACTTTATGGGTGAAGTTAAAAAATATGATGCAGGCGAATTTGATGTTATAGTTATAGGTGCAGGTCATGCAGGTTGTGAGGCAGCACTTGCTTGTGCACGAATGGGTATGAGTACTATGATGATGACTATGACTTTAGATTCTATTGCGATGATGGCGTGCAATCCTTCTATAGGTGGAACTGGCAAAGGTCATCTTGTTAGAGAAATAGATGCTCTTGGTGGACAAATGGGCATAAATATTGATAAAACTATGATTCAATGTAAAATGCTTAATATTTCAAAAGGTCCTGCTGTACATTCATTAAGAGCACAAGCTGATAAGAATAGATATCATGCTGAAATGAAAAAAACTGTTGAAAATCAGGATAATTTGTATTTGTTACAAGCTGAAGCAACAGATATTGAAGTTTTGGATGAGGAAAATTTTAATATCCATACAAAATATGGTGCATATTATAAAGCAAAAGCTATAATCGTAACTACTGGAACTTATTTGAAAAGTAAAGTTTTCATAGGTGAACTAAATTATGAATCAGGACCTAATGGTCTTTTTCCAGCTACAGATCTTTCGCAATCTTTGTTGAAATTAGGGTTGAAGCTTAGAAGATTTAAAACAGGAACTCCTGCTAGGATAAGTTCAAAGACTCTAAATTTTGAATCTATGGAATTGCATGGTGGAGATAAAGTCATAACACCATTTTCTTTTATGACTAATAAAATAGAAATTGATCAAATCCCTTGTTACTTAACTTATACTACTGCAGAAACTAAAGAGATTATAATGAATAATCTTGATAGATCTCCGCTTTATTCTGGAGTGATAGAAAGTGTTGGCCCGAGATATTGTCCTTCGATAGAGGATAAAGTAGTAAAATTTTCTGATAAAGAAAAGCATCAAATTTTTGTTGAACCTGAGGGTTTGGATACTAATGAAATGTATATACAAGGCATGTCATCTAGCCTACCTTATGAAGTACAAGAAAAAATGTATAAATCTATGGTAGGGTTAGAAAATTCTCAGATAATGAGACCTGCATATGCAATAGAGTATGATTGCATAGATCCTACACAACTTAAAAGTAGCTTAGAATATAAAAATGTGAAGAATTTGTTTTTTGCTGGTCAGATTAATGGCAGTTCTGGATATGAAGAGGCGGGTGCTCAAGGTATAATAGCTGGTATAAACGCAGTTTTGTCTCTTAGAAAAGAAGAACCATTGATACTAGATAGATCTGAAGCTTATGCGGGTGTGTTAATAGATGATTTGGTGACTAAAGGGACTGAAGAACCATACCGTATGATGACGTCAAGAGCAGAATATAGACTTGTTTTGAGACAAGATAATGCTGATGAACGACTTACAGAAAAGGGATATGCAGTAGGACTTGTCACTGAAGAAAGATATAGCAAATTTAAAGCTAAAAAAGATGCTGTAGACGCTGAGCTAAATAGATTGTCTGAAACAAAACTTACTCCAAAAACAGAAGTAAATGAATTCTTGGAAAATCTTGGTTCTGTCGCACTTTCAAAACCTATTTCTATTGCTGAGCTGATTAAAAGACCTGAAATAACTTATAGAAATATTGAGGGCTTAGATGTAAATAGAGAAAAATTGTCTGAAGATATCATAAGCTATATTGAAACTTGCATAAAATATGAAGGTTACATACAAAAGCAAATTAAACAGATAGAGCAATTTAAAAAATTGGAAGATAAAAAAATTCCTGAAAATATTGAATATAACAATATTAAAGGACTGAGAATTGAAGCGATACAAAAAATGTCTGAAATATTGCCTAAATCAATAGGTCAAGCCTCAAGAATATCAGGTGTTTCACCAGCAGATATCAGTGTATTGTTAATTTATCTTGAACAAGTTAAAAGAGAAAAGAATTCTTAAAGTATTTTAATATATTATTTATATAGAATAGTAAAATTAATTAGTGTAAGAAAAATAATATTGTATAAAGGCATGGTTTATGATTAATAAAACGTTAGTAGATGGATTTAATGTTTTAGGGATTCCTTACTCAGAGGAGATAGAAAGTGATTTTAATGTATATAAGGATTTGCTTTTGGAATGGAATCAAAAAATTAACATTACAAGAATAGAAAATGATGAAGAAATTTATGTTAAACATTATCTTGATAGTTTAGTTTTATTGAGTTGTGGTAAAGATTTAGCTAGTAAAAAAATAATTGATGTTGGCACAGGTGGAGGATTCCCTGGATTACCACTGAAAATTGTAGAAAAAAGCTTAAAAGTAACGCTTCTTGATAGTTTAAGAAAGAGGATAGATTTTTTAGATTTAGTATCTAATGAACTAAAATTAGAAAATGTAGAAACATTACATGGAAGAGCCGAAGACATTGCACATGATGCAAAATATAGAGAAAAATTTGACGTGTGTGTTTCAAGAGCGGTAGCATCGCTAAATGTGTTGTCTGAACTATGTTTACCTTTTGTAAAAGTAGGAGGATATTTTGCTTCTTATAAAAGTCAAAATATAGATGAAGAGTTGATTGAATCAGAAAAAGCGATCTCACTTTTAGGTGGGAAAATAGCAGAAGTTAAGACTATAAATATACCTAACACAGATATTGTGCGCAAGGTAGTAATAATAGAAAAAACAAACAAGGTGCCTAAAATTTACCCAAGAAAAGCAGGAACACCTTCAAAAAAACCATTATAGATTAGGTGGAGGAAATTTTTATGTTTAGTAACAACATTGTACAAGTTAAAGTTAGTCAAATTTTGCCAAATAAAAATCAGCCAAGAAAGACTTTTGATGATAATGCGTTGACAGAACTTAGTGAATCTATAAAAAATTATGGCTTGATTCAACCTATTGTAGTAAGACAGATGGCAAGTGACTGGTTTGAACTAGTTGCAGGAGAAAGAAGATTGAGAGCGATGAAATTGCTGAATATGGAAAATGTTTCTGCAATAATAGTGAATACAGGCGAAGAAGAATCGGCTGCTATGGCACTTATTGAAAATCTACAAAGAGAAAATCTTAACTTTATAGAAGAAGCATTAGCTTTTGAAAAATTGATTAATGATTTTGGTGTGACTCAGCAGGTGCTAGCAGAAAAAATAGGTAAGACTCAATCTACAGTTGCAAATAAATTAAGAATACTGAAACTACCGCAGAGTGTTAAAAATATTTTGATTGATAATAATTTGACAGAAAGACATGCAAGGGCTTTGTTAAAACTGCAAGACGAAAATATAATGCTAGATTTATTGGAAAAGGTAATTGAAAGAGAATTAAATGTAAGTCAAACGGAAAAATTGATAGATACAATACTTGAAGACATACTTAAAGAAAAAACTAATAGCAGATTATTTATGAAAAATTTAATCAGTTATAAAATATATGTAAACACTATTAAAAATGCTTACAATGAAATTTTAAAGACAGGTATAGATGCAAAGTTTGAACAAGAAGAATCAGAAGATTTTATTGAACTTAAAGTTAAAATACCTAAAAAAACTGCGAAATGATAGGTGGATAATATGGCTAAAATTATTAGTATATTCAATCAAAAAGGTGGAGTAGGAAAAACTACTACCAATGTTAATTTAAGTGCTGCGTTAGCATTAAATGGGCAAAAAGTAGTTAGTATTGATATGGATCCACAAGGAAACTCAACAAGCGGATTTGGGATTGATAAAAATGAAGTAGATTTTACTGTTTATGATATGTTGATAAATGGATATGATATTAATAAAACGTTAGTTAAAACAGAAATAGAAAATCTGTTTGTTGTGCCTGCGAATATTGAATTATCAGGTGCCGAAATTGAATTAGCAACCTCAGTTCATAGGGAAAAATCATTGAAAGAAAGTCTTAAAAAATTAGACAACACATATGATTATGTGATAATTGATTGTCCGCCATCTTTGGGTCTTCTATCTTTAAATGCTTTGACTGCATCACAATCTGTGATTATTCCTATACAATGTGAATACTATTCTCTTGAGGGAGTAGGGCAATTAGTAGAAACTATTAGATTAGTTAAGAAAAGTCTAAATAATTCGCTTGACATAGAAGGTGTACTACTAACTATGTATGATGGTAGAACTAACCTTTCTATCCAAGTTGTTGAAGAAGTGAAAAAATATTTTATGAGTAAGGTTTATAGAACTGTAATACCACGAAACGTAAGACTTGCAGAGGCACCAAGTTTTGGCATGCCAATAATGCTTTATGATGATAAATCAAAAGGTAGCGAAATGTATAGAAAATTGGCAGAAGAAGTTCTTAGTATGAAAAACGATATGGAGGTGTAGCAATGGCAATTGGCAAAAAAGTATTAGGCAAAGGATTGTCTGCACTCATACCTGAAAACTTGGAAAAAGAAGAGTTAAATAAAATCCAAGAGATTGACATTGACATGATACGGCCTAATCCTAATCAACCTAGGAAATCGTTCGTTGAAGACAAGTTAGAAGAATTAGCTGAATCTATTAAACAACATGGTGTAATTCAACCTATCATAGTAAAAAAAGAAGATAATGTTTTTATGATTATTGCAGGAGAAAGAAGATGGAGAGCTTCTAGAATGGCATCTTTGACTTCAATACCTTGCATAGTTCGAGATATTGAGAACAGAAATGTTTCTGAGATTGCTTTGATAGAAAACATACAAAGAGAGGATTTAAACCCGGTAGATGAAGCAAATGCATATTCTTTTATTATGAATAGATATGCGATGACTCAAGAAGAATTAGCTAATGTAGTAGGCAAAAGTAGAGTTTATGTGACTAATACATTAAGACTTTTAAATCTATCTGATTATGTAAAAAGCAAGATATTAAGTGAAGAAATTTCACAAGGTCACGCTAGAGCTATGATTTCTTTAGAAAATGTTATGCAAATAGAATTGACTGACAAAATTATTGCACAAGGACTAAGTGTGCGAGATGTTGAAAATATAGTTAAAAACAGTAAAAAAGAAAAAAAATCGACAATTGCTCAAAAGGATAAATATGTAATAGATTTAGAAGAAAAACTTACTGATAAATTTTCTGCTAAAGTTAACATAATAAATAAAAGAAACAAGGGTAAAATAGAAATAGAATTTAAAAACAATCAGGAATTAGATAGGATTTTGTCATTGTTTGAAATTTAGATTTTAGATTTGTTTAGATATAATACATTGCAGTGCTTATACAGTATTTTATTAACTTTTAACACTGATTAAGTTAATTTAATTATGATGTATTAAAATTGTTAAAGATTAGATTGACAATTTATTAACATATCAATATAATCTTACGTGTAGAGTTTTATTTTTTAGAAATTTAAAATAAACAAAATTTGCAGAGGAGGTTTAAACGTGCAAACAGGATTTGATGTAAAGGAAAATGAGAAAGGTTTTGTAGAATTAAAAGCTTATATTAATTCTATGGAAAGTACAAACGGAATACTTATGCAAACATTGCATAAAGCTCAAGAAATATTCGGGTATTTGCCTATTGAAGTGCAAAAATTCGTATCAGATGAAACAGGTATTTCGCTGGCTGAAATTTATGGTGTAGCTACTTTTTACACTCAGTTTTCAATAACACCTAAAGGAAAATATAAAATAGGTGTGTGCATGGGAACTGCATGTTATGTAAGAAGTGCTCAAGCTGTTCTTGACAAGCTTGCTGAGACTTTAGATATTAAAGTTGGTACTACTACAGAAGACATGAAGTTTACTTTAGAGGCTACACGATGTCTTGGATGTTGTGGACTGGCTCCAGTTATGATGATTAATGATGAAGTGTACGGAAAAGTTGCTCCGGAAAGTATACCGGGAATTATTGAATCGTATAAAGAGTAGTGAGGTAGAATATGAAATCGTTAGAAGAATTGAAAAAAATCAGAGAAGCTTCTATTGCTAACATGGAAATGAGAAGTTCAGAAAAAGATATACGTATTGTTGTAGGAATGGCTACTTGCGGAATCTCTGCAGGAGCAAGACCTGTTCTTAATGCATTAGTAGAAGAAGTTGCAAAGAGAAACTTAGCAAATGTACAAGTTGTTCAAACAGGTTGTATAGGAATGTGTACATATGAGCCTATAGTTGAAGTTTATTTTAAAGATGCAGATAAAGTTACATATATTAACATAGATGCAGAAAAAGCTAAAAATATAATTTCAGAACATATAGTTAATAATAACGTTATAAAAGAGTATACTATAGATTAATCGGAGGTAAAAAATGGCTATTTTTAGATCACACGTCTTGGTTTGTGGCGGAACTGGTTGTACATCTTCTAAATCTATGCAAATAATGGACAGATTTATTGAAAAAGTTAAAGAGCAAGGTTTAGAAAAAGAAGTACAAGTTGTAGCTACAGGATGTTTTGGACTATGTGAAGAAGGTCCTATTGTTATTATCTACCCAGAAGGTTCATTTTATGCAAAAATGACTTTGGACAGAGTAGATGAAGTTGTTGATGAACATTTAGTTAAAGGTAGAATAGTAAAAAAATATTTATATGAAGATCCTAACAAAACAGATGTTAAATCTCTTAATGATTTAGATTTTTATAAAAAACAAAAAAGAATTGCACTTAGAAATTGTGGTGCTATTAATCCTGAAGAAATCAATGAATATATTGCAAGAGAAGGATATATGGCTCTTGGTAAAGCGTTGACAGAGATGACTCCTGAAGACGTAATTAAAGTAGTAAAAGATTCAGGACTTAGAGGCCGTGGTGGCGGTGGATTTTCTACAGGTCTTAAATGGTCTTTTGCTGCACCTAATCAAGCAGATCAAAAGTATATCATTTGTAATGCAGATGAAGGAGATCCAGGTGCGTTCATGGACAGATCTGTTCTTGAAGGAGATCCACATGCAGTAATTGAAGCAATGGCTTTAGCTGGTTATGCGATAGGTGCTACTAAAGGTTACATTTACGTTAGAGCAGAATATCCTATAGCTGTATATAGACTTGAAATTGCTATTGGACAAGCAAGAGAATTAGGACTTTTAGGTAAAGGCATTTTTGGATCTAACTTTGATTTTGACTTAGAAATCAGATTAGGCGCTGGTGCGTTTGTATGTGGAGAAGAAACTGCTCTTATAGCTTCTATTGAAGGTAAAAGAGGTATGTCAAGAAATAAACCTCCTTTCCCTGCGAACAAAGGTCTTTGGGGCAAACCAACAATTATCAACAACGTTGAAACGCTAGCTAATGTACCTCAAATTATACTATACGGTGCTGATTGGTTTAGAAGCTTTGGTACTGAAAAATCTCCAGGAACAAAAGTATTTGCTCTTGGTGGAAAAATAAGCAATACAGGTCTTGTTGAAGTACCTATGGGAACTTCATTAAGAGAAGTTATATATGATATAGGTGGCGGATGTCCTAACGGCAGAGCGTTTAAAGCTGTTCAGACAGGTGGACCATCAGGTGGATGTATTACATCAGATTATATAGATACGCCGATAGATTTTGACACTCTTACTTCGCTTGGATCAATGATGGGTTCTGGTGGTATGATTGTTATGGATGAAGACAACTGTATGGTTGATATTGCTAGATTTTTCCTTGAGTTTACTGTTGAGGAATCATGTGGTAAGTGTACTCCATGTAGAGAAGGTACTAAGAGAATGCTTGAACTTCTAGACAAGATTACTGAAGGAAAAGCTACTATGGAAGACCTTGACAAATTAGAAGAATTAGGAGAAATCATTAAGACAACTTCTCTTTGTGGACTTGGACAAACAGCTCCAAACCCTGTAATTTCTACTATGAAATATTTTAGAGAAGAATACGAAGCACACGTTTTAGAGAAAAAGTGTCCTGCTGGAGTTTGTCAAGCATTGTTAAACTTTACAATTACAGATGGTTGTAAGGGTTGTACAAAATGTGCTAAGGTTTGTCCTGTTAATGCAATTGAAGGTAAAGTTAAAGAATTGCATGTTATTGATCAAGAAGCATGTATTAAATGTGGTGCATGTATCGACTCTTGCCCATTCAAGGCAATTATTAAAGGTTAAGAAGGTAGGTGTAATATATGGATAAAGTTAAAGTAACTGTTAATGGTATTGAGGTTATGGTGCCTAAGAATTACACGGCGTTAATGGCTGCTCGTGAAGCAGGTATTGACATACCATCACTTTGTTACCTAAAAGATATTAATGAAATAGCTGCTTGTAGAGTTTGTGTTGTAGAAGCAGATGTTAATGGAGTACCAATGAGAAATTTACCTGCTTCTTGCGTGCTTGAAGTGCAAGACGGTATGAACATAAGAACAAATACTCCACAAGTAAGAAAAGCTGTAAGAACAAATGTTGAGCTTATACTTGCAAGCCATGATAGAGAATGTTTAATGTGTAAGAGAAACGGATCTTGTGAACTGCAAAAACTTTGTGATGAAATGGGTATCAAAGAAGTTTCATACGAAGGCGAAAAAAGAGGCGGTACTATAGACAACAAATCTTTCTCTATTATAAGAGACCCAAACAAGTGTATCCTTTGTGGAAGATGCGTAAGCGTATGTAAAGACGTTCAAGGAATTGGCGTATTAGACTTTACTAAAAGAGGTTTTGAGACAGAAGTTGCTCCTGCATTTGATTATAGCATGAAAGATGTTAACTGTGTGTACTGTGGACAATGTATAGTTGCATGTCCTGTAGCAGCACTAAGAGAAAGATCTTATGTTGATGATGTTTGGGATGCAATCGCTGATAAAGATAAATTTGTTATTGTTCAAACAGCTCCTGCTGTTAGAGCATCTTTAGGAGAAGAATTTGGACTTCCTGTTGGTACAAGAGTAACTGACAAGATGGTTGCTGCATTAAAGAGATTAGGATTTGATAAAGTATTTGATACTAACTTCTCTGCAGATTTAACTATTATGGAAGAAGGTCATGAACTTTTACATAGAGTTACAGAAGGTGGAGTTCTACCTATGATAACTTCTTGTTCACCAGGATGGGTAAGATATTGTGAAATGTATTATCCTGAATTTTTACCAAATCTTTCTACTTGTAAATCACCTCAACAAATGTTTGGTGCAATAGCAAAAACATATTATGCTGAAAAAATGGGAGTAGATCCAAAGAATATGGTTGTAGTTTCAATCATGCCTTGTACATCTAAGAAGACTGAACTTGCAAGACCTGAGATGGAAGTAGATGAGTTAAGAGATGTTGATATATCGCTTACTACAAGAGAGCTTGGCGATATGATCAAACAAGCGAGAATCAGATTTAATGAATTGCCTGAAGGTGAAAAATTCGACCAAATCATGGGAGAATATACTGGAGCAGGTGCAATATTTGGAGCTACAGGCGGAGTTATGGAAGCTGCACTTAGAACTGTTGCTGATGTATTGACAGGACAAGATCTTCCAAACTTTGAATATGAAGCAGTTAGAGGTATCCAAGGAGTTAAAGAAGCTACGTTGACTCTTCCAATCGGCGGAAAAGATGTGGATGTTAAGATAGCTGTTGCACACAGCACTAAGCATGCTGCTGAAGTTTTAGAAGCAGTTAAAAAAGGCGAGAAAGAATATCACTTCATCGAAGTTATGGCTTGCCCTGGTGGATGTGTTCACGGTGGTGGTCAATCTCACGTTTCTGCTAAGGCGCGTTTAGATGTTAATCCAAAGATTAATAGAGCAAATGCACTTTATGAAGAAGATAAAGTTCAAGTACTTAGAAAGTCACATAAAAACCCTGAAATCATCAAGTTATATGATGAATTTTTAGGAAAACCAAATGGACATTTATCTCATAAATTACTTCATACTCACTACGCAAAAAGAGAAATATATAAGTAAAGTTATTATTTATCGGGCAATTTCATAATTGCCCGATAATTTTTTATCTATAATTGTCGATATATATAAGAGGTTGTGTATATATGATAAATATGTTTTGTGGGGAGATGTTTAATGTATGTTGTTTGATATGCTTTTTAATAGAGAAATTAGAAAAATTTTAAGAACTTCACCTAAAAAAAGCAAAAAAAATAAAATAGTTCAATCTGAATACAATAGTCCCTCATTTTATAAAATAGGTGATTATAATTTCCAAAATTTGATAGACTTACATGAAATATGGGTAAAAACAGATGGTGAACAAGGCGAACAGCTTAAAATTTCAGATTTGGATTTACATGGTTGTGATTTATCAAATGTTAACTTGTTTAGAGCAAGCCTAACGAACTGTGATTTGTCACAATCAAAATTGTCAGGAGTTAATTTATGGGGAGCGAATTTAACAGGTAGTGTGTTTTGGAAAAGTGATTTATCTAATTCTATTTTAATAGGTGCATTTGCTAAAGACGCAGATATGAGTAACGCTGATTTAAAAAATAGCTGTACTTGGGGAGCTGATTTTCATAATGCAAATTTTAGAAGTGTAAATATCAGTAACTGTGATATGTCGTATTCTAATTTTGATGAGATACATGAAATGGGTAGTGCCATTTATTCAAAAAAAACTATCTTAAGCTATGTTACAGGTTCTAACAATACTTGGAGTACTAATTTGCCTATGAAAAAGCAATGGGAATCACAAAATTTTTTATTGACTTTTAAAAAGAACCATGCTTACTTATATTTTATTTGGAAATTGACATGTAACTGTGGAGAAAGTATAATTAGATGGCTACTATGGAATATAGTTTTATTAGGTATCTTCAGCATTATTATCATTCAAAACCCTACATGGATTGATTTGGGCGATTATAATTCAGCTTTGAGCCCTTTATACTTTAGTTTCGTAACTTTCGTAACATTAGGATATGGAGATTTTTTACCTACATGTTGGCAAGGTCAAGCTCTGGCAATGTGCATTTCAGCACTTGGCTATATGTCATTAGGAGCATTGATAACAATTTTTTCTAAAAAAATAGTAATTTAGAGAGGGTGTTTACTTTGTTAGATTTAACGAGCCTTGTTCGCTCAGGGTATTTCAGTAAAAGAAATGATGTTTTAAGAGTTCAAGAAGGACAGTATTTTTTCAGGCAGAACGATGAGGGAGAAGATATGTATATCATATTGTCAGGTGAAGTAGAAATTTTGTTCAGAGGTGATACTGGCACAGAAATTTCACTTGCAATATTGAAAGCAGGCAGCTTATTTGGAGAAATGACTTTTTTAGAAAACCTTCCTAGAAGTGCTAGTGCAAGAGCATTGTCTAATTCTTTAGTACTTGTTATTAACAATTCTAATTTTGAAAGACTATTTTCTAAGCAACCTATGATTGCAAGATATATTATGGGTGTATTAAGTTCTAGATTAAGAGAAAAAAACAAAAGATCATTTTCAGAAATCGATAAACAGTAGCATACAAAAATTGGCAGGGCAACCTGCCTTGTTATTTTTAAAGATGTTACTACTCACAGTCGATTTCTAGAGTAAATAAGGGAAAAAGTATAAAATATGAAAGCCTTATGGAGATTGGATTAAGTTGTGTGAAGTTTTGTGAGCGTTATAGTCATCTTTGGCTTAGCCCCCAAAATACACTGCGTTATGACTTTGCGAATAAAAGTTAGCATACAACTTCCCAATTGGAGTACCAGCGACAGATTTTATTATTTTTTCCTTAGGGGTACATATGTTAACTGTGAATAATAACAATAGTTTTGTTATCTTAGCTTGCAAGAAATAAAAAAATATATTATACTTATACATGAATTGGCTAAATAAAAGATTAAGAATTTATATGTATAATATGATAGAATGATATATTTATGTACTTAAAAACATAATTTAAAAAAACATGTATTGATAGAAGGCAGGTGTTAGATTTGATTTATTTTGATAATGCAGCTACGACTTTCCCTAAACCAGCTTCAGTTTACGAAGCTATGATGGATTGTATGACTAGATATTGTGCTAATCCAGGTAGGGGAAGCCATGATATGGCAATAGAAGGTGCAAAAATTATTTATGAAACTCGAGAATTGATATCAGAATTCTTCAACAATAGTGATCCAATGAGAGTTATTTTTACTTCTGGTGCCACAGAGAGTTTAAATTTAGCATTAAAAGGTGTTTTGAAACCAGGAGATCATGTTATTACGACTTCAATGGAGCATAATTCTGTGATTAGACCGATTCGTGCTTTAGAAAAAATAGGTGTAGAAAATACAATAGTAGAATGTAGTTCTGAAGGCTTGCTAGATATAGATACATTAGTTTCAGAGATTAGACCAAATACTAAAGTTGTAATTACCACACATGTATCAAATTTGACAGGAAGTATTTTGCCGATTAAAGATATCGGTAGAATTTGTAGAGAAAACAATATATTTTATGTTGTAGATGCTGCTCAAAGTGCTGGAGTTATAGAAATAGACATGGACGAATGTAACATATCTATGCTTGTAGCACCAGGTCACAAAGGTTTACTTGGCCCACAAGGCGTGGGTATTTTAGTTTTAGCTGACAATGTAGATTTAAAATCTTTGATTGAGGGTGGGACAGGTAGTTTATCATCTAGTTTGCTTCAGCCAGATTTTTATCCAGACAAACTTGAGAGTGGAACGCCGAATTTACCAGGTATAGTTGGATTAAATTTTGGGATTAAATACATTTTGAACGTAGGCATAAAATCGATTTACAGCCACGAAAAAAAACTTTTGGATACATTCATCGATGAGGTGTCAAAAAACGTTAAAATCGAAATTTACGGCGCAAAAGATAAAAACATGCGTTCAGGAGCATTAGCACTTAACATAATAGGCATGGATTCTTCCAATGTAGCCTCGATACTAAATGATAAATATAAAATTGCAGTTAGACCTGGATTGCACTGTGCTCCATTGGCACATAAGACAATAGGAACTGAAAACATAGGAGCAGTAAGATTTAGCGTAGGACCTTTTACAACGATAGAAGAAATACATAGTGCTATTAATGCACTCAATGAGATTTCAGAAGCGATTTAAATCGCCCTCTAAGAAAAGAAGTGCATATAATATATGTTTCACGTGAAACAAAGGAGGCAAAATGAATATAGTAGATATAATAATTATAGTTAGTCTTGGCTTGTTTACAATTTTTGGCGTGCTATCAGGAATGATAAAAATGATCTTCAAACTATTAGGCTTGATCGCGACTTTCTTCTTAGCAAAGCAATTCAGTTTTATAACTGTAAACATATTAAGAGAATTCACAAATTTGGAAGTCAGCATCTCTGAATTTCTAGATAGTAGAGCGGAATGGATTTTAGAAATATTAAAATCTGGAACAGATGGCATAATAGAAAAAATATTGACAGGGATGCAATTGCCAACAGGCATGGAAACTGCTATAGAAAATTCTATGACTGGAAACCTAACTGAGTACGATTATTCTATATTGGTAGAAACAGTTACAAATTTTGTGATGAATTCATTAGGATTTTTATTAACATTTTTAGTAATATACTTAGTGTTGTTTGTTGCATTTTTTGTCATTAACTTGATAGTGAAGTTACCATTGTTAAATACAGCAAATAGATTTGGTGGGGGTGTGCTTGGATTAGCCGAAGGAGTGATTTTGACTTTTATCATATTTGCGTTATTATCACCGTTTATAGGTGTGATGCCTGAAAGTGATTTTAGCATATCAATCCGAGAATCAATGTCATCTACAGTTTTTTATGATAATAATATAATATTAAATTACTTATCCAATACAGGATTTTTTGAAAATTAATATTAATAAATTAATAGTATAAGAAAGGTGATTTATGAAAATAATAGATGCAAGAAAATTGAATTGTCCTCAACCGCTGATTTTGACAAAATCAGCGCTAGAGGGAAACGAAAACAAAGTTAAAACAATAGTTGATAATGTTACAGCTAAAGAAAATATATTAAAATTTTGCAAAAAAATGAATTATATCGCAACAGTGACTAGTATTGGTGCAGATTTAGAAATAGTTGTTTCAAAATCAAATAAAAACAACGAATCAAACAATCGTGGATTAGATCTAAATTTTGAAATAGAAAAAATTGTTAATCGTAATGATGGAGTAGGATATCTAATTGGCACTAACATGCTAGGTAAGGGTGCTGAAGATTTAGGGAAATTGTTAATGAAAGGTTTTATCTATACGTTATCTCAAACAAAACCCTATCCAAAATTTATAATATTTTTAAATAGTGGAGTAGAGATTGCTTGTGAAAATTCTGATAGCTTAGATGATTTAAACAAGCTGTTGCAAGAGGGTACAGAAATTGTTTCATGTGGAACATGTCTAGATTTTTATCAATTAAAAGAAAAATTAAAAATAGGAGAAATTTCTAACATGTATGATATTGTCGAATTGCTTAATTCTGACAATAAAGTTATCACTGTATAATATGATGACTAAAATACATAGTGCCTGTTAATATGAAATAGTCAGAATAAATATATCAGTTTATAGATTTTTACATAAAATGCTGAAATACAATATATAATAAGATGTAGTTTAGTCACACAGAAAAAATTATGAAATTGAAGTATGGATAGTTAAATGAAAGAGGTGCGATTATGCCTATGGAAATTAATGTAGGAGATGTTGTGAAATTGAAAAAACAGCATCCTTGTGGAGGATATGATTGGGAAATATTGAGGATCGGAGCTGATTTTCGTTTAAAATGCAACACTTGCAATCGGCAGGTATGGTTGCCTAGAAAAGAAGTAGAAAGAAGAACAAAAGAAATAGTTAAGGAGAATAATATTAATTGATTTTTTTGTGTTACTACTCACAGTCGACTTCTGTAGTAAATAAGGAAAAAGTAATAAAATATGGAAGCCTTACAGAGATTGGATTATGTTAACTGTGAATAGTAACTTTTTTGTTTATTATAGGAGGAAGATATGAGTAGAGTATGGGCACATAGAGGAGCCTCAGGCGAATTTCCAGAAAATACGATGATAGCATTTCAAGAAGCAATAAATCAAAAGGTAGCAGGTATAGAATTAGATGTACATTTAAGTAAAGATGGATATGCAATTATATGTCATGATGAGACTCTAAACAGAACTACTAATGGCACAGGATTTATTAAAGACAAAAATTTGTTTGAGTTAAAACAATTGGATGCAGGTAGTTGGTTTGACAAAAAATTTAAGGGAATTAAATTGCCATTGTTGGATGAATTTTTAGAATTAGCAAAAAAAACAAATATAACTATAAACATAGAAATTAAGTTGGGGTCGATTTTTTATCCAGGGATAGAAGAAAAAGTTTTAGAATTGATAGAAAAATCAGGCGTTAAAGAAAATGTAATAATTTCATCATTTGATCACATGGCATTATTAAAGATTAAGGAATTAGACAATTCTGTCAAAACAGGTGTATTATATTCTCAACCTGTAATTACTATAGAAGAATTACTAAGACTTACTAAAGCAGATGCCTTGCATCCAAACTATTTATATGTAACAAAAGAGACTACTGCGATAGCAAAGGAACTTAATGTGCCTATACATACTTACACAGTGGATAATACTGAAGATTTCTTAATGATGGAAGAATTAGGAGTAGATGTTGTAATGACAAATTATCCAAAAAAAGGTATAAAATTGTATGAAGAAAAATAAATACTAAAAACTCAACTAAAATCGAACATTTAAAAACGTTAAGATTTCAATATTATTTACAGCTTTACGAATAAATAATCAAATTAATTGTTGACAACGTTTCTTTTTTGTGTTATAGTTTATTAAGTTTCTGAGTGATTGCATCTGTAAAGTAAATTATAAAACAGATATTATCATTAAGAAATTTTAGTTTTTTAGCGTATCACGCTTTTACTCAGAAAATCATTAAAAAGATCTAATCTGAAGAACAAACTTCAGTTAAGATAAATTTTAAGCCATAGCCAAAATAAAAAAATAATAGACTATGGAACAAATTTTGGGAGGAAAAAAATGAAAAAAATTATTGCTTTACTTTTAGTTGTTGCATTAATGATGGGTACATTTGCTGGTTGCGGTGGCTCAGATGATACAGCAACAGACACAGGAACAGACACAGGAACAAGCACAGATACTGATACTGACACTGATACAGACACAGATACAGATACAGACACAGATACTGATGCAGAACCAACAGGAGATACTTTAATAGTAGCTCAAGGCGCGGACCCAGCAAGTTTAGATCCACATGGACAAAACGAACAACCTGGTTCACGTGTTAAGAAACAAATTTTCAACACATTGTTTGATTTCGATCAAGACATGAACGTTGTACCTTCTCTAGTAGATACTTATGAATTTACAAATGAAGGTTCTACGCTTATATTGAAATTAAAAGAAGGTGTAACTTTCCATAATGGCGAAGCTTTCACTGCTGAAGACGTTGTGTTTTCACTTGATAGAGCTGCTAATTCACCAAACGTAGGTCACATCATTAGTGCTGTAGATACTACTAAATTAGAAGAAATAAGCGAATACGAAGTTAGCGTAGGTCTTAAATTCCCATTCGCACCAATCCTTGCACACTTTGCTCACTCAGCTATAGGTATGGTTGACAAAACTACTACTGAAAGCATGTCTGAATCAGATATGGCTGTTATGCCTAATGGAACAGGCCCTTACAAATTTGTAGAGTGGCAAGCAGATGATAAAATAACTCTAGTTAAAAACGATGCATACTGGGGAGAGCCTGCAAAAGTTGAAAACTTAGTAATCAGAACTATAGTTGAAAACTCTTCAAGAACTTTATCAGTTGAAAACGGAGATATTCATATAGCTTATGATATCGCTCCATCAGATGTTGAAAGAGTTGAAGAAAATGCTGAATTAGAATTAATCAGAAGCCTTAACTTCTCTAATGGTTACATCGGATTCAATGTTAATAAAGAGCCATTTAATGATCCTAAAGTTCGTCAAGCTATAAACTTAGCATTAGATATGGAAACAATAGTTGACGTAGTTTACTACGGAACTGGTGCTCCATCAGCTGGTCCTATAAACGAAGGCGTTTGGGCATTCAATGATGAATTAGAGCCATATGCATATGATGTAGATGCTGCTAAAGCTTTACTTGCTGAAGCTGGATATCCAGATGGATTCTCAACTACACTTTGGACAAATGACAATGCTACACGTATAGAAATTACTGAAATCGTTCAAAACCAACTTGGTGCTATCGGTATCGATGTACAAGTTGAAACTGTTGAATGGTCAACATACTTAGAAGCAACTGCAAACGGAGAGCATGATATGTTTATCCTTGGTTGGGTTTGTGTAACTGGTGATCCTGATTACGGTCTATATGCTACATTCCACTCAAGCCAATTTGGTACTGCAGGTAACAGAACGTTCTACAAAAATGATAGAGTTGATGAATTACTTGACTTAGGTCGTACTTCAACTGATCCAGCTGAACGTGAAGCTGCATACAAAGAAGCTCAACAATTAATTCGTGATGACGCTCCATGGATATTCATTAACCAAGGTGAAGACTTAAACGTTGTTAGATCAAATGTTAAAGGATTTGTAAACAATCCTGCTGGACACCACGTATTATACAACGTATACTTTGAATAAAAATTAAATCATAATAGTTTGAACTTAAAAGCAGCAGCTCTGCTCGTACGAGCAGAGCTGCTTTCTAAGTGTATAGGTATAAACAAATATCTATAAACTACAATTAATAAAAATTGAAAGGAGAGATATTTTGCATAAGTTTATTATTAAAAGAATTCTCATGATGTTTCCAGTATTGCTTGCAGTAAGTTTTGTAATATTCACATTGCTTTATTTTACGCCTGGTAATCCTGCTGTAACTATGTTAGGTGAATCAGCAGATCCAAAGGATATTGCTGCATTAGAAGAAGAATTAGGACTTAACGATCCATTTTTTGTAAGATATGTTAAATACGTAGCAAATGCTGTAACAGGAGATTTTGGTATTTCTTATGACTCAAAGCAGCCTGTTTCAGAAGAGATATTTGCAAGATTTCCAACTACTTTATTGTTAGCTGGACTTAGTATATTGTTGGCGGTAGGTATAGGTATACCAATTGGTATCATATCTGCGACAAAGCAATATTCTTTATTTGATAACGTTATGATGGTAGTTGCATTGCTTGGTGTATCTATGCCTAACTTCTGGCAAGGTATGATACTTGTATTAATATTTTCACTAGGATTAGGATGGTTTCCAGTATCAGGATTTGATACTCCGTTACACTGGGTATTGCCTGTTGTTACTATCGGAACATCATCAGCAGCTACAATCACAAGAATGACAAGATCTTCTATGCTTGAAGTAATTAGACAAGATTATGTTAGAACTGCGAGAGCTAAAGGACAAAAAGAATCTGTAATTATATTTAGACACCAGTTAAAAAATGCACTTATTCCTATAATCACAGTTATTGGTCTTCAGTTTGGTTTCTTACTTGGCGGTGCTGTTCTTACAGAGTCGATTTTCTCTGTTCCAGGACTTGGTAGATTTATGGTTGATGCTATAAAGAAAAGAGACTATCCATCTGTTCAAGGCGGAGTTTTAGTTATAGCTGCGATATTTACTGTAGTTAACTTAATAGTAGATATTCTTTATGCTTTCATAGATCCAAGAATAAAAGCAACATATAAAACTGCAAAGAAAGGAGAATAATAGAGAATGGAAAATAAAAATGCACAAAATACTACTGTAAAGAAAAAGAAAAACAGTGTAAATAAAGAAATTTTAAAAAGATTAAGAAGAAATAAATCGGCGATGTTTGGACTTTTCATTATATTAGTATTGATATTTACAGCTATTTTTGCTGACTTTATAGCTCCTTATGGTATTGATGATCAAGAGTTAAGAGCTAAATTTACTGAACCATCATTTATGAGATTTTTTGGTGCAGAAGAAGAAGATTATACAGATAGAAATGGAAATACATATTTATTGGGTACAGATAACTTAGGTAGAGACATTTTCTCTAGACTTGTACATGGTTCAAGAGTTTCACTTATGGTTGGAGGTATTGCAGTAAGTATATCTGCTATCACAGGTGGACTGTTGGGAGCTCTTGCTGGATATTATGGAAAACTAGTTGATAACTTGATAATGAGATTTGTTGATGTTATGCTTGCTATTCCAAGTATTTTGCTTGCAATTTCTATTACTTCTGCGTTTGGACCAGGACTTAGAAACGTTATGATCGCAGTTGGTATAGGTGCGATACCGTCGTATGTACGTATAGTAAGAGCATCTGTATTGTCTGTTAGAGGACAAGAGTTTGTTGAAGCTGCACGTTCTATAGGAGCTTCTGACTTTAGAATTATATTTAGACACATATTACCAAATGCTTTATCTCCGTTAATAGTTCAAGCTACTTTAGGTGTTGCGGGTGCGATACTTTCGGCAGCAGGATTAAGCTTTATAGGATTGGGAATCCAACCACCATCACCTGAGTGGGGAGCTATGCTTTCAGCAGGACGTCAGTACTTAAGAGACGAATGGTATGTTGTTATGTTCCCAGGATTTTGCATAATGATAACAATCTTTGCACTTAATTTATTCGGCGATGGGTTAAGAGACGCACTTGATCCGCGTTTAAAGCGATAAGGAGGTATAAAAATGACTACAGATAATAAAAATCTTCTTTCCGTTAAAGATTTGACTATAAGATATGTAACAGACGATGGTACTGTTGCAGCAGTTTCAAATATGTCTTTTAATATTGGAAAAGGAAAAACTTTAGGTCTTGTTGGTGAAACAGGAGCAGGAAAAACTACTACTGCGCTAGGTATTATGAGACTTATCCCAGATCCACCAGGAGAAATAGTTTCGGGAGAAATCTTTTATGATGGAGAAGATATCCTAAAAATATCAGAAAATCAGATGAAAAAAGTTAGAGGTAGTAAAATTTCTATGATTTTCCAAGATCCAATGACTTCACTAAACCCTGTTATGACAATAGGTGAGCAGATAACAGAAGTTATTCTTTTACATAATAAGGTGAGTAAAGCAGATGCTATGAAGCGTGCATGTGACATGATTGAGATGGTTGGTATTCCTGCTGACAGATATTCAGAATACCCACATCAATTCTCAGGTGGTATGAAGCAACGTATAGTTATTGCCATGGCATTAGCTTGTGAACCGAATTTACTTTTAGCTGATGAGCCTACTACAGCACTTGATGTTACTATTCAAGCACAGGTTTTAGATTTAATTTCAAACCTACGTAAAGAATTAGGAACTTCAATGTTACTAATTACTCATGACCTTGGTGTTGTTGCAGAGGTTTGTGATGATGTTGCGATTATCTATGCTGGACAAATAATAGAATCAGGTAGTGTTCAAGAAATTTTTGAAAATACTTTACATCCATACACAAAAGGTCTTTTCACATCTATTCCTAGACTTGAAGAAGACTCAGAAAGATTGATATCTATCCCAGGACTTATGCCTGACCCTACGAACTTGCCGTCAGGATGTAGCTTCCACCCAAGATGTAGTATGTGTGAAGAAATATGCAAAAAAGAAACACCAAAACCTTACACTCTTCCTAACGGACACCTTATTAGTTGTCACGTGGCAAAGAGAGAACAGGAGGCGAAATAATGAGTAATACTTTATTAGAAGTTAAAGACTTATGTCAATACTTTAAGACTCCGAGAGGTATGTTACATGCGGTTGACAAAGTTAACTTTAAAATAGAAAAAGGTACAACTTTAGGAGTAGTTGGTGAATCAGGATGTGGAAAATCTACACTTGGTAGAACAGTTTTACACCTTCTAAACCCAACTTCAGGTCAAATATTTTTTAATGGAGAAGATATTTCTGCTCCTTCAAAACCTGAACTTAAAAATTTGAGAAAAAAAATGCAGATGATTTTCCAAGATCCATTTTCATCGCTTAATCCTAGAATGAGTGTTTCTCAGATTATTAGTGAGCCTTTCCAGATTTACAACACATTCAAAACTAAGGCTGAATTAGAAAAAAAAGTAGCTGAACTTATGTCTACAGTTGGACTTGCTGAGAGATTGGTTAATTCATACCCTCACGAGCTTGATGGAGGACGTAGACAAAGAATAGGCGTTGCTAGAGCACTTGCTTTAAATCCTGAATTTATAGTTTGTGATGAGCCTGTTTCTGCACTTGACGTTTCTATCCAAGCACAGGTTATCAACTTAATGATGGATCTTCAAAGAGATTTGAACTTAACTTATATCTTTATAACACATGACTTTTCAGTTGTAAAACATATAAGTGACAATATTTGTGTAATGTACTTAGGTAATGTAATAGAACAATCACCTAAGAAAGATTTGTTTTCAAATCCATTACATCCGTACACAAAGGCTTTATTGTCAGCTATCCCTGAGCCAGTTTATAATCAGAAAAAGGATAGAATACTTCTAAAAGGAGAAATAACTTCTCCTATAGAGCCAAAACCAGGGTGTCGTTTTGCGCCACGTTGTAATCATGCTACACCTGAGTGTACAGGAAAGAACGTTGATTTAAGAATGTTAAGACCTGATCATGAAGTAGCTTGTATCCATGCTGAAAAATTAATTTAATCATTGACATGGATATTGAAAAGTAATAAAATAGTTTTGCTTAAAGATATGGTAAAGTGTGGATCATTTTACCATATCTTTTAATGTTAGAGGATAAAATAAGTATAAGGATGGAAATAAGATGAAATCAACTACAGAAAAAAATAAAATGGGTACAGAGCCTATTTTTGGATTGCTTTTGAAAATGTCTTTACCAGTTATTTTTTCAATGTTGGTACAGTCATTATACAATATAGTAGATAGTATTTTTGTAGCTCAAATTGGAGAAGAGGCTTTGACTGCCGTGTCGCTTTCTTTTCCCGTACAAACTATGATTATAGCTGTAGCGGTAGGCACAGGAGTAGGGCTAAATTCATTTATATCAAGAAAATTAGGCGAACAAAAACAAGAAGAAGCGGATAGTGCGGCTGCACATGGAGTATTGCTCGGAATATTTTCTTGGCTAATTTTTGCTGTTTTAGGAATACTATTTACAAGAACTTTCTTTGAATATTTTACAGATAATGAAACTATCATCAATATGGGATATGACTATATAATAATAGTGGCTACTATGTCTTTTGGAATATTTGTACATATTAACGTTGAAAAAACGCTACAAGCTACAGGAAATATGATTTATCCTATGCTGTTTCAACTTGTAGGTGCAATTACAAATATAGTGCTAGATCCTATTTTAATATTTGGAATGTTTGGATTGCCTGAAATGGGGATAAGTGGCGCAGCAATAGCGACAGTTATTGGTCAAATATTAGCAATGACTTGTGCTGTATATGTGCTTTTCAAGAAAAAACATGCCGTTAACATAAATTTCAAGGGATTTAAACTAAATTTCCATACAATTAAAAATATTTATGCGGTAGGCTTTCCTTCAATGATTATGCAGTCTATAGCTTCAGTAATGATAGTAGGATTGAACAGTATTTTAATTACCTTTTCAGAATCTGCAGTATCAGTTTTAGGTGTTTATTATAAACTGCAATCTTTCGTCTTCATGCCTGTATTTGGTTTGACACAAGGACTTATGCCGATATTAGGATTCAATTATGGTGCTAAGAATAAAGATAGATTGATACAGGCTCAAAAAATTGGCACAGCTATAGCAATTTTAATAATGGGAGCAGGAACCTTAATGTTTATGTTAATTCCCGAACCGTTACTCATGATGTTTAATGCTTCTGAAAATATGATTGAAATTGGAGTAGTGGCTTTGAGAGTTATTTCATCTTGCTTTGTTTTCGCAGCTATAAATATTACATTGTCTACTCTTTTCCAAGCCTTGGGAAAAGGTCAGAACAGCATGTATATTTCTATATTAAGACAGTTAGTAATTATTTTACCTGTAGCGTATTTATTGTCAAAGGTAGGCTTGACATATGTTTGGTTTGCATTTCCTGTTGCTGAGTTTGTAGCACTTATAATAAGCTTAATTACATATAGAAAAATTTATAAAGATACTATTAACCTGTTGTAATCAAGACAAATGCATCAATTCACAAATTATCCTATAAAATGTTGAAATACAAAATATTGTAGGGTGTGGCCTTGACCACACCGAAAAATACATATAAATCTGTAAAAAACGGATGCATTGGAAATTCAATGAAATATGAAAGGATAGGAACTCGCTCCTACTGTTGCAAAATCATAACGCAGTACACTTTTAGGGCTAAGCCAGAAGATGACTATAACGCTCACAAAACTATTTATGCCCTAACCTCATTTTCGATGAAAATGGAGGTAGGTCAAACGCAACGAGAACCAAATCTTTAAGAGCGGAGCGAAGAAAAAGATTTGAGAATCAAGACTGAGCTACACAACTTAATCCAATTTCCATAAGGCTTCCATATTTTATTACTTTTTCCTTATTTACGCCAGAAATCGACTGTGAATGGTAACAGAAATAGCCATAATGTAAATAGATAAACTTAATTTATCTTGACAAAATATGCATAAAATAATATACTATTCTTTATAAACATTATAAAATACAACTTTTTTAAAAGGAGAAATTAATATTATGGAACCTGAGGGTGGGTTATGGATTTACATTATCCTACTATTGTTTTTAATTTTTAGTGGAGCTTTTTTTACTATGGCTGAAGTTTCAATTATTTCGCTTAATGATAGTAAAGTGAAAAAAATGGCAATAAATGGCAATAAAAAGGCAAAGATTCTTGTTAAGATGATTGAAGAGCCTTCTAAGTTTATGTCAACATTAAACTTATCTATTACATTTATAGTGCTTTTGACTTCTGCTGTGACAGCATATTCTCTAAGTGGAATTGCAGTAGATTATGCGTCGAATCATTTTACTGATTATGAATTTAATCAGGATGTGCTAGAACTGTTGTCACTACTTGTTATAAATATTATTTTATCTTTTTTAGTTATTCTTCTTACAAATCTTGTTCCAAGAAGAATTGCTGCAAAAAGATACGAAGAATTTGCATTTAGAATAGCAGGCCTTCTATATTTCTTTTTTAGAATTCTAAAACCATTTGTTTGGTTGTTGTCGATTTCTGCTAATTTAGTATTGAGAATTTGCGGCATAGATCCTAACGAAAAAATAGAAGAAGTAACAGAAGAAGAGATTAGAATGATGATCGATGTCGGCAATGAGATTGGAACTATTGAACAGAGTGAAAAGGATATGATTCACAACATATTCGACTTTGGAGATAGGGAAGTTGATGAGATAATGACACATAGAACTGAAATAGTAGCGATTGAAAGTACAGACTCGTTAAAAGAAGTAGTTGAAATAGCACTAGAAGAAGGGTATTCTAGACTACCAGTTTATGAAGAAGATTTAGACAACATTATTGGTGTTTTAAATATAAAAGATTTATTGAAATTGTTAAAAAGTGAAGAGGCTGAAAACTTTGTGATTAAAGATTTTATGAGACCTGCACTTTATGTCCCAGAAGCAAACAAATGTAAAGATTTATTTAAAGAGTTTCAGAATTCAAAAGTTCAGCTTGCAATTATTGTTGATGAATATGGCGGTACTGCTGGCATAGTAACTATGGAAGATTTACTTGAATCTATAGTCGGCAATATTCAAGATGAATACGATGATGAAGATGAAGAAGTGACACAAATTAAAGAAGATACATATATCATTGATGGTATGTATTCTTTAGATAAAATTGAAAAGATGTTTGATATTAACTTTTTTGAAGATGAAGAAGATTATGATTATGACACTATTAGCGGATTCATAACAGGAAATTTAGGTAGAATTCCTGCAAAAGGGGAACAACCAACAGTTAAAGTTGATAATGTTGAATTTAAAGTACTAGAAGTTGAAGAACACAGGGTTACAAAAGTAGAGGCTCTAGTATTACCTGTAGAAGAAAAAGATGAAGAAGATTAATATCAGTTGAATTTATTAGGATTTAAGGAGGAAAAAATATGGATTTAGTAGTAGACTTTTATGATTATGTATTAACTACTCAAGGACAGACAGCAACATTATATGCGGCTATTATAGGGATAATAGGTGTAATATTTTGTTTTTTTGGATTTAAATTTACGAAAGTATGCTTTGCGTTTGTAGGAGGAACGGTAGGTTTCTTCGTTTTTAGAAGTGTAGCTACAGCTTTTACAGATCACCCAAGCGCAGATATCTTGTGTGGTATTGTCGGAGGGCTTTTATTAGGATTTTTGTTGTTTAGAATTTATAAACTTGGAGTATTTGTATCTGGAGCGATTTTAGCTGCAGCACTTGCACTTGGAATCACTGGTGGCGAAGATACTACTTCATACATAATTGCAGGAGTTGCAGGACTTGCAGCAGGTATAATTTCTTTATTGTGGATTAGACCTTCGATAGTAATATCTACATCGTTACTTGGTGGAGTTTTAGTTAGCTCTGCTATACCTTTGATTATTGATTCAATATCAAAAACTATATTGCTTATAATTGCATTAGGGCTTGCTGTATTAGGTATCTTTTTCCAGTGGAAAGACACAAAAGATGAATTTAAAAAGAAAAAAAAGAAAAATACAAACAATAATAATGCTGACAATACAACAGCAAACCCATCTCAAGTGACTCAACCAATACAACAACCTGTACAAACAGAACCAGTACAGCCAACTCAAGAGACGGCTACTTCTGAACCAACTAATATAGATGGTTCTAATAACTAAATAAAGATGAATTAATTAAGGGATGAACTTAACTCCAAAATTTGGATTAAAGCTCATCCCTTTTAACTTTACAAAATTATTACCCAGGAAATATTCATCTTGTTTATCAGAGATAGATTTTTATGTTTTTTACTTGAAACAAAATTTTGGATATAAATAAGTTACACATTTTCGTTTGTATAATATTGTGCTTGAGATTGCCACAAATCTTTATATTTTCCGTTGCTTTTTAGCAGATCATCGTGTCTGCCAGTTTCTACTATTTCACCTTTATCAAATACTACGATTTTATCGCAAAATTTGCAACTAGACAATCTATGACTTATATAAACTGCTGTTTTATTAGTAATTATTTCATCAAACTTAGAGTAAATTTCTGCTTCGGCAAGCGGATCTAATGCTGCGGTAGGCTCGTCTAAAATCATGAAAGGAGCGTCTTTATAAATAGCTCTTGCAATAGCAATCTTTTGCGCTTCACCTCCTGATATTTCTACTCCATCTTTATCTATATCACTATATATATAAGTATCAATACCATTTGGTAATTCTTTTAATCTATCGCCAAATCCTGCCATAATCAAAGAATTTTCAACTTTTTTTGGATCATAATGCGCACTTGAAGCTACGTTGTGAGCCAAAGTATAAGACAATAGTTTAAAATCCTGAAAAACGATAGAAAAAACTGATATATAATCATCATAGTTATACTTACTTATATCGATTCCATTAAGAAATATCGCACCTTCTGTGGGTTCGTACATTCGTGATAACAACTTTATAAAGGTAGTTTTACCTGAACCATTTTCGCCGACAACTGCAAGTTTTTCACCTACTTCAAATTTAAGAGATACATTTTTAAGTACTAACTCTTCTGTATCTGGGTATTTAAAGCTGACATTTTTAAATTCCAAATCATATTTTTTATCATTACGTTTTTCAGTTGTTAGACTACCTCTATACATTACATTAGGTGTATCTAAAAAATCAAAAGAAGTTTTTAAGAAAGTTGCATTTACTTTTAGAATTCCTAAAGTCGTTAAAATAGCTCCTAAGGCAGTAGTAAATTTGAGAATAGCAGCTATATATTGTGTCACAGAACCTATGCCAAAAGCACCACCTAAAGCTTTTAGACACACATATACATATATAACTCCAATCAACATGGTAGAAATTGCAGCTGAAACTCCTTTTAAAATGCCCATAATACCCTTTGAGTATTTGTGAAATAATGATCCTACACCAAAAAGAGCCACAGATTCATTATAATCTTTAATAATGATATCTTGTCGATAAATCCTAGTGTCTAATGCACGATCTTTTGAATGTACATTAAATCCAAAGAAACTGAAAAATCTATTTCCAAATTTAATATCTTCAGATATTAATGTGATATAGCTATTAGCTTTAGTCGAAAAAATAGGCGCAGCAATCGTTACTATTACTATGATTATCAATACAAGAATCATAGCGACAGGAGTATTTAAAAATAAAAGATTTTCATCGATCACTTTTGATGTAAAGAGACTAATAGTTAGAGCTATAGCACTTATGATTGAAAAAATTCCGTATATTAACTTAGGAAAAAGATATTCAACTGAACCTATTCCCCAACCGCCCCAATTAGTATTCTGTGTGATTTGTGAACGTAGGTCACGTATTTTTTGGCTATCTGATACACAAAAATCCATATCCATTCTTTTTTTGCGAAAGATATCGTCTCTAAAAAACCAACTTCCTTCATTTTCTGCATTTTTCCACCTAAGTGAAATTGCCGTAACAGTAGCGATTATAGCAGTAGATATAAGCGAAATTATTACCCATCGCCAGATAGTTTCGCTGTTTCTATCTCCAGCGAGTTCGTTAATTAATTGTGCAGAAATATAAATACCTATGTAAGGAGAAATTGCTGTTATAATTTGATACAGAGAGGATGAGATAACTGCTTTAGGAAAATATTTATAATAAATTTTAAATGCTCTAACACTCATTTTAAAAGCTTCTTTAGTAGTTACTTTTTCTTTCATTAAAAATTCTCTCCTTCTCTATAGTATTTGCTTTGCACTTCGAAAAGTTCAGCATATTTTTTACCTAAATTCAAAAGTTCTTCATGTGTGCCTTCTTCGATGATGACTCCCTCATCGATCAATATGATTCTATCGCAAAATCTAGTAGATGCTAATCTATGAGAAATAAAAATTGAAGAATTATTTTGTGTCATTTCGTTGTATTTATTATAAATATCGCTCTCAGCAAGTGGATCCAATGCAGCTGTAGGCTCGTCAAGGATTATAATAGGAGCATTTTTATAAAGTGCTCGAGCAAGCATAAGTCTTTGTATTTCGCCGCCTGATAGTTCTACGCCATCTTCATACACATTTCTTCCAACATATGTGTATACACCATTTTCTAATGAGTTTACTTTGTTTGTAAGTCCCGCTTTTTGTATACAATCATTAACTTTCTCAAAATCTATATCAGTTTTTGATTGTGCTACATTTTCTGTTATCGGGACATCAAGAACTGAAAAATCTTGGAATACAGCAGTAAAAAAAGTATAGTAATCTCGTCTGTTGAAATCCTTAATATTTTCCCCATTAAGCAAAACTTCACCTTCTGTAGGATCATAAAATCCACAAAGTAACTTTACAAGAGTAGTTTTACCTGCTCCGTTGAGACCGACTACAGCAATTTTTTCTCCTGGTTTTAAAGTTAAGTTGATGTTTTTTAAAGTAAATTCATTTGCTTTAGGATATTTAAAACTTAGATTATTTAACTTAAGTTCATATTTTGTATTGTTTTTAGGAGAAATACTTTTCCCATCTTCAAATTTGAAAAGCTCTTTCATTTCTAAAAATTCTGTCAATGCAGATATTTCAATGCTCTGTTTTTGAATTTCCCCAAGTTTGTTTAAAAATTGTGTAAGCATAGAAGTAAATGCACTTACAGTAGTAAAATACAAAAGGAACTCTGAAACTGCAATACTTTCAGACAAAACAAGATGTATCAAATAAAAATATGCTAATCCATTTCGTGCAAAAGCAAATATTATATCTATAAAATCAGCATTGAAATAGTTTTTTTCGCGTCGCTTGGCAAAATTATTTAGCATATTGAGAGCTACATAATACATATCATCTATCCACTGTTTCATGCCAAATATTCTTACATCTTTTGCAAAGCTAAGATCTTCACTATTATTACTTGCATAAAGTAGCTTATTTGTATACTCTTCTTTTTCTTTTCTGTGGCGATAGCCCCATTCGTTTATTTTTTTACTTATAAAAAAACTTATGATACAAGTGATAGCTGAAACCATTATTAAGATTATATTTACATTTGTTAACATAACGATATAAATTATAAAACTTAATAAGGCGACTAATAAATCTGTCAAAGAATTCCAGATAGCTTCACAAGGTGAATCATTGCTCATAGTTGCAGCGTTACATTTTTTATGCTTTTCAACAACATCGATATCTTCTACATATGGATAAGACATAGTAGTATATTTTTGGTTAATTAAATTAGAAATAGAAAGTCTAATCTCTATTCTAGTAGGTGTTTTTAATTGATCAAAATATGCTTTCAAAACATTTAAAAACATAAGTATAAAAGTAAAAAATGCTATTGTATAAAGTAAATTCTCTATACTTGAACCTGCCTCTAATTTTGCTAAAATTAGAGGTACTATAACTATCTCTGCTAAATTTAGCAATACAGTAATTATAGAAATAGATAAAGCTATAAATAGTACTGATTTTCTTTTAATCCAAGCCATTTTCATCATAAATTTTACAGGCTTGAACGTATTGAAATTTTTAGTATTGTCATCTTTCATCTAAATTACCTCCTATGTTACGATATTACAATAAAAAAATCCCCTATTGTTAAAATGGGGATGAATAGTATGATTTAGGGGACGAATTGTTATTGTGGCAACAATATTTCTGTAGTAAAGGCACCATCTTCGCTATTTCTAGATATGAATCCACCTAGTTTATCTATAATGTTATCAATTCTGATAAGACCAAATCCATGCCCATCTCCTTTTGTTGTTTTAAAAAGGCCAGCAAATTTCTTTTGCTTTTTGTTATTAGTAAAATTTGTAAAACTTATGTAAAATTGAGTATTTTTCATATCCATATATATTCTAATAAGCCTGTTTTCTTCTGGCAATAAAAGGCTTGCTTCTATAGCATTGTCAAATAGATTGCCGATAATTACGCATAAATCAATCTCAGATATGCTTAGTTTCACAGGAATACAAGCGTCTGCCATGACTGTTATCTTTTTTGAATTGGCAAGTGAAATTTTACTATTAAGTATTGCATCTACCATAGCATTTCCCGTTTTTAGAACTATGTCAACACTTTGCAAATCTTTATCAAGTGAATCGAGATAATCAGAAACAGCAGCTATATCTCCTTGTGAGATGTAAGCTTTCATAGTTTGAATATGATTTCTATAATCATGTCTCCAACCACGCATTTTTTTATACATATTTTCAACTTCATTATAATGAGTTTTTAGAAGCTCTGACTGGTAAAGAGCCATTTTTTTTTCTACATTTTTATTTAATCCAAACATTAATTACCCCCATCGATAATTGCTCGGTTAAGTTTTTCATACATTCCTCTTGGCAGAGGGATGATACTATCACAAGACAGTAACACTTCTTTTTTACTGACGCGTCTTATGAAAGCTAGATTAATAATAAAAGAACGGCCTGTCCTAAAAAAACTGCTATCTAATCTACTTTCTATGTCAGTAAGCGTTAATTTAGCGGTATATATTTCTTTTGCATATATAGTGACATAATTTTTTATGACTTCTATATAGCGTATTTCATAAAGTGGTATCTTAGCAGTACCTTCATTAGTATCCAAACAAATACACTTTTCATTTTTTTTAATTTTTTCGATTGCGCGATTTAAAGTGGCGAAAAATTTATCTTTGTTAACTGGTTTGATCAAATAGTGAAGAGCAGATACTTCATAGCCTTCAGCGATATAATCAGAATACCCTGTGACAAATACAATCTGCATAGTTTCATTTTTTTCACGGATTATTTTAGCGAGTTCTATACCGTTAAGTTTACCCATCTCTATATCGAGAAGTATGATATCAAAGTTTGTATTTTCATTAAACTCAAACAAAAAGCTTTCACCGCTAATAAATTCTTTGATATTTATAAGCAGATTATATTCATCTGCCCAAAGATTCACAAGCCTTCTTAAGTTGTCTATTTGTATCTTCTCATCATCACATATAGCGATATTTAACAGCATAATTAATCTCCTAATGTTGAGTTAATACATTAATTATACACCAAGCAGATAATTTAGTCTATAAAAAAATAGTGTTGATGCCATATGACTCAACACTATTAGTTACTACTCACAGTCGAATTATGGTGTTAATAAGGAAAAAATAATAAAAGATGGAAGCCTTATGGAGATTGGATTAAGTTGTGTGCAGTTTTGTGAGCGTTATAGTTTATTATTTTTTCCTTTGGGGTACATGTTTTAACTGTGAATAGTTACGAAATGCTCTCGCAGTAAAGCTATTTAAGTTGATCAAAAGTATATTTTATTAAATCAATAGCTCCTCTGATACCAATCATGCTTGTATCGATGCATAGATTATAGTTTGACATATCCATCCATGTTTGTCCTGTATAAAATTCATGATATTTAGCTCTTTGCTTATCTATTTTTAATATCTCTTTTGCCATTTGTTTTTCACTTTTAGTTTCTCTATCAGAAGGTACCTTTTCGAAACATCTATTAACTCGAAAATCCATGTCAGAAGAATAGATAAAAATCTTAAAAGGAGATTGATCCTGTAAAATTTGGTTTGCACATCTGCCGATAATAACAGCATTGCCTTTTTCACCAACTTGTCTAATAACTTTAGTATAGTTAAGTTGCACTATGTCAGAAGGTGATTGTTGATATCCCGAAAAAGTTCTTCCAAATGTGTAACCAAAATTGCGTGTTGATTTTTCATCATACATAGCAATATATTCTGCGCTTAAACCTGATTCTGTAGCCATTTTTTCTAGTAATTCTTTGTCGTAGTAAGCGATTGATAGTTCGTCAGCAAGTCTTTTTCCGACTTCACGACCACCACTTCCGAATTGTCTGTTGATAGTGATGATTTTGTTCATGCTATTCCTCCTTATTTTCTGTAGATATTTTATTTTTTATAAGTTTATTTTAAATAGAGTTAATGTTGAAGTTGTTTTTCATTACAATATTTTGCAAAATATTCACCTTTTAAAATAGACATACAAAGTATATCGGCATATCCATCTTTATCAAGAATGGCATTACGCAATCTTCCTTCATGCGAAAAGCCAGCTTTTTCATACATTCTGATTGCTCTGTTATTAAAAGAAAATACTTCTAAACCGATTCTTTGTAATTGTAATACTTCAAAAACGAAATTTATGATTGATTTTGTAGCAAAAAAACCTGCGCCTTTGTTGAAATTTTCTGAGTTAAATAAACAAATTCTGAAATTAGCACTTTTTACATCAAAATCTATGTTATTTAAGACAACTTCGCCTATGATTTTTCCTTCATCAAAAATTAAAAAATCATATCTGCTAGTATCATCTAAACATTTTAAGTAATAATTTCTAATTTCTTCATCAGTATATTTTGCTGTAGTACCTGTTAGATAATCTACTTCTTCATCACAACTCATCAAGGCAAGAATGTAGTCATCGACAAATTCAATGCTCGTTATTGACATAGTTAGATTATTGTTTGAATAAATAATGTTAGTTTTCATGTAAATAGTTACTCCAAATCTTATATTAATGAATTTTATTATACCAAAAATCATATAAAGTTTCAAGAAGCAACTTATTTTATTATTTTTTTCCGCTGAAATTTCATTTGGTTGCGAATAGTAGCGGTTGAATATGAATTACACAAAAATAAAATCGCAGATTTTATCTAATAATAAAGCAAAGCTTGTATTTTAAAGTAAAGTTGTGTTATAATTATATCCAGAATAAAATTGCAAATTAATTGATTTATATATAGGGGGAAAATTATGGATTTAACAAAAGAAACAACTAAAAAAATTTGCTTTATTATTACATTTACAGTTTTTCTTGTATTATGTATTATAAAAATAAATGATATAATAATGTTTTTACAAAGGATATTTTCAGTGATTTCACCTATAGTCATTGGTGCATGTATTGCCTTTGTTATTAATCTTCCAATGAAAAAAATAGAAAAGGTGCTTGAAAAACACGTTTTTAAAGGAAAAGAAAAATTTTTAAGAATTACAAGTCTTTTGTTGACAATAACTCTAATTGTATTAATCTTTGCTATAGTGATAGGATTGATTATTCCACAAATAGGTAACTCAGTAGATACTCTTTTGCCTAAAATACAACCATTTATAAACAATGTTAACAGCTGGCTGACAGAACAATTTAGCGATCATTACTTGATGGAACAGCTGGCAGGTATTGAACTAGATTGGGCTACTATTTACAATAGTGTAATGTCTTTTTTTAGGGGATCAGTATTAGATTTTTTTGCAGACATATTTTCATTTGCAGGTTCATTTGTGTCAATTTTAATTAATATTTTTATTAGTTTTATTTTTTCTATATATATTCTTTTAAGCAAAGAAAAGTTAGGAAAGAGAATAGAAATGGTAATGACAGCATTTATTCCTGAAAGAGTAAATAAAACCATCTCTAAGGTGTTAACTCTTAGCAATTATACTTTTGGAAAATTTATTGCTGGACAATGTACAGAAGCAGTTATATTAGGTTCTATTTTCTTTGTAGCATTAGGATTGCTTAGAATGCCATATGCGTTATTAATTAGTGTACTGATAGGTGTAACATCTATTATACCAGTCGTTGGAGCGTTTATAGGATGTATAATAGGAGCATTTTTAATCTTAATCGAAAGCCCTATGCAATCACTAATATTTGTTATTACTTTTTTAGTTATACAACAGATAGAAGGAAATGTAATCTATCCAAAAGTCGTAGGAAGCAGTATAGGCATACCACCTATTTTAATGCTGTTTGCAGTAACTGTAGGTGGAAGTCTATGGGGAATACTAGGCATGCTATTTTTTATTCCTATTGCTGCTGTTGCATATAGTTTGCTTAAAACAGCTACTTATAAGAGATTAGATATTAATAATGACATGGAAAAAGACACATAATAAAGATTTTCAATTAAAAAAATATACAATAATCGAAAGGAAAAATATTATGCCTCATATTGAAATTAGTGGATTAGAGATACCAAGAATAAAGATATTGTCAAAAGAATTGTCAGAAAGTTTATCAAAAGCCATAAATTGTCCAATTGATTGGATTA
Organism: uncultured Clostridia bacterium; assembly: GCA_964371035.1. Lineage (GTDB taxonomy): Bacteria > Bacillota > Clostridia > Tissierellales > Sedimentibacteraceae > UBA1535. Next base: position 15,179 of record CAYJLG010000018.1, on the reverse strand, counting down.
CATTTTCAGTCGGAGCTTTAGGAGACACAAATATATTTTGTGATGGAAACCTTATAGAAGATACTGCATATATTCATGTTGAATGGTTTGATAGAGGAGCTGACGTAAAACAGACTGTAGCTAACATAATTACAGAAGGTGTATTTAATACTAACAAACTTGAGTTTCCAGAAATCAAAACAGTAGATGTAATTTTCGTTGATTTAAAAAAAACAGATTATTTTGAAAATGGAGAACATTTTTAGCTAAATAACCTACAGCAAATATTATCACAATAAAACGGATAACATTGATACGAATTTATCGTACATAATTAGTGTTATCCGTTTTGGTAGGCATATTTAATTCAACATATCCATCTTTTTTAATATCAATTTTAGCATATACTCTTCTTTTTTTATTTCACTAAATACATATGCAGTGTTCAACAATTTAATATACTTATGCTTGTCTGCATCGCTGATTACCTTTTTTTCAACTCGATTAGAAATTTGGCCGATTTCGCATCCAAAATTATAGGCCAATTCATACAGCAAATAATTCAATTGCCTAAAGCTAAATGATTCAAACGATTTTTTAATCACTTCACATGCAATCATATTTGATTTTTGAAAATCACCCATGTTACCTAAAGTGCTAGCAATAGTATGAAAAGAGAAAGCATAGTTCGAAAAACTCTTTTTAATAACAGAATCATCATAAAAATAATCTTCTAAAATTTTGCTCCAATTTTTAGTGTTTTCAAATTGTTCTATCTGACTTAAAGAATCAACTATATTGCTAATAAGTATAATTTCTTTTTTAGTTAAATGCTTTTTCTTATTGCAAAACATGTTTTTTGCTGGGATTGTTACCTCAAGGCAACTAATCAATTCATCTACGATTTCCTCAGAATTTAATTTTTTTAGAATAAATTCTAAATTTATTTCTTTATGTCTGACATATTGTTTATTAATTTTATTTGACATAGTTAGTTTAGTTTTTAAAATATCAATATTGTTTTTTGTCTTTACAAAATCGTTGATAGACATTAAATCAGTAGTTTCTACACACAATTTAAATGTTTTCATATCTTTGAATTTAACATTATCACTATATAAATCACCCGTTAGATTTAATTTTTCTAACAATTTAGAAGCAGTGTTGGGATGTGGAGTAGTTCTGTTATTTTCAATTCTGGAAATCGTTTTTACATCACATATACCATCTGATAATTCGTATTGACTCATCCCTAGCATCAGGCGTCGATTTTTTATAACTTCATTTAGCACATAGTAATTTTTCCATAAAAATGCTTGATTTTCAAGTGCGAAAATATCATTTATATCAATTTCAAAATCATTAAAAAATTGAGTTAAACAATTATGCCATTCTACCAACTTTTCATATTCATCATTTTTACGTTCAATAAGCGTCAAAATTTTTATTTTCAAGTTTATTAAATCCGTAAAATAATAATATGAAGTTAAATATCTAGATAATTCTAGAGTGTTATCGATTAGTTCTAGTATCTCCATATATCTTTTTTCTTTTATAAATTCTTGAGCTACAAACAATAATATTCTAGCGTTTATCATGCAATAGAGCATGTTTTTCTTTTTAAAGTTAAGCAATTCTAGTGCAGATTTTAGCCAAGTTTTGTCATCTATACTTCTTAATGCCTCAATATATTTAAAAACTAGATAAATCTCGATATCGCTTAACAACAGTTCATTCAAGTTTTTTTCCTCAAACTCAACAACTGTTTCGTGAATTACCTCTTTATATAATTGTGGAAGTTGGGGTGCAAAAGGATTTATATTAGCTTCTATGATTAGATTAGCATATTTTGAAAATTGAACATGCAAACTATTACTCATATCAGCAGAGTTAATATATTTTTGAATCAATTTTCTAGCATCATCAAACAAACTATTACGAACTGAACTTAGTATATCAAACCTCAGCATTTGTAAAAAATAGTCTTCTTTTGTTACATAATGTTCAAATTCATCTTTTTCTACGTTTAATCGTTGAAGGATAGCGTCAATTAAAAATTTCTCGCAATAAATTTTGTTGCTTTCAATTTTATTTAAAATAGTATGAAAACATAGTCCACTGCTTAATTTTTCCTGAGAAATTCGCATTTCATATCTTTTAAATCCGATATATTCTGTGATAAAAGGCATAAAATCCCTCCTTTTGCGCTTGTATTATAATATAGTATCATATTTTTAATTATGAGGCAACTATGTTTAGTATTTCAAAATTTTTTAGGATAATTTATGAATTGATGCTTGTCCTGAGTTTCGTTTTATTCTAAATAAAAAAAGGGCAGAACTGCCCTTTTTGTCATACAAATTTTTAGTTACTTGGCTAACCCTATTTGAATTAACGATCATCACGATTAAAAACATCAGAATATAAGATTATACTGAAATCACAAGTTTCGTCTTCAGGATAAGTACATTCTTCAATATTACAGATTTGACATGGAACTCTTACTTCTTGCTCAGGTTCGTTATCTTCTGCAAATGCTGGAATAACCATTAGCGTTAGCATTAACACTAATGCAATTGTAGAATATAATTTTTTAATACTTTTTCTCACAGCAGCCTCCTTTAATAAAAGATAAAAATTTTTTTAGATGTCTTTTTTTTCACGTTCTATTTTCAACCCCGATAACCATTGACTAATATAGACACCTAATCGTCTATTAATTATAGCACAATTAGTCAGTTCATTACATACCATTTATTGGTTAAGAATATTGGCAAAATGCTTGTAAACTGTTAAATAGCATACTTTCTAACGGTTGATTACTTTCTAATAATTTCTTTAAATTAAAAAACTCTTTAAATTAATTTTGTTATATGATATACTGATGACGTCAAATTTTGGAGACATTGTTTGCAATAATAATTAGGAGTAATGCAATGAGTTATAAGAGTATTTCAGATATTATGATTGATGAAGTAAATGCTTTAGTATACGTTTCTGATATAGCGACATATGAGATATATTATATAAATAAATTAATGCTTGAAGCTTTGGGAAATCCTCCAGAAAATAATTGGAGGACAAAAAAATGTTACGAGCTTTTTTATGGGCAGAATTCACCTTGTGAATTTTGTACTAATAGCTTCTTATCTGAAAATGAATTTTTCGAATGGGAACACGTGCATGAAAAACTAGGAAAGAAATATCATTTTAAAAATAAATTAATTAACTATAATGGAACGCAAGTTAGATTTGAGATGGCAACGGATATTAGCCAAAAAAGCGAATTACAAAATGACTTAAGCAAAAAACTTGAAGAGCAAAAAGCACTTAATATGTACATCGAAACTCTGCAATCGACAGAAACTTTAGAAAAGACATTTAAAAAACTTTTAAAGGGAATAGCTGATTATTATTCTGCTAGTCGTGCATATGTTTTTTCTTTGACAGATGATGAGCAATATATGGAATTAATACATGAGTTTTGTGCTAATGGAGTAAAACCTATTAAAGAAAAACTTAAAAATATTCCTGCTCATAAATTTATTGAATGGTTTCAAGAGTATTATGAAAATAAAATGATGTATGTGGAATCTGTTGAGAAAAGAGCCGAAAAAAATAATGGCATTTTTGATTTGTTTGTTAGCCAAAACGTAAAATCAATTTTAACTGTGCCTTTGGCGGATTTTTCAGGAGATTACGTAGGATTGATAGGTGTAGACAATCCTCGTAAAAATACTGATAATCCTGATGTGTTGATACATGCATCAAAGTTTGTCACTGACTTTTTTGAAAAAAATGAAATGATGGAAAAACTTAATAAATTAAGTTATTTAGACACTTTAACAGGTTTAAAAAATCGAAATAGCTACAGAAAATCGTTAAATGAATTTGAAACTGAGCCTCCAGATAGTATAGGTGTAGCATATATTGAAATCAGTGGACTAAAAACGGTAAATGACGTATACGGTCATCAATATGGTGATAAAGTAATTTTACGACTTGCAAAAACTCTTGTTGGTGTGTTTAAAGATAGTGTTTATAGAATTGGTGGCGATGAATTCGTAATACTTTGTAAAAATATGGATAGAAGCCTATTTGAAAAAAGTATCGAGATTATAAGAAAAGCATCGGAATTTGAAAAAGATGTAAAAATTTTAATTGGATTTTCATGGAATAAAAATAAAAACATAGATGTTGACGATAGTGCAAGCTTAAAATCAGATGACTCTGCTAACATAAAGCGACAGTTTGAATTAGAATTTACGAATAGTAAATATGATAGTATTCTATATCAAAATTTGTTAGACGAAATTAATTCGGGTAATTACATTGTTTATTTACAGCCTCAAATTTACCTCGCTAGCGGAGAAGTTTTTGGAGCAGAAATGCTTATAAGGAGATTAGATAATCATGGTAATGTTCAGTCGCCTATTACATTTATTCCTTTTTATGAAAAAGCAGGAATAGTTCCTCTAATAGATTTTTTTGTATTTGAAAAAACTTGTGAATTGCTTAGAGATTGGCGTGAAATAGGATTGCACAACAAATTTAAGATGTCGTTTAATTTTTCAAGAGTTACATTAGCTCAAAAGAATATAAGTGAAAAATTGGCAGAAATTTGTATTTTATATGACATAGAACCATCAGATCTAGTTATAGAAATCACGGAAACAGGCGGAGAAATAGAAGATAGTCTAATATTAGAGTTAGCACAAAACTTTAAAGAAATGGGTTTTTCTGTATCGTTAGATGATTTTGGCGCAGGGCAGTCAAATCTTGCAATAATCACATCAGTGGATTTTGATGAGATAAAAATCGATAAAAGTATCGTTGATAAGATTGAAGACAATGAGAAATCTAAGATTTTAACAAAATTGACTATAGATATCTGCGATAAATTGGGAAAATTAACGTCAGTAGCAGAAGGCATAGAAAACAAAAATCAAGCTGACTTATTAAATGAGATGGGTTGTAAAATAGGACAAGGGTATTATTTCGATAAACCTATGTCTGCTGAAATGTTTACTGAAAAATATATTCTTCCTATTCTTAATTGATAAATATTAAACTATAAAAGCGTTACAATTTGCAGCATAGCAGATTATAACGCTTTTTTAATTATTTTTCATATCGTTTATTTAATCTATATTTAGTTTTTTTACTTTGTATTGTAATGTTTGTCTAGGTATACCTAAGAGTTTTGCAGCCTTAGAAATATTGTTATCTGAACTAGCTAGAGTAGCAGAAATTAAGTTTTTTTCATAAAGTTGCAAAGAAGTTTGAAGTGGCATAGCAGCGTCTAAATCAGATATGGTGTTTTTTTTGCGATTTAGTGCTGTTTTAAACTGAAAAGGAAGATGTTCTTCTCTAATAATTTCAGCGTCATAGAGGCTGATTACACTTTCGATAGTGTGTTTAAGTTCTCTAACATTTCCAGGCCACTCATATTCATAAAAAATCAGTAATACTTCTTTTGAAATTCCAGTAAAAAATTTATTGCATTTTTTGTTGTATTTTTCAATAAAAAAATTTGTTAACAACGGAATATCTTCTACACGTTCTTTTAAAGGTGGAACTTCAAAAGTAATTACATTCAATCTATAAAACAGATCATTTCTAAGTTGATTAGACTGCAAAATGTCACTTAGAGGCAAATTAACAGCTGAAATAATCCTTACATCGACTTCAATAGTAGTAGATGAACCGACTCTTCTTAATCTGCCATCTTGCAAAACTCGCAATAGTTTTGCTTGAAGCTCTAGAGGCATTGAATTTATTTCATCTAAAAACAAAGTACCACCGTCAGCCAATTCAAAAAGGCCAGCTCTATTTTCTGCGCCAGTAAAACTTCCTTTGACGCTACCAAACAATATACTTTCTAGTAAATTAGAAGGCAAAGCTGCACAGTTTTGGGCAATGAAAGGTTTGTTTTTTCTTTTACTCGCACTATGAATAGAATGAACAATCAATTCCTTTCCCGTGCCAGTTGAGCCTGACACCATTACAGGTGAATCAGATTCAGAAGCTTTTAATCCTAGCGATTTTATTTTTTGCATCTCGCGAGTATTTCCTATTATATCTAAAAAGGTATAATCAGAAGGAGCTTCTTTTCTATTTATTTTCGAATTTTCTGTTGTATTTAGTTCAAATATTTCATTTTGGAGACGCACTATTTCTTCAGATAGTTCTTTGACAGTAGTTATATTTTTCGATATCTCAATGGCACCTATCACTTTGTTATTATAGACAATAGGTAAAGATGAATTGACAGTTGAAATCTTGTCACCTTTATAATTTATATAATTTTGTTCTACATTGTATATTGGTCTGCAAGTATTCATAACTTGCAATAGTGTACTTGTTTCGAAACTTAAAGACGGATACACTTCTAACACGTGCCTACCGATAATTGCACCTGTGTCAATTTCATCAAGCTGCTTCGAGGCAGCATTGTAATATAAAATTTTCCCTAAAACGTCGATTATCATAATTCCGTCGCTCACATGTTCCATCGCTTTAATTAATGCGTCAAAATATTTTCTTTCCATAAACACCTCACTTGGCGCCCAAAATTAAGCGACAATCGCCCAAAATTCGGCAACACGGTTTGTATTCAAATGGCATATGTAAAAATTGCTGTAAAAATAAACTAAATAATTAATAAATATCAATGTTTAGAACATTAGTATAAGCTTCGCTATCTCCAAGACTAATATCATACATCAAATGAATATTTCCAAAACCATCATTATCAAGATTCAACAGATAATCCGAGGTAGCCAAAGTCATATTTATATTGCCATAAGGAGTACTGTAAGAAGATTTAAAGGATTTGTTTTTTTCGAATTCTAGAGTAGAAGAAACTATGCTAATTTTAGTTAGCGTTAATTTCTCTTTTGTAGCTCTAATTCTTGTCTTTATATCGTCTTCCTGATTTTCGCTTTTTTCTGTATAATCAATGATAAATACATCGCCTGATTTAGTAGCTTTAGCTTCAGTAATAAGCTGAATTTCATCTATTTTATTGCCATCTTGGCCAAATTGTTGACCAGTAACTTTTATTTTCACATTTTCACCTAGTTTCATATTTTAGTTGTTTTTTTGAATAATTATTTCAGCATCAAAAAAATTTTCTATTAATTAAATTATACCATAAATACTATAGGTGTAACAAGTGAATTTTAATGCCTAAAATTCGGCACTTATATTTAAGGGTTTTATACGCAAATCGATAAATATCTTGTAAAACTAATATAATTTAATTTTTTTCTAATATCAAAAAATTGGCACATAATTTGCAATTATCCATTTAAGATTATAAAATATAGAAAATTAATAATTTCTTAGGAGGAATAAAAATGAAAAAAGGTAACCCATTCGGAACACACAGAGTAATTGAACCAAAAGGAGTATTGCCACAGCCTGCATTAAAAATCGACAATACTATGGAGATTTATGACAATGAAATATTAATAGATGTGCAGACTTTAAATGTTGACTCGGCAAGCTTTACACAAATAAAAGATCAAGCAAACGGAGACGTTGAAGAAATTAAAAAAATAATGAAAGGCATCGTTGCTGAAAGAGGAAAACATCAAAACCCAGTAACTGGCTCAGGTGGTATGCTTATTGGTACAGTTAAAGAAGTAGGGCCAGCTTTAGAGGGAAAAATTGATTTGAAACCAGGCGACAAAATTGCAACATTAGTTTCTTTATCGTTGACTCCTCTTGTAATTGAAGAAATTTTAGAAGTAAGAAAAGAGATAGATCAAGTTGATATCAAAGGACAAGCAATATTGTTTGAAAGTGGAATTTATGCGAAATTGCCTTCTGATATCCCAGAAAATCTGGCACTATCTGTTTTAGACGTTGCAGGTGCGCCTGCACAAGCTGCTAAATTAGTTAAACCAGGCGATACTGTTTTAGTAATTGGAGGAGCAGGTAAATCAGGAATGTTGTGCTTGTACGAAGCAAAGAAAAGAGCAGGTATCACAGGGAAAGTTATTTGTTGGGGACATAGAGAAAGTTCACTCCAAAAAATTAAAGATTTAAATCTTGCAGATCACTGTATAGCTGGAGATGCTTCAAATGCAGTTGAAGTTTATGAAAAAATCATGGAAGTTACAGATGGAAAGCTTTGCGATCTAGTAATTAACTGTGTAAGTAGAGAAAACTGTGAAATGGGAAGTATACTTTCTTGTAAAGATGATGGTACTGTATATTTCTTTAGTATGGCTACAAGCTTTACAAAAGCAGCGCTAGGTGCTGAAGGAGTAGGCAAAGATGTAAATATGATAGTTGGAAACGGATATACTAAAAATCATGCTGAGATATCTCTTCAAATAATGAGAGAATGTGAACCGTTAAGAAAGCTTTATACAGAGCTTTACGCGGGATAATAATATAAAATAGGTTGTCGGATTTTATTTAATGAAGACAACCTAATTCTACATCATAAAGAAAATATAATTTTGGGAGGAAAAAATGGCTTATTATAACGAAATTCCTATGTGGAAAAATGTAACTCCAGAGCAATGGAATGATTGGCACTGGCAAGTAAACAACAGAATAGATACTGTTGAAGCGTTGAAACAAATCATAAATTTAACTGAACAAGAACAAAAAGATATTGAAACAGTTCTATCTAAGTTTAGAATGGGGATAACTCCTTACTATGCTGCTCTAATGGATAAAGATGACAGAAGATGTCCTGTAAGAATGCAAGCGGCTCCTATCATGGCTGAAACTCATATAAGTGCTGCTGATATGGAAGACCCTTTACATGAAGATGGTGATTCTCCTGCTCCAGGTCTTACTCACAGATATCCTGATAGAGTTTTGTTTTTGATTACAGATCAGTGTTCTATGTACTGTAGACACTGTACTAGAAGAAGATTTGCTGGACAACAAGACAATGCAGTTCCGCTAGAAAATATTGATAAATGTATAGAATACATAAAAAATCACCCTGAAGTGAGAGACGTTTTACTTTCAGGTGGAGATCCATTACTTGTATCTGATGAAACTTTAGAGTATATTATCAAAAATTTAAGGGCGATACCACATGTTGAAATTATCCGTATAGGATCGAGAACTCCTGTAGTTTGTCCACAAAGAATTACAGATGATTTAGTAAATATGCTGAAAAAATACCATCCTGTTTGGTTTAATACTCATTTTAATCATCCAAAAGAGTTTACACCTGAAGCTTTAGAAGCTATAAGAAAATTAGCAGATGCAGGTATTCCTTTAGGAAATCAATCAGTTTTATTAAGAGGCGTTAATGATTGCCCTCATATCATGATGGATTTAGTGCACGATCTTGTAAAAGCAAGAATAAGACCTTACTATATATATCAGTGTGATCTTTCTTTAGGAATCGCTCATTTCAGAACTCCTGTAAGTAAAGGTTTAGAAATAATGGAATCATTAAGAGGACATACTTCTGGATATGCAGTTCCTACATTTGTTGTGGATGCACCAGGTGGTGGTGGAAAAACTCCAGCAATGCCTACGTACATTATATCTCAATCTCCTAGCAAGGTTATACTTAGAAATTTTGAAGGTGTAATCACAACATATACAGAACCTCAAGGACAACCAGACATCGAATGTACTTGTGATGTTTGCCAAGGGAAGAAAAAAGTGCAAAAATCAGGAGTTGCAGGCTTGTTAGCAGGCGAAAGACTTTCGCTTGAACCTACTGAACTAGAAAGAAAAAAAAGAACTAAGCATTAGTTCATTATGCCGTAGCCTTTAAAAATTCTAAGTAGAGATTTTAATGTAGGGAATGGTTTTGAGAGTTTTGTTAGGTTGAAGGTAAGCAAATAAATATATTTGCATGTATATTTATTTGCCTTTGCGAGGCAATACCACATTCTACAATGTTCTGAATATTATTACACATGAGGAGCTAAAATGAGTATTATAAGGGAAATAAAAGATAACTACAAAATAGTTTCAATAGTTGGACTTGCAAAAAATGTAGGTAAAACTGTAACTCTTAACTATCTTATAAATGAGGCTTTTCATGAAAATACGGTTATAGGAATAACTTCTACAGGTAGAGATGGCGAAAGTTCAGATTTAGTTACAAACACCGAAAAACCAACTATACATGTGTCAAAAGATATGCTAATTGCTACAGCAAAACAGGCATTATTAATGTCAGATGGAAAATTTGAAATTTTAGATACTACTGATTTTAATACTCCAATGGGCAAGGTAGTGTTGGTAAAAGTTAAAGAGGGTGGAAATGTCCAAATAGCAGGGCCATCAAACACATCAGACATCAAGGCTGTAGGGGAAATGCTATTAAATTTCGGTGCGGAAATCGTCTTTATAGATGGTGCTATCGATAGAAAAGCTGCATCCTCACCTGTTATAACAGACGCATGCGTTATTGCTACAGGAGCAGTTTTGAGCAGGGATATAAAAAAAGTAGTAGAAAAAACAGCTTTTTCTATAGAATGTTATAGACTTGATGAAGTAGAAGAAAAAATTAAACAAAAAATTGGAGGATCGTCTACAATTTGTTTGATAAATGAAGAAAAAGAGGATATATATATAGACGTTGCGACAGGAATTACTGCTGGCAAAACTATAACATCGAAAGTAGATAAACATACTACTCATATATATGTAAAAGGTGCTGTTACTCCACTTTTGTTCAAAGAGATTTATCAAAATAAATACGCAAAACAATTTATTTTTGTAATAGATGATCCTACAAAATTATTCATAGAATCAGACATGTGGAACGATGCAAAGAAAAAAGGACTTAGAGTTCAAGTGCTAAAAACTGTAAAAGTTGTAGCGCTTACTATAAATCCTGTGTCACCACAGGGATATTATTTTGACAGCAAAGAATTTCACGAAAAATTGAATAGCTATATACAAGGTGTAAAAATCCTTGATGTAGTGTCAGGCGGTGAATCATAATATGGAATACATAACTGAAATTACTAAAAAAAATATAAACTTTGATTTTTTATTAGATGGGATTAAACCCATAACCAAATACGGCATATTGTGTAAAGACAATTCTAGACCATTTCTCTATGGGCAAGAGAAAGAACTAGAAGATGAACTAAACAAAGTAGAAATATGCTTTAAAACAGAGAAAAGAAGAGAGATCATCGATGCTTTAAAACAAGTAAAATATATTAGAGAAACATTATTAAGGGCGAAAGATAATGTTATTTTAGATGATGTTGAACTTTTCGAAGTGAAAAAATTCTTAGTTTGTATCGACAGGTTAAAAAAAAGTTTAAGAGGCGTTTTTTTATCGAAATATGATGAACTTGAATTGAAATCACTGCCTGATCTTTTTAAAATGCTAGATCCAACAGAACAAAATTTGATGACTTTTTATATTTATGATGCGTATTCAGAAGAACTTAAAAACATCAGAAAAGAGAAGCGAGAAAAAGAACTTCAAGTAGGAAGATTGCAAAATGAATTAAAGTTATCTTTACAAAAAAAATACGATATAAAATTCAATTTAAAATCTGAAGTAGTCATAAACAAAGAGTTTTCAGAAAAAATTGCAGAATTAGAATTAGAAGATAGCTTGTTTATCTGTGGAGAAAATTATTTAAGTAAATTTTTCAAACTGAAAAACAATTCAATAATAGATGAAATTCTGGCTGCAATAGAACTTTTAAAGCAAAAAGAAGATGATGAAGAGCAAAAAATCAGAGAACGCCTAACGCTACAAATAGGTAGCTTTTCTGATGTTTTACAAAAAAATGAATTAATAATAGGCAGGCTTGATTATTTAATTGCAAAGGCAAATTTTGCACAAAAAACTAATTCAACAAAACCTATAATAACTAAAGAGCTTTGTATAGAAATAAAAAACGGAAAAAATCTAAAATTACAAAGTTTGTTGAAAGAAAAAAAGAAAGAATATACTGCCATTTCGGTAGATTTAAACAAGAAAATAACATGTATTACAGGTGCCAACATGGGTGGAAAAACTGTTAGTTTGCGCATGATTGGTCAAATAGCTTGTGCCGCATCATATGGTATGTATGTGCCATGTGAGTACGCTACGCTATGCCTGTTTGAACATGTTCATATATCTGTGGGTGATTCTCAATCTATTGAGAGAGGATTAAGTACTTTTGGTTCAGAGATATTAAACGTTAAACATGCTCTAAGTAGTTCAAAAAATAGGAGTTTAATATTAATAGATGAATTAGCAGGAGGTACAAACCCTAAAGAAGGATATGCTATTACTAAGGCGATTACGCAATACCTAAAAAATAGCAATTCAATGTCTATATTGACTACACATTATGACAATATAGCAAACGACAAAGATATCCAAAATTATCAAGTCAAAGGCCTTAATTTACCAGAAAACATAGATACATTTTCTGGTATTGATGAAATATCGAGATATATGGATTATTCACTGATTGAAGTCAATAATCAAGATGATATCCCAAAAGATGCTATTAAGATAGCAAAAATGGCTGGAATTCCGATAGAGATAATCGAATTAGCCGAAGAAATTATAAAAACAAGCAAATAAACCTCAGGAGGTATAGAAAAATGCAGAGCAAATTGAATCTAGATTTTGAGAAGATTAAAAGCGCTAGAAATGCTGCGGCAAATATAGCAGAAGAAGTACAAACTTTTATTGACAAACATACTACTGTGACAGTTGAAAGAACAGTACTTAGATTGTTAGGCGTGGATGGAGTAGATGAAATAGGTGTGCCATTGCCAAATATTGTCGTAGACAATATAGTAGAAGGCGGAGGCTTAGGAAGAGGAGCGGCGTTTTGGATGGGAAATGCCATGCTTCAAACAAAGCTTGAAGCTCAGCAGATAGCTGAAAAAATTAGTTCTGGCGAGTTAGACATAACAAAGATTGAAGTAGCTTCTGAAGAAAACATATGTAAGATAGTTGAAGAAATAGCTATTAAAACTGTAGATAGAATTGCAAACAATAGAAAAGAAAGAGAAAATTTCATAGAAACAGTTGGAGAAGGTAGAAAACCGTATCTGTATGTAATAGTAGCTACAGGCAATATTTACGAAGACGCTATACAAGCACAAGCGGCAGCAAGACAAGGTGCAGACATAATTGCAGTAATAAGAACAACTGCACAAAGTTTACTTGATTACGTACCATTTGGACCTACTACTGAAGGATTTGGAGGTACTTTTGCTACTCAAGAAAATTTTAGGATTATGAGAACTGCATTAGATGAAGTAGGCAAAGAGGTAGGAAGATATATAAGACTTTGTAATTATTGTTCGGGACTTTGTATGCCTGAAATTGCTGCTATGGGAGCTCTTGAAAGATTAGATGTAATGCTTAATGATGCTATATATGGTATTTTGTTTAGAGATATCAACATGCAAAGGACGTTTGTAGATCAGTATTTCTCTAGAATTATCAATGGATTTGCAGGAATAATAATCAATACAGGAGAAGACAACTACTTAACTACAGCAGACGCATATGAAGAGGCGCATACAGTTTTGGCTTCACAAATTTTAAACGAACAGTTTGCATTAAAAGCAGGAATACCAGAAGAACAGATGGGACTAGGACACGCATTCGAAATGAACCCAAACATTGAAAACGGATTCTTGTTTGAACTTGCACAAGCCCAAATGGCAAGAGAAATATTTCCTAAGGCACCGTTAAAATATATGCCTCCTACAAAATACATGACAGGAAACATCTTCAAAGGACACTTGCAAGATGCATTGTTCAACATGATTTCTGTATGGACAAATCAAGGATTACAGCTTTTAGGTATGCCGACTGAAGCTATACATACGCCACATCTTCAAGATAGATATCTTTCGATCGAAAATGCTCAATATATATTTAACAATGCAAGAGATATAGGCGATGAAGTCGAATACAAAAAAGATGGTATTATCCAAAAAAGAGCTCAAGAGATAGTTGAAAAAGCAGAAACGTTGCTAAAAGAAATAGAAGTAGAAGGAATTTTTGGTACTATTGAAAAAGGTCAATTCGGTGGAGTAAAAAGAGCTTTTACAGGTGGAAAAGGCTTGTCGGGAGTAACTGAAAAAGACGAAAGCTACTTCAATCCATTTATAAAGCTGATGCTTGGAGGTGACATGTAATGTCTGAAATCAAAAATAATATAGATTTAACTAAGATTAAACCTTATGGAGATACGCTTAATGATGGGATGATACAACTAAGTTTTACTTTACCTATCCCAGAAGGCGATGAAGCGAGTGAGGCAGCAAGACAGCTAATGGCAAAAATGGGATTTGAAGAACCTGCCGTAGTATACTCAAAAGATTTGGGCATAGGTTATACATATTTTGTTATGTATGGTAAATGCCAACACACTGTTGATTATAGCGCTATTGAAGTGCCAAAAGTGGCAGCTGATTTTATGGATAAATATGAAATAGAGGCTTATATAGAAGAAAATATCAAAAGAACAGTAACTATAGTAGGTGCGTGCACAGGCACGGATGCTCATACTGTAGGTATAGATGCTATAATGAACATGAAAGGTTTCGACGGAAACTATGGACTTGAAAGATATAAAGGTATAGAGGCCGTAAACATGGGTAGTCAAGTACCAAACGAAGAATTGGTTGCAAAAGCGATAGAACTAAATGCAGATGCCATACTTGTATCACAAGTTGTGACTCAAAAAGATGTGCATATACCAAATTTGACACAATTAGTAGAGATCCTTGAAGCAGAAGGATTAAGAGATAAGATGATCTTAATTTGTGGCGGTCCGAGACTTTCTCATGAATTAGCACAAGAATTAGGATATGATGCTGGATTTGGATCTGGGAGTTTTGCTAACCATGTAGCAACATTTGTAGTTGAACAAATAGTTGCGAGAAATCTTGTGTAATAACAATAAAAATAAAAAACTTCAGAGCCAGACAGAGGCGTCCTGAAGTTTTTTTATTTTAAATTAATTTACATTATAATTTTCTTATGACACAATTTTTCTTGCAAAATCCTATGCCATATGCCACTACAAATATAGTATTACATTTATTATACCGATTTTTTCCGATCGAATAAAACAATAAAAAACGACCCGAAGGCCGTTTTTTACAATTAATTTTTTATTCCATCATCATAAATCTATGCATGATAGCCGCTATTTCTGCTCTAGTTGCATTTCCTTGTGGATCAAGTTTTTCACCTTTTCCATTGATTATGC
>CAYJLG010000017.1:0-52323 GCA_964371035.1 uncultured Clostridia bacterium | reverse complement strand
GACTAAAAAAATGGGAGAAGGCAAATCTAAACTTGCTAAACTTATGGCTGACGGTTCATATAGACTTTGTGAATATTATGGTCACTCTGAAATATCAATGTCAGTAAAAAAACAAGAACTTCCTGCATATGATGCAAGAGGTATCCAAGGCATCGGTATTACATATGCTACAAGCAACAGAGGTGGATGTCATGTTAGAGGATACTTAATATCGCCAGAAATTTTAGGATTACCTGAACAACTGGATAGAACATCTACTGAAGGAAAAGCTACATGGGCAAAAATATTTCAAGATTTAACAGCTGTAATAGATTCAATGGGACTATGTTTATTCTCCTCATTTGCTCTTGGAGCAAGTGACTATGCAGACTTACTAAATGCAGGCACGGGTACTACATACACTCCTGAGCAACTTTTAGAAGTAGGGGAGAGAATCTACAATATAGAAAGAATGTTTAACAAAGCTGCAGGCATGAAACCTGAAGATGATTGTTTACCAAAGAGAATCGTAGATGAACCTATACCAGATGGACCATCAAAAGGCATGGAAAGCAAAATTAATATTACTTTACCAGAATACTACAAAGTTAGAGGTTGGGTAGATGGATTCCCAACAGAAGAAACAATAAATAGATTAGGTCTAGCATAATCTTACTAGGCAAACGCACCATATTTATGCAGGACAAATGCATCATTTCATAAGGTATTCTATAAAATATTGAAATACAAAACGTTGTAGGGTGTGGTTTTGCCACACCCCAAAATACAATAATAAATTTGTAAAATAGTATACATATTGAAAATTCAACGTTATCACAATGCAACTGTGAATATAACCAAAATCAAACTAAACAGGCGGTTATCTATGATAGAAGTCAGACTTTTTGCAACATTAAGAGAAGGTCGCGAAAAAATTATTTTTTATGAAAAAGATAAATTTTCAAACGGAAAAGAATTGTTAAAATTTTTAGAAATCAACGAAGATGATGTTGCGATTTTTTTGATAAATGGTCGACATAATAAAATTGACACAAATATAAAAGATGATGATGTCATCGCAATTTTTCCGCCTGTAGGCGGAGGATAATCAACTTAGCTCCTAACTAATTTTGAATAAAAAAACAAGGCGATTAATGTGTGTTATAAAAGGTATTTAACCTCGCCAACACTACATTACGCCTTGTTTTTTTGAAAAACTATACAGTTTTATTTTTTGAATACAAGTCTGGCTTTTAACCTAGTCTTAGTTTTTACTAAAGCCTTTCCAGCTCTACAAGAATATTCAATAATAGCGATATATTTATCTACAAAACTTACTATCCATGCTTCCTTAGACTTAGGAAGACCAAAAGGAAACATATGTCCTTCGATAATATTTTTTTCTTTATCGTCAATTTCAAAGTACTTGATTGAATTTATATATGCCAATTTAGGATGATTAACAGCATGCTTAAATACATCAGCTAAAAATCCTACGTGTAGTTTTTTTTCGAATTCATACAAATAAAAATCGTGCAATAAAGCACCTCTAATACAAGCTTTCCAATCTAAATTTCTTTTATATGCGATGAGATAAGAATAATAAGCAACCTTTAAACAATGCTCATAAACACTTTCATCATGATGTCTTAAGTGTTTAGTAGGTTCATAAACCTCACTCAATAAAATCTCATCTGCAACGTTTTTAAATCTATAATCTGTAAATAACACAACATACATCCTTTCTATGTTAAACAAACTCATAATTAATAATATCACAAATTTTATAATTTGCAACAAGAAATTTTAAAATTAGAAAAAAATAACAAAAACCCATCGTTCAATACTAGAGCGATGGGTAAATTTTTCTTATTTATAAGTATAGCCAATATAATTTTGTGGGTTATATGCTTGGTCATACTTTCTAACTTCGAAGTGAAGGTGAGGTCCAGTACTTACTCCAGTACTTCCAACAGCTGCAATAATTTGACCTTGATACACTTGTTCTCCAGCAGACACATAAAGTTGGCTAGCATGTGCATATCTAGTAGTCCAACCACCACCATGGTCAATCTCTATAAAATATCCATAACTTCCGTTCCAACCAGAATATGTTACAGTTCCACCATCTGCTGCATATATAGAAGAACCATGACCTTTTGCAAAATCAGTACCATAGTGATATCCGCCCCATCTCGATCCAAAACGAGAGCTTACATATGAGTTTGGCAACGGTTCAATAAAATATCCTGTACCAACAGTTGGGGGAGGCGTCTGAGTACCTACTAAAACAACTTCTGAAGAAGGTAAAGAAACAGTAGTTCTTGACAATTCTTCTCTTGAAATCTCTATACCATTTTGTTCTACTACATGGTATTCGACGGCGTCAATACCGTAAACACCTGCAGTTTTAACAGTAGATTGATCAGTATACATATAAGAAACTTGCTCTGTGATAGTGTCATAAGGAGTTTCTGTCTCTTCTGTTAGATTCAAAGTTACATTAACAGCAACAAGTGGAACAGGCACTACTAGGCTTAATTCATCGCCTGGCATCAATCTATCAGACGATGCATCTGGGTTAGCAGAAAACAGTTCATCCACAGTCATATCATGATTAGAAGCAATCTTCCAGTACGAATCTCCTGATTGTACAGTATAAGTAATTTTTTCATCTGTACCTATGATTATATGTTCCATAATTTCTTCTGAAGTAACTAAATCACTATGTTCAGTAGCAATTTCTTTAACCTCAAAAGTTTCACTTAAAGCAATTTCAACTATTTCTTCGTCTTCATAGCTTTGAGTAAAGTGATCTACAATTTTATTTAAAATTTCATTAGCTTCAGATTCAGTGCTTAGAGCGCCAACCAACTCATCGTTGATAAAAACACCAAAAGCAGTAGATTTAACAACTGCAGAAGATTTTAATTTATTCAACAATTCAACAGAGCTTATAGTCTCAACATCTCCTGTGGTCTCAACTATCTCAATATCAGAAACTAAACTTCCTGAAGAATTATATGTGTTCGTATAAGAATTCTCTATTGTATCGATAGCATTGTTTACGTAAGAACTGTCTTTTACAACTCCTACTTCTTCACCATCGACATAGACGATATAGCTTTTTTCAGAAAGGTTTAGTTCGACATCTTCTGAAACTGCTAATTGGTTATATGCTGAAGCACTTGCAAGTATAAGTAATGAAATAGTTGCAAGTGAAGCAACTCCTAAAATTTGTGTTTTGTAATTTTCAAATTTTGATGGAAATTTAACAGTTGGGATATTAATAGTTGGTAGGTTAAACTTTGGCAACTTTACACCACCAAATTTTTTAGATAAAGAACCCATCAATACATTTCCCATTTTTTTAAACACGTTTTGTTTCTTGATAATAACATATTCAGCTTTTTTTGTTATGACAGTGTTTCTCTTTTTGTTTTTCGTGTGAGAGCTTTTCTTTTTAGGCATAGTTCACTTCCCTGTAAAATTTTATCTTCCTAACACTATATTAAATACAAAATTCGATTCGTTTTCATATTTTAAAGCATAAAAGATATGTAATCAGAAATGTTATAATCCAAAGTAAAAAGAATTTTTCCTTGTAAAGTTTTTACTAAAGAATTATAATAAACTCATACAATTTTTAAATTGTGTGTTTAGATTTTCTGATACAAGCTTTCTTATTATAACTCAACGCTTTGAGTTTGTCAAGGCAAAAAACACAAACCACTGCCATGATACAGCTTGTAAACTTTGAAAAATACTACAAAACAATAGTTTTACAAATATACATATAGAATACTTTCATATATTTCAAAATTGACTGTGAATCATATATACTAGTTATAAACAAATGCATTAAGGAGATTAACATGAACTTTTTTTTAGAAGAAATAAAAATAGACCTACATGATACCCCTATAGAGAATATATTTTTAAATGACTATATGCCGTTTGCTGATGGCACATATGTCAAAGTATATCTTGCAGGATACAAGTTTGCAAAAGATGACGAAAAAAACGAAAATTTCAACAATGAAACTATATCAAAGCATTTGAGAATTCCACTGTCAGACGTTCTTAACGCTTGGAATTATTGGGAAAATCAGCAAATCATAAAAAAACACTTTAGTGGAGATGAATACAACTATAAAGTTGAATTTATAAGCTTAAAACAATTGTATGTAGAAAAAATCTATAAAAATATCAAACCAGGTGATAAAATAGATACTAAAGCAGAAAATACTTACGTAAACAATAATTCTTTAATCGAAAAAAGCAAAATAGAAGAATATAACAATATGCATAGTGAAATTGAAAAGATATTTGGAAAATTTTTAAATATAAACGATAAAAGAAAGATAAACACTTGGTTAGATCAATACAATATAAACACAGAGATGATGATACAAGCTTTTTCTTATAGCATCAACAATAAAAATAAAAGAAGCATGAAATTTATTGAAGGGACAATTGCTACTTGGGATAGAGCTGGAGTGACGGACTTAGATTCACTTTCAGAATTCCTCGAAAAAAAAGAAGAACGATATTCGCTTTACTCTAGGATTAGCCAGTCACTTGGATTTAGCAATAGAGCCTTAACAGAAGGCGAGACGAAAACTATAGATAGATGGGTAGATGAATTTAATTTTTCAAAAGAAATGATACTAAAAGCATTAGAAAATTCAAAAAACATTTCAAACCCAAACATCAATTACTTTGATGCGATATTAGAAAAATGGCATAAAAAAGGCTATAAAACTATAGATGATTTAAGCAAAGAGAAAAGAGACAAATCAAACATTCAAAATACTAATGATGGTTCACAGTCACAAACAAAAAAACAAAGTACAAATAAAACATCTAAAAATAAATTCCACAATTATCAGCAAAACATGGAAGATTATTCGCCAGAACAATTAGAAGATATCGCGAAGAAAAATCTCGAAGATAAAATGAAAAAATTTGGACTATTAATTAACTCGGAGGACGATAAAAAGTGAAAACCGAATTGTTAGAAAATATAAAAAGAAAATATGAACAAAAGCGATTTGCAGCACAAAGCAGGGCAGATAAGTTTAAAAATGATATATACGAAAAAAACGTAGAATTATTTGAATTAGACACTCAAATCAAACTAGCAGGTTTGAATCTATCAAAAATAGTTTTACAAAAACCTGAAAACGTAGAACAAGAAATAGTAAAAATAAAATCATACATGGAAGATTTAAAAACTAAAAAAGAAAGATTGCTTTCAGATCTAAAATTAAGCAAAGAAGATTTTGAACCAAAATATGAATGTCAAAGCTGTGATGATACAGGCTATACCACGTCAGGAGAAAGATGCAAATGTTATAAACAGCAAATAATTGAAAGTTTGTACAACATGTCAAACATTAAACATCGTCTATTAAAAGAAAACTTTGACGTATTTGACATAAATATTTTTAGTAATGATACATATAAAAATGAATCTACAACACCTAGACAAAACATGCATATAGCGCTAGATTTTTGCATGAGTTTTTGCAATAAATTTGAATCAGAAGTGCCGAGTTTATTGTTTTATGGAACTACAGGAGTAGGCAAAACTTTTATGTGTAACTGCATAGCAAAAGAACTGATAGAGAAAGGAAAAACTATAGTATATCAAACAGCATCTAACTTGATAGAAATAATGGAAAAACATAGATTTGACAGACTTGAAGAATCAGCAGCGCAAAGAGATAGTTACAACTTTTTATTTGATTGTGACCTTCTGATCATAGATGATTTAGGCACAGAACTAAACAACTCCTTTACTAATTCAGAACTTTTCAATGTCATCAACACGAGACTTATAGGCGATAAAAAAATGATAATATCAACGAATCTATCTGTAAATGAACTTGCAAACATATATTCAGACAGAATAGTATCTAGAATATTTAATGAATTTGCAACATTCAAATTCTTTGGCAAAGATTTGAGATGGGAAAATGTATAAAAAAATCTTACCAAAATCAACGATTTTGGTAAGATTTTTAATTTTATTTGCTATAGTCGTAAAATCCTTTGCCAGTCTTTTGTCCAAGCATGCCGCCACGAACCATTTTTCTAAGAAGTGGGTGCGGTCTATATTTGCTATCGCCCGTTTCGCTTTGCAAAACTTCCATAATAGCAAGAACAATATCAAGTCCAACCAAGTCACCTAGAGCTAAAGGTCCCATTGGGTGCCCTGCACCTAACTTCATAGATGTGTCGATAGCTTCAGCACTAGCCACTCCTTCGGCAAAAATACCAACAGCCTCATTAATCATAGGAACCAAGATTCTATTAACAACAAACCCCGCGGCTTCATTAACTTGAACAGGAGTCTTTCCAATTTGAGTACAGATATCAAATATTTTCGTTACAATTTCATCAGGAGTATGCAATCCTGCTATTACTTCGACCAATTTCATGACGGGAGCTGGATTGAAAAAGTGCATACCTATGACTGGATGCTTAATCCCTGTAGCCAACTCTGTAATCGATAACGAAGAAGTATTAGTAGCTAAAATACAATCTTCTTTACAAATTTCATCAAGCTCTTTAAAAGTTTTTTTCTTGATATCCATTATTTCTAAAGCTGCTTCTACTATCAAATCACAATCTGCACATAAATTTTCCTTAACACCAGTAGTAATTCTTCCAAGTATAGCATCGGCATCAGCTTGTTCCATTTTGCCCTTTGCAATTCTTTTCTCAAATCCTTTAGCAATTTTTGCCTTTCCGTTAGCAGCAAAATCTTCACTGATGTCGCAAAGCATTACTTCAAAACCTTCAGTCTGTGCAAATGCCTGTGCAATACCTGATCCCATAGTGCCTGCACCTATAACTCCTATTTTCATAACTAAACCTCCATATAATTTATATTTGTTGTTTTGCATATAATGCAAATATTATAACACTTTAACCCATAAAAGTAAATATATTATCAAATTAATTAGCTTTTGGTGGCATGACTGTAGCAGTGCCCTTAATCACAACTTCTCCGTTTTGATTAGTTACTATAGTTTCAAGTAAAAGTCTGTTTTTTTCTTCAATTCGTTCAACAACAGTCGCTTTAGCCGTTACAGTATCTCCAATAAATACAGGTTTCATAAATTTCAACTCTTGTCCTAAATAGATAGTTCCAGGTCCAGGCAGTTGCATGCCTAATACATTTGAAATAAAACCAGCAGAAAGCATTCCATGAGCAATTCTTCTGCCAAACATACTGTTTTTTGCCGATTCTTCATCCATATGCGCAGGATTTAAATCCCCAGTTATACCAGCAAACATGACTACGTCAGTCTCAGTCACTGTTTTTGTAAATGTTGCATAATCTCCTACTTTAATTAAATCAATAGTTTTCATAATTCAATATCCTTTCTTTTACTTGATAAAAATAAACTTTTAAAGAGTTGCTCTGAGTTCAAGCGAAACATTTCACATGAACCGCATTTCATATAAAATATATAACATAATATATGTATATATGTCAATAGTAAAATGTAAAATGTTACTACTAACAGTCGAGATCTGAAGTTAAAAGGAAAAGTTATTAAAAATGGAAGCCTTATGGAGATTGGAGTGCCAACAACAGGTTTTGTTATTTTTTCCTTGCGATACATATATGTGCTATGAATAGTAACAATAATAATCTTTGTGCTTGACAAAAGAATATCAATGTACTATAATAAAAGTGAATTATGAATTACATTTCACGTATAGACACACAAGTCGAATATAAATTTAGATTCAAATAGCAAAATAGCAAGGAGAAGGATATGGAAAAAGCAAACGTTGGCATTGTAGGCATAGGACTATATTTGCCAAATGGTAGAATGACAGCTAAAGAAATATCTGAAGCTACTGGTGGAAACTGGAGCGAGGATGCAGTAATTAACAAACTGGGTATAGTAGAAAAATGTATTCCAACAAATGGACCTCAAGACGGCACCCAAGAAATGGGCGCATTAGCGGCATTAGATTGTATTAAAAATACTGGGATAGATCCGCTAGAGATAGATGCGATCTTATGCTTTGGAGAAGAGTGGAAAGAATATCCGCTGACAACGTCGGCTTGCTATATCCAAGAGCGTATAGGTGCGAAAAATGCATGGGGGATAGATGTTCAAAATCGTTGTTGTACATCAGTTGCAGCGATGAAGATGGCAAAAGACATGCTAATAGCAGACGATGATTGTCATACTGTGTTAGTGTGTGGCGGATATAGAAACAGTGATCTTATCGACTTTACCGACAATAATGTTTCTTTTATGTTTAATTTAGCTGCAGGCGGCGGTGCTGTTATACTTAAAAAAAATTACGGTAAAAACTTGTTGCTTGGCACCCATCTTATGAGTGACGGGAGCGTCGTTCATACAGTTGGATCAGACATAGGAGGCACCGCAAATCCTACTACTAAAGAAAATATTGATAATGCGATGCTTTTGAGATTAATGGATGCAAATAAAATGAAAAGTGTCTTAAATGAAGTTTCTACTCCTAATTGGTTAACATGTATAGATAAAGCTCTAGAAAAATCAAATATGACTAGAAAAGATATAGATTATTTAGATATTTTACACATAAAAAAATCTGGTCATTTAGGACTATTAAAAGAACTAGGACTGACAGAAGAACAAACTATTTATTTAGATAACTACGGACATATAGGACAAGTTGATCAAATACTTTCACTTAAACTAGCTCTTGATTGCAAAAAAGTGAAAGAAGGTTCAGTAGTATCTATGATAGCTGCAGGCATAGGATATACATGGGCTGCAAATATTATTAAGTGGGGGTAAGACATGAGTACATTCTTACAATTATTTTTAAGAAGTCTGGAAACAGGCAGCATCTACGCACTTGCTGCGTTAGGCATCATAGTAATTTTCAGAACAAGCAATATAACTCACTTTGCACAAGGATCGATGGGTATGTTTAATGCCTTTGTAGTGACAGTTTTAGTATCAAAAGCAGGATTACCCCTTTGGGTTGCAACCTTAGGCGGTATGGCTAGTGCGATTCTTACAGGTTGTTTAGTAGATTTTTTCATTATTCGACACACTAAAAAAGTATCTCCTGTAGCAAAACAAATAATCACGCTAGGCCTTATAATGATTTTCGTGGGGATTACGCCTATGCTCTTCGGAGTTGATCCATTAAATCTTCCTAGATTTATTGAGAGTGGCTCCATAGATATAGCAGGTGCGTCACTTTCTTACAACGGGTTATTTAACATATTGTTAGGATTTGGCATCATGGGTAGTCTGTTCTACATATTACAAAAAACAAAAATAGGTATTGCCATTAGAACTACAGCTTCAAACGAACCTGTTGCAAGATTAATGGGCGTACCGACAAAAAATGTAACTTTATTTGCTTGGGCCTTAGCTGCTTGTCTAGGTTGTCTAGCAGGAGTCATGATAGCACCATCTACATCTGTTACAGTAAACCTTATGGACAATGTGCAAGTTAATGCGTTATTCGCTTGTGTTCTTGGCGGGTTTCAGACATTTTATGGACCAGTTTTAGGAGCTTACATAATTGGTATAGGAACAAACCTACTTGTTTATTATGTATCATCAGTATGGGGCGTACAAATATTATATCTTCTAATTTTAGTATTTATTGTATTTAGACCACAAGGGCTAATCGGCAAAAAGTTTATTAAGAAAGTGTAGGGCATAGACTATGAAAGAAAAACAAAAAAATACTGTTGCACTAGACTCAAACAAAAAGTCATTGCTACAAAACCCATATTTCAGATATATACTTTTAGGTATATTGCTATGCATGTTACCTGTAGCAGCAGAATTTAAGCTCATTAAAAGTTCCAATTTAACAATCGTTGGTGGAGTAATTATTTATGCAATAGTAGCATTAGGATTAAATTTATTGCTTGGTTTTTCGGGTTTGATTTCATTAGGAACTGCAGGTTTCATGGGGCTAGGTGCATACGTATCTGGATATCTTACATCACAACTTGAAATACCATTTTTCCTAGCAACTTTAGCTGCAATATTCGTAGGTATCATCATTAGTATATTAGTAGGATTTGTTTCATTAAGAGTATCAGGATTATATCTAGCAATAGCGACATTATGCGTTGCAGAAATACTACGAAAAACCTTCGAAGAATTCGACATGTTTACAGGTGGATTTTCAGGATTAAGCGCAAAATTTCCAATTATATTGGGATTTGAATTAGATAGGCAGCTTACATTTGTCTTGCTATCGGTAATAATGGTGCTGATAATGATATTGACGCACAACATAGTAAATGGCCATGTAGGCAGAGCATTACATGCGATGAGAGGCAGCGAAGTTGCAGCTCAAGCGATGGGTGTAAACATTCTAAAATATAGACTTATAATATTTGCACTTTCAGCGTCATATGCAGTTCTTGGAGGCGTGTTATACATGCACTTCGTACAATTCTCTTACCCTTCGGTTTGGATATTGACTATGTCACTAAACATCCTTGCTGTAGTAGTAATAGGAGGTTTGCGTTCAATCTTTGGCACCGTATTAGGAGCATTTGTAGTATTTGCGATTCCAGATTTAGTACTAAAGCAACTGCCTGTTATTGGAGAAATGAATGGTATAGCTTATATTTTTAACGGTATTTTAATAATAGTAATAATAATGTTTTATCCACAAGGAGTTATTCATATTTTCAATGACATTAAAAACGGGATAAAATCGGTACTAGGAAAAAAAGAAGGAGAAAAGATCAATGGATAAAAATAACATGAAAACTTCTTTAAAAGAAGATCAAGTGCTCGATATAAGAGGGTTATCCATACAATTCGGCGGACTAAAAGCTGTCGACAACTTATCCTTTGATGTTAAGCATAAAGAAATTTTTGGGCTTATAGGTCCAAACGGTGCAGGTAAAACTACTGCATTCAACTGTATTACACAATTTTATCATCCAAATAGCGGTGAAGTAATTTTTAGAAGTAAAAAAGGAAAAATTATAGATATAGTTGGAAAGCAGACACATGACATTATAAAACTAGGACTTGTTCGTACCTTCCAAAACGTTGAAGTAATTAAAGAATTATCACTGTTAGACAATGTGCTAATAGGAGCACATATAGATTTTAAGGCTACTTTTTTTGAACAAGCATTGAAACTACCTCGCGCTCGAAAAGAAGAAAAAGCAATGAGAAAAAAAGCTCAAGAAGTTCTAGAATTTATGGGCATAGATGATTTAAAAGATGAACTTGCTGGAGGACAGCCTTACGGTGTGTTAAAAAAAGTAGAAATGGCTAGAACACTCATGTGTGATCCCAAGCTCATAATCTTAGACGAACCGGCAGCAGGTCTAAATGATTCAGAAACAGCAGATTTAACAGAAATTATTCGTACAATCAGAGACAAATATGACTGTACAATACTATTAATCGAACATGATATGAGATTAGTAATGAGTATTTGCGATAGAATTTGTGCTATATCATTCGGCAAATTTCTTGCCTGCGGTACTCCAAAAGAGATACAAAATGATAAAGGTGTAAGAGAAGCATACCTTGGGGAGGAGGCTGTAATATGAGCGAATTAGCATTATCCATAAAAGATCTAAGAGTTAGCTACGGAGCTATAGATGCAGTCAAGGGAATCAACATCCAAGTGCCAAAAGGTGGCGTAGTAGCACTGTTAGGGGCAAACGGAGCAGGCAAAACTTCCACGCTTCGTACTATATCAGGTTTGACAGAAGCAAGCGGAGGCAAGATAGAGTTTTACGGACAAGATATAACAAACATGGATGCTGAAAAAATTGCACGCTTAGGTATTTCACAATCACCTGAAGGTAGGCAAATATTTGGAGATTTAACAGTAGAAGAAAACTTGAAAATAGGAGCGTTTGTACTAAAAGACAAAGCTGTCATAAAGAAAAATTACGAACGCTGCTACAACTATTTTCCTAGACTACATGAAAGAAAAAAGCAATTAGCATATACTCTTTCAGGAGGCGAACTGCAAATGCTTGCAATCGCTAGAGCAATAATGTCTAGTCCTAAAATATTAGTACTTGATGAACCATCGCTCGGTCTTGCGCCATTAGTAGTTAGGGATATATTTGAAATAGTAAAAGAAATCAAAAAAGAAGGCACTACAGTAGTAATCGTTGAACAAAACGCACTACAAACATTGAAAATAGTAGATTACGCATACGTTTTAGAAGTCGGTGAAATCACCATGGAAGGCAAGGCGGAAGACCTTATCAGCAATCCAAAATTAATCGAGGCTTATTTAGGTGGTTGATACATCTATTTAAAGTATATATTTATAATCTTAGGAGGATTTAAAAAAATGAAAAAACTTATAGCTATTTTATTAACACTAACGATGATGCTTTCGCTAGTTGCTTGTGGAGGAGACTCTAATGAATCGGCAGACGGAAACACATCTTCAGGCGATGGCGGTTCAGAAGATGCTAAAGTAGAATATTCTCAAGGTGTTACAGACACAACAATTAAAATTGCAAACTCAACTGCAACTTCAGGCGCATTAGCACCTGTTGGAGTTCCTTTCAAAGCTGGTATTGAAGCTTACCTAAAAATGGTAAATGATGCTGGTGGAATCGATGGACGTACAATTGAGTACTTACACACAGATGATGAATTTGACCCTGTAAAAGGTAAAGCTGCATTACAAAGCTTCGTAGAAGATGACGAAGTATTTGCAATGGTAGGACATTTCGGCACTCCAGTAGTTGGAGCTACTATAGAAGATTTAAAGAGCTATGGTATACCTTCAGTTTATTTTGCAACAGGTATAGGTCAATTATATGCTGATGGATTAACTCCTGAAGATCCAGGATACAATATTTTCCCAGTACAACCAATCTATACTACAGAAGGTCAAATAATGGTAGCTCGTCTTGTAGGAGACTTTGATGCTAAAAAAATAGGTATAATCTATACTAATGATGATGCAGGTAAAGATATGCTTGCAGGAGCAGAAACTAAAGCAAAAGAATTAGGTGTTGAATATGTTGCAGAACAAGTTACAGCAGGATCGGCAGACGTATCAGCAGCAGTTACTTCTATGAAAAATGCTGGAGTAGACACTATAATATGTGCAGCTATCCAAGCAACTATGCCTACTATAGTTAAAGAATTAGCAGCACAAGGCATGACAGCTCCTGTTATCACTACTTACGTTAACGTTTCATCAGCTATTCCTGAACTAGTTGCAGCAGATATCGAAGGAAAATTTGATGTTTATGGCAATGGTTGGGTAGCATATGATGACGCAGATGCATTAGCATTATATCAAGCAAATATAGATGAAGAATATGCTATGAATGCATATGCTCAAACAGGTTGGATAGCAGCTCATTTCTTCTGTGAAGGGTTAAGAAGAATAGAAGGCGAAGACATCACTTGGGAAAATTACATGGCAGCACTTGAAGAAGCTCCAATTCAAAACCCATTTGGTGGAAAAATCGATTACTCAAACGGAAATCGTGCAGGTACTCAAGAAATGAACTTATCAAAAATTAACATGAACGAAGTTGGCGGCTGGGAATTAGTTGACGGACTTCAAAGCATGGATTCATTATTAAACAAATAAAAAATTCGTTACTGCTCACAGTCGATGTATGACATTCCTGACTATCATCTTTTGAGGATTCTGAACAAAAATGAGTCGTACAACTTCCCAATTGGAGTACTCGGCGACAAATTTTATTATTTTTTCCATTAGGACTCTCAATTAACTGTGAATAATAACAAATAAGAAATTCTTGAAAAGTCACAAAGATATAGTTTATAATAAACTTATGCGGGGCGGGATACTTCCTGCTTCGCATTTTCTTTTAAACTTTTATAATGGCTGATTTGAATATTAAAGAGAGGTAATTATCTATGAATTTTAAAGAAAAATATATTTCGATAGAACATGCACTTTCGCTAGTGAAAACAGGAGACGTAATAGTAGCAGGATTAGGCGGTGCAGATCCAAAATTATTTATGGGAGACTTGCACACTATAGCAGATAGAGTAAAAGATGTAACAGTGACAAATTGTTTGCCAACACATCCTTCTGAAATATATCAAGCACAATATGCAGACTCATTCGATGTAGCAGGTTGGTTTTTTGCAAAACAGTTAAGAGATGCATTTCCAAACGGAAATACTAGTTATATTCCTAACAATCTACATTTTGCAGGTACAAAACGCTTCCAACACGCCAGACCAACAATTTTTGTAGGAGCAGCTTCAATGCCTGACAAACACGGATATATCTCGCTATCGTTATCAAATGTGTACGAGGCACAAGCAATGGAGTTAGCAGATATAACCATACTTGAGACAAATCCTAATATGCCTTTCACACTAGGCGATGCGTTTGTTCATGTGTCAGAAGTAGATTATCTAGTAGCAGCAGACTATGCGCCGCCGATACTTCCAGATGCACCATTTAATGATAAAGACAAGGCAATAGGTGACTTTATAGCAGGATACGTTAAAGACGGTGATTGTATACAACTTGGCATTGGAGGCATCCCAAATGCTGTAGCAGCAGCTTTAGAAAACAAAAATGATTTAGGTGTCCACACAGAAATGTTAACAAGCGGACTTATGCGACTAGCAAAAATGGGTGTAGTTACAGGCAAATACAAGCAAGACAATAAAGGCAAAATGGTTGCAGCATTCGCATTAGGAGTATCTGAACTTTACGAATACTTAGATTACAATCCATCAATTGCAATGATGAGAGGTTCATGGGTAAACGATCCATATGTTATATGTAAAAACGACAATCAAATATCTATAAATACTTCCCTAGAAGTAGATTTGACAGGCCAATGTGCTTCAGAATCAATAGGTTCACGCCAATTTTCTGGATCAGGAGGCCAAGCAGATACGGCTATCGGAGCAGTAAAATCAAAAAATGGCAAATCTTTCATAGCTCTTTATTCTACAGCTATGATAACAGATAAGCAAACAGGTGAGAAAAAAGAAGTATCAAAGATAGTACCTCAGTTAAAACAAGGTGCCGCAGTGACATTGTCTAGAAACGATGTAGACCATGTGGTCACAGAATATGGAGTTGCAGAACTTAGAGGCACAACTATAAAAGAACGAGTGCATAGACTTATTGCTATTGCACACCCTAAATTTAGAGAAGAATTATTAGAGCAAGCAATAGCAGTAGGCATTATCAGTAAAAAATAAAGAGGAGACAATGACATGGCTTATTTTACATTTGAAGATAAACAAATTTACTATGAAACACATGGTTCGGGCAAACCTTTATTAGTCTTAAACGGAATTATGATGTCTTGCTTTAGTTGGGCGAACTTCATAGCACCTTTTAGCAAAGATAATCAACTTATTTTGGTGGATTTTTTAGATCAGGGCAGATCACAAAAGATGACTGAAGAATACACTCAAGATATTCAAGTTGAAGTTACTAATGCATTACTAAATCATTTATCCATAGATAAAACCAATATAATGGGAATTTCTTATGGTGGAGAAGTTGCTCAATTGTTTGCTGTTAAATATGCTGACAGAGTAGAAAAATTAATTTTGTTTAATACTACAGCAAAAACAGGCGCTTGGCTCGGTGATATAGGAGATGGGTGGAATTTGAGTGCGAATGATGCAGAAAATTACTATCTGACTACTATACCTGTCATATACTCACCAGAATTTTACAAAAAAAATATAGAGTGGATGAATAATCGAAGACAGCTTTTAAAACAAGTGTTTTCAAACAAAGAGTTCATGGATAGTATGACTAGACTGACTAACAGTTCTAGAGATTATGATGTGATAGACAGTCTTAAAGATATCACAGCGCCTACTTTGGTAGTATCTGCACAACAAGACTTCCTAACTCCTATAGAAGATCAAAAAGTGATAGTAGACAACATACCTAACTCTCATCATATGATTATACCAAACTGTGGACATGCCTCCATGTATGAACAGCCGATGTTGTTTACTACATTGACACTTGGCTTCGTATCAAATGACACGCTAGATTTTGGAATAATCTAGCGTGCAGCAGATAATTTACTTGCTAAAATTCTATTTTACTAGTATAATCATATAGAAAATAAGCCATATTATCAGAAATTATATAAAGGAGTTGCGGAGTGGAAAATTTAATCAAAATGCCAAAGACTAAAAGAGGTCAAGAGACTCTAAATAAAATACTTAATGCAGCAGTGCAAGTATTTTATGAAAAAGGATATCACAATTCTATGATCACAGACATAGTATCACTAGCAGGCGTTGCTTCCGGGACGTTTTATATTTATTTTGAAGGTAAGTATGAATTATACAAATTTTTATTGCTACAATGTAGCCATAAAGTTCGTAAGCAAGCTAGTGTAGCTATTCAAAACTGTAAAACTAGACGTGAAATGGAAGAAGTAGGACTAAGAGCTTGGCTAGAATTCATACGTGAAAATAGGTACATATATAGAATCATATGGGAATCACTCTATATTGATCCACAATTATTTCGCGAATACTACTTTAACTTTAGTCAATCATACATAAAAGGATTAGACAAAGCTAAAGAAGAAGGCGAGATTAGAGAAGATATCAACAGCGAAGTATTGGCATATTCACTCATGGGTATTTCCAACTTCTTAGGCTTAAATTGGTGTATTTTTGATGATAGACTAGAAGATTTTGATACAATACTCGATAGTTTTTCAAAGATATTAGAGAGTGGTATTTATAGCGGAGACGTTGTACCTAGAACTAAAAAACCAACAGTAGAAAAAAGCAACAGCGGATTTATGTTTGATTTTACGATGGATGTAAAAAGAAAAGCTAGTAACGATAACTAAACTAAAGTTAAACTTATAAACAGATAAAAATTAAAAAAACAATACCTCCTAAATAGATTAGGCAACAAGCCAAAATCTGCTTAGGAGGTATTTTTAATCAATAAACTATTTGCACAATATTTAGAAAGTTGTTGAATTTTGCAAAATAATATCATCAAGCAATCCATCTTCAATCAAATCAATAAATGCCTCCACGATATCAGGATCAAATTGTGTATTTTTACAATCTCTAAGTTCTTGTATTACGCTTGAAGTATCCATAGTGTCTTTATAACATCTTCTTGTTATCATTGCATCAAAAGCGTCTGCAACACATATAATTCTTGCAATCATAGGTATTTCTTCGCCTTTTAATCCAAACATATAGCCACTACCGTCAAATCGTTCATGGTGATATTTAGCACCAAGCAAAATACTATCATCAATAGTAACATCCTTAAGTATTTCAGCACCGATGACAGGATGTTTCTTCATGATTTCATATTCTTCTGCAGTCAGCTTACCAGGCTTATTTAAAATAGCATCAGGAATACCTATTTTACCAATATCGTGCAACAATGCAGTATAATATGCTACATCAGTCTGCAAATCATTATAACCAAGAGTTTTTGCAATCGCAAGTGTATAAGAAGCAACCCTTTCAGAGTGACCATTAGTATAAGTATCCTTGGCATCTATAGTACGAGAAATAGCCTTAACCGCTTGTATAGTAATATCCTTATATTCTTGTTGCCGTTTTTTCAGAACTTGAGTCCTTTTCGTGTGGTAAGTTGACACAGTAAAAACAATTATAAAAATCAGCAAAATCACTCCAGAAATAACTACAAAAGGCAATTCATACCATGTAGAATCTTGGTAGATTTCAACACTAGCTATATTTGAGGATTTCACGCCATCAGCATTATAGCCCCACACTTCGAAAGTATAATTACCGCTCGCCAAATTAGTGTAAGATATGCTCTGAGTATCCTTAGAAAAAACTTTAGTAGGTTCTTTATCAAAGCCTTTAAGCTGATAATATAAAGTACTATTAGCATTGTCTGCATAACTTAGAATTGAAAAAGAAAAAGTTATACGATTCGTTTCAGCAGGAATAGTTATCGCTTCGGCAGAATAATATTTTATTCCGTCTAAATCTATTTCACTTATATTTACTTGAGAAGGTTCGGTTATCTTGTGTATATCATTAAGGTCGATGGAAAAAACACTTTCGTTGCATGAGATATAGACTGTACCATCTTCTTTCAATTGATTCCATGAATTTGGAGTAATGCCTGAATTTAAGCCTTCTGCAACACCATATACCTGAAAATTAGGTTCATCATCAAACAATGTTTTAGAATCTAACACATACACACCTCTTGAAGAAAAAATGATTAAATTGTCTCCATCCATTTTCAAATCAAAGATATTTCCATCAGTGCTAAAAGCTTCGATCGTTTCAATGTCATCCTTGCTCAAAACATCTAATTTATTACCACCTGTAGCCACATACACATCGCCTGTAGTATCGTTTTGAATCATCCTAAGAATAATTCCTGCAGACAAACCTTCATTAGTGCTAATCGATGTTATGTCGCTATCATTTAAATCATCTACTATATAAATTCCACCACCATCACTACCGATGAGCATACGTGATCCTACAGTTTCGATGATACTCAAGACAGTAGTATTGCTAATTCCATCTACATCTGTAAAAGTTTTAATTACTGAATTTTCGCTAATCACATTTACACCATTATCAGTTCCTACCCAAATTGTGCCATCACTTTTTTCAATAGTAAACCTTACTTTATTCGAAGTCAATCCGTTAGATGTGTTGAAATAAAAGATATTATGATCTGCATCGATTTTAATCAAGCCTTTATCAGAATAAGTAGAAATCCAAAAATTATCTTTACTATCGACCATTAAGCACCTAATACGAATACCTTCAAGTTCTTTAGTAACAAAATTTTCAATAATTCTATTATCTTTAAGTGCCAACAGGCCATTATCTAAAGCAACATATTTGATATCTTTCCATTCGTGATTAGCATTTACATATGAGCTAGTTTCGCCAGCTGCTAACAGTTCGTTATAAAACTTACTTTTTTTAAGCTGAATCACACCTCCTCTTGAAGAGGCAAACCAATAACTTCCCTCGTGATCTTGATACATACCTCTAATAAAACTATCAATAGCCAATCCTTCTATTTTAAGCACTTGACTATCATTTTTTATATAGCCTACACCATTTTCACCAGAAACCCAAATTTTACCATCATTATCTTTATTAAAAGAATAAACATTACCTATGCCATTAGTACGGATAACGGAATAAGTTTCATCACTTGGGCTAAGAAAAATTATATCACCTGCAGTAGTACCGATATACATGGTATTCCCATCAAAACTAAAAATAGTATTAATTAGAAAATGCTCATCAGTACTATTAACGACAGAAACATCTTTCATTTGGCCATCTTTATATACAGACAAATTATGATCAATATCAATCATCCACATACTATTATTACTATCAAAAGCGATACTTAACACGTTTGTATCATCAATGCTATCATCAAAAGCTGGAACAACCTTCCCATCTACTATTTTTCCGATACCACCTGTAGTGACTACATACAATTCGCCTAAACTATTTTCGACAATATGTCTAGCAGAAAGCGATAAATTTTGAGTATCTTCTTGTACTAAAGCCGAAAAATCTCCAGATTTGTAGGAAAACACACCTTTTTCATTACTAGCAACATACATGGCTCCATTTTGTGCTTCAAACAAATACCTAACAGAAGTCGAAGTGAAGTCAGGGTCTATTTTATGGTCTACTTGTTCAAAAACTTTACCATTAAATCTAAACAAACCTGAATAAGATCCAATCCAAAGATAACCATCACTACTTTGCGCTAAAGTGTTGGCTTCATTATTTTTAAGTCCATTCTCTTCGGAAAAAACAGTTTGAATAGATTCAGCAATTAGTTCATAAGCTTCAACATTAGTTTCATCAGTCGTTACAGAAGCATCAGAAGTAGATTCATAAGCATAAACTAAAGTAAATGAATTATATAAAAGAAAAAATGACAGCATAAAACAAATTGTAGATTTGAAAACTAATTTAAAACAAATAACTATTTTTTTCATGCCGAGCTCCAATTTCTATTTTATTTCATACATCATAATTATATTGCTAAAACCGTATATAGTCAACAGTTTTAGTGAAATTATACCAATTAAATATTAATTGTATTTTGTGCTTAAATATGATATAATATACTGTAACAAACAAGGTAGGGATATGATTTATGGATAAATATATTTTAAGAGTTGCTACGTTAGATAGCAAAAAATCAAAACAAATAATAGAAGACAAAAAATGCCCAGAAAGATTAACGCTTGAATTTAAAGAAGCAAATGTACAATCTATAAGCAGTTACGCTACAGCAGATATAATTATTATTGATGAAAAAATTTATAAAAATCATCTTGAAGATATTTTAAAAAACAAATCTGATTATTCAGAAATTTTACTTATCACATGTCAAGAATGTTTAATTGAAATTAAAAACAAGGAATCTTTGTCTGATATTTGGTTGGTAGATGATGACACTATGTTAGAATATAGAGTCATAAGTTTTTTAAATAGAGCAAGAGATTATCGTGACAAAGAACTAACTGAAATACAGTTAGAAACGTTAATAGATAGTGTACCGGATTTAATTTGGTTTAAAGACAATATTGGGTCACACATCAAAGTAAATAACAGCTTTTGTAACACAGTAAATAAAACTAAAGATCAAATAAAATATAGAGGACACTATTATATTTGGGACATAGACATGGATGAATATGCTCAAGGTGAATATGTATGCATGGAAACAGAAGAAATAGTGATAGAAAAGCAAGGTACTTTCTTATTCGATGAAAAAGTTAAAATAGGCGATGAAATGCGCCAATTAAAAACATACAAATCAGCTTTGGTAGGAAGAAACGGTGAAACCATAGGCACTGTAGGTTTAGCGCGTGATGTTACAGATATTTGGAACACTCATGCTGAATTCAGAACACTAATAGATACGTTACCTTTCCCAATGATGATAGTTGATGATACATTTGAGTTTATCGATGCAAACAGTCCATTTTACAAATTATTCCACCTAAAAGAAGAAAATTTCAAACAATTATCATTCAAACAATTTGGACAAAATATTTTCAGCGAAGACATAAGCTTAGAAGAATATCAACATACTTCAATCGAACGAGAAATAATATTAGACGATCAAAGAAAAACATTTGTCATTGAAAAAAGCCCTATTCATGACGTATTTGATGTGTTAACAGGTTATTTCTATATATTTAAAGACATTACAGTACAACGTGAATATGAAGAAAAACTTAGATTATTATCAGAGACTGACGAGCTCACTAAAATGAGCAACAGAAAAGTTATTCGTACATTTTTCGAGGTGAATTTTAATACGATGATCAAAGAAAATAGCTCGTTGTGCATTTGCATGATGGATATAGATTTTTTCAAACAGTACAACGATCACTACGGTCATGTAGAAGGTGATGCTATATTGATAGAAGTTGCAAAATCACTGTTAGAAATAGAACGTGAAAAAGGAATTCAGACAGCTAGATATGGTGGAGAAGAATTTATTTTGATAGCTAAAAACAAGACACTCGATGAAATGATTAGTTATGTCAATTTGCTACAAGAAAAAATAGCAACAAAAAAATTAAAACACGAAAAATCAAGCGTTTCAAACTTTATTACGCTAAGCGCAGGACTTGCATATTACAACAAATTATATCAGGATTCAAATATTTCTGATTTAATTGAAAAAGCAGATCAAGCATTATATGAAGCAAAAAATACAGGCAGAAACAAATATATTTTAAAAGAATACAACTAATCAAAAAAACATTAAAAGGCGATACATACTAAGTTTTACAACTTAATATGAGATCGCCTTTTTTAATCGCTTAAAACGGCTAAGCTAGAGCTACATCAAAAACTTTCTTTATAGCTTCTTTTGTAGGTACACCTTCATGAATTTTCATTTCATCTACAAAATACGTAGGCACATAATAATAATCGTATGAATCAGCTATTTCAGGATTTTTAGATTCTTCGATCTTTTCAATTTCTAATTCACCATATCTTGGATTTTCACTGATTAATTCAGCAGTTAAGTTACTTGCGTTTATACAATGAGGACAAGATTCCAAATAAAACATTTTTATTTTTTTCATATAGCATCTCCTTATAAAATTCAATCAATAACCAACTTCCAAACAAACTATATCATTTCCTAGTATAACTTTGCTCCTGCCGGAATTCTATCATCTACCATCAATAGATTTAATCCTTCTCTACCATCGACCTCATGAACTGCAGAAATCAACATTCCACAAGAATCGATACCCATCATTGGACGAGGAGGTAAATTTGTAATAGCAATACAAGTTTTTCCAATCAATTCCTCAGGGTTATAATACTCACGGATACCACTCAAAATCACGCGATCAACACCAGAGCCATCATCCAACACAAATTTAAGCAGCTTCTTGCTCTTTGGGACTGTTTCACAATTCTTTACTTTTACAGCTCTGTAATCAGACTTTGCAAATGTTTCGAAATCTACCATTTCTTCAAACAATGGCTCGATCTTAACATTAGAAAAATCTATATCTTCAGATATTTTCTGTGTTACTGCACTTGGCTCTACAGCAGTATTTGTATTCTGATTTGTCACATCACTACTAGGCTTCGTATGATCTAAAGGTTTCATAGTAGGAAACAATATGATATCTCTAATAGAAGTTTGATTAGTTAAAAACATTATTAATCTGTCTACACCGATACCTAAACCACCTGTAGGAGGAAGACCAACTTCCAAAGCGTTGATAAAGTCATCGTCCATATCGTGAGCTTCATCATCACCTGCTTCTTTTTGTTTAAGTTGAGCTTCAAATCTCTCTCTTTGGTCGAGAGGATCATTCAACTCTGAAAACGCGTTTGCAATCTCTTTAGTGTTTGCAAATGCTTCAAATCTATCTGTAAGTCTTGGATCTTCCACATTTCTCTTAGAAAGAGGAGAAATTTCAACAGGATGATGAGTAACAAAAGTTGGCTGAATTAAATATTGTTCACAATATTCTTCAAACAGCGCACTGATTACATGTCCTCTAGTCATAAGAGGAGTGATTTCTATTTTCTTTTCTTTAGCAATCTTAATTGCTTCTTCATCAGTAGTTATAGTATCAAAATCAATACCTACATGCTCTTTAACCATATCTTGCATTTTTACTCTTCTCCAAGGAGGAGTGAAATCAAGCTCTACACCATCATATATAATTTTAGACGATCCGTTATTTACCTTTTTACACACATATGCAACAAGATTTTCAGTAAGTTCCATCATATCATTAAAATCTGCATAAGCTTTATACATTTCTATAGCAGTATACTCAGGATTATGTGTTGCGTCCATGCCTTCATTTCTAAACATCTTGCCCATTTCATACACACCGTCAGCCAATCCACCAACTATAAGTCTCTTTAAATATAACTCATTAGCAATCCTCATATACATCGGAAGATCCAAAGTATTATGGTGAGTAATAAAAGGCCTAGCGTTTGCGCCACCTGCTAAAGTACTTAAAATAGGAGTGTCAACTTCCATATATCCAGCATCGTCCATAAACTCTCTGATACCTTTAATTATCATATTTCTTTTCTTAAATACTTCTCTAATCTCAGGATTAACTATTAAATCAACATATCTCTGTCTATATCTAGTTTCCATGTCTTTAAGACCGTGGAATTTTTCAGGTAGAGTTTGGAAAGACTTTGTAAGTAGCACTGCTTTAGCTGCTCTAATTGAGATTTCTCCCATTTTCGTCTTAAAAACTTCACCTTCAACACCAACAATATCACCAATATCGTTAGTAATAAAGTAATTATATTCTTCTTCACCTAATTGATCTTCTTTAATAAATATCTGAATTCTTCCGTAATTATCTTGCAAGTCATAGAAACCAACTTTACCCTGTCCACGTTTAGACATTATTCTACCTGCTAAAGAAACCTGTTTACCTTCAAATTCCTCGAATTTATTTTTTATGTCCTCACTAGTGTGAGTAACGTCGTATCTAGAAATCTCAAATGGATTTCTACCAGCTTTTTTAAGTTCATTAAACTTATCAAGCCTTACTTGTCTCAAATCACCTTGATTTTGTATTTCAGACATTTAATTCACCACCTTTAAAATTTTGTATAGATTAGTATAACACTTGCTTGTTATAATATCAATATATTTATAAAAATATCATAAAGTTCACCTAAAGTTTGCACTTTATTAATTTTGTTTCTCATCTCAGAAGATTTTTTCAATCCTTTAATATACCAACTTGCGTGCTTTCTCATCTCAAGTATTGCAAGTTTTTCGGGCAATTCCTTTACCAATTCAGCAGCATGCCGCTTTAACATATTAATCCTGTCATCAGGAGAAGGGCTATAAATCTCCAAACCACGCTGTATATTAACAACATTCCTTATCAGCCACGGGTTACCCATCACTCCTCTAGCTACCATTACACCATCGCAATTAGTATAGTCAATCATCCTAATTGCATCAGAAGCTTCAAAGATATCACCATTGCCGATCACAGGTATTTTCACAGATTCCTTTACCGATTTTATTACATCATAATCAGCCTTACCCGAATAAAATTGTTCTCGATGTCTCCCATGTACAGCTATCGCATCAGCTCCACTTTGTTCAGCAATTTTGGCAAATTCAACAGCATTTATACTGTTTTGATCCCATCCAGAACGAAACTTAACAGTTACAGGCTTTAAAGACACTTTTTTTACTTTTTCAATTATACGACCCGCAAGAAGTGGACTCTTCATAAGAGCAGAGCCATCTCCATTTTTTACTATCTTTGGTGCAGGACATCCCATATTAATATCTAATATGTCAAAACTACTTCTTTGATTTAAATAATTTTCAACCACAAAAGCCATAGTGTCAGGATCACTTCCAAATATTTGCATGGAAACGGGCCTGTTAGTCTCATTAATTTTCATCAAGCTTTCAGTCTTTTTATCCTTATAGTACAGCCCTTTAGCACTTATCATTTCAGTAGTGACTAATCCTGCTCCGAATTCTTTACAAATAGTTCTAAAAGTCAAGTCAGTAATACCAGCCATAGGTGCTACAATTACATTGTTTTCAAGTTCAAAATTACCAATTTTTAATTTTTTCAATACCTTCATTCCTTTATTTCATACTCATCATATTTCAAAATACTTTTGTTCCCCATGCTATCACAAACAATCAATCTTCCTTTTTTGTCAATCCCAAATATTACTACTTCAGCAGTAGTTTTCTTGCCAATCTTATTAACTAAAACCTTATTAGAAGAAAACATATTACTTTTGTTAAAAATATCCGAAACTGTTGCCAATTGTTTAGTAAACATAAACTCTTCATACAACTCTTCAATCTTATTTAGTAGTTCAGATATCAATTCTTCCCTTAGAAAATCATCATTGACATAATCCTTCAAAACAGCAAAATCATTACAATTTGGCACAACAGTATCATTCTGATCTATAGACAATCTGTCATTAATATATATACTTACAATTGCATTGTCTATTCCTTTTTTTGTATGCTTTTCAACCAAAACACTGCATATTTTTTTATCATCAATAAAAACTTCGTTAGGCCATTTGATTTTAACATTGGAATTATCGCATATTAAAGCCAAGACTTCACACACAGAAGCAGTCACTGTCTGTAGCAGTTCTTCTGTCAAATCTTTTTTAGTTTTAAAAATCATACTCATTAACAACATTTCAATATTGTCAGGAAATTCTATCTTGTTGTCTCTTGATCTAAAACCAAGTTGTTTAGCAGATAAAACCAACATTCCATCAGGACAATTTTCCGAAATATTTTTTGATTTTCCATGAAGAGAAGACACTTCC
Organism: uncultured Clostridia bacterium; assembly: GCA_964371035.1. Taxonomy (GTDB): domain Bacteria; phylum Bacillota; class Clostridia; order Tissierellales; family Sedimentibacteraceae; genus UBA1535. The sequence continues at coordinate 26,494 of CAYJLG010000017.1, read as the reverse complement.
TCAAACTGAACAAATGTCTTCCCCAAACTTTTTGTATATAAACTCTCGCTTATCAAATCGTAATTATACATCAATCTCTCCAAATATATCCAACTACTTATTTACTATTTTGTCAAAACACAAAGACCAACACATCATTCATTAAATTAATTCTATACATTTTCAAAGATTTGTCAATAAAAACATACAAAACTAAAGACAAACGTTTCATATTCGTTACTATTCACATTTAACATATTACCCAAAGGAAAAAATAATAAACTATGTCGCTGGTACTCCAATTGGGAAGTTGTAGGGCGCAGAACTTTTTGTTCGTTAAACTCACAAAGATTTGGTTCTCCATGCATGTGGCCTACCGCTATTTTCATTTAGAAAATGGGGTTAGGGCATGAGTAGTTTTATTCACAAAGTCATAACGCAGTATATTTTTAGGGCTAAGCCATAAGATGACTAAAACGCTCATAAAACTATCACACAACTTAATCCAATCTCCATAAGGCTTCCATTTTTTATTATTTTTTCCTTTTAACACTAGACATCGCTGTGAATAGTAACGCTCAAGAGTGCTCTTCACAGTTAAAATTATGATACACCCGTAGGGAACGGTCTTGACCGTTCCGAAAACTTACTATCTATTCAAACTGAGCTTTATACAACTTGTTATAAAATCCTTGCTTCGCTATCAATTCACTATGTGAGCCTTGTTCAACAATATTGCCATCATTAACGACAAGTATTAAATCAGCATTTTTTATAGTAGACAATCTATGAGCTATAATAAAGCATGTCTTATCGCTCATTAGTGCTCTCATAGCGTCTTGTATCATTAATTCAGTCATAGTATCAACATTAGAAGTTGCTTCATCAAGTATCAACATCTTGCAATCAAGCAACATTGCTCGAGCAATAGTCAAAAGCTGCTTTTGCCCCTTCGAAATATTTGATCCATCCTCTTTTATCAAAGTGTTATAGCCTTCGGGCAATCTGCTAATATAAGAATCAATTTTCGCAGCTTTACATACTTCGATGACTTCCTCCATAGTTGCATCTAATTTACCATATGAAACATTTTCGAAAATAGTCCCATGAAACAGCCAAGTATCTTGCAATACCATAGCATAGGATTTTCTAAGGCCCTCCATAGTAGCCTGCCTTGTCTCTAGACCATCCAAATAGATTTCTCCAAAATCAACATCATAAAATCTCATCAACAAGTTAATTATAGTAGTTTTTCCTGCACCAGTCGGGCCAACTATTGCTACCATCGAACCTTTTTTAGCTTGCATACTTAAATTTTTAATTATTTGTTTATCCTTGGTATATCCAAATCCAACATTTTTTATCTCTAAGCTACCTTCGATATTTGTAAGTTCCTTTGCATTTTCAACATCTTTAGCTTCTTTAATCTCATCCATCATCGTAAAAACTCTTTCAGCAGCAGCCAGCGCAGATTGAAATTCTGCTATAATACCTGCAATTTCATTAATAGGTCCTGAAAACTTCCTAGAATACAATACAAAAGAAGATATACTTCCAATAGTGATATTTCCCAAAATATAAAGAATTGCCCCAAGTACACTTATTAGTGATAGAGATAAATTATTTACAAAATTTACTGTCGGTCCAATCGAGCTAGAAACATATTCAGCATTATAATACGCTTCGGCAGCCTCAAAGTTTTTCTCATCAAACTTACCTATAATATATTCCTCTCTATTATATGCTTTCAACGTTTTTTGTCCTGACACCATCTCTTCTGTAAATCCGTTTAATTCACCTATTTTTTTAGAACGGTTCTTAAAAAGAGGTTTTGTTTTCTTTGTTTTGTACTTAGTAATCAATACAGAAATAGGAATAGTAATTACAAAAATGCTAACTAGCTCAGGAGAAATTATAATCATCATAAAAAGAGAACCAAGTACAGTAATGATACTAGCACAAACTTGAACTAAATCTGTTGACAATGCTGTGTTAATAGTATCAATATCATAAGACATTTTGCTCAATATATCGCCAGTTTGATGCTTATCAAAATATCCCACAGGAAGGCTAAGCATTTTATCGAAAAGTTCTGTCCTCATATCATAAACTACTTTTCTGCTTATGTGAATCATAAGAGTAGACAGTAAAAATGTGAATACAGCTGTAAGCAAATAGCAAACAATCATTAATCTTACAAAATGAAAAACCATATCAAAATCAACTTTGCCTACACCTAATTCTATATGATCAATAGCTTGTCCAGACAAACTAGGGCCTACTAAAGCAAGCGAATTGCCAGTGATTGTGAAGAAAAAAGCTAACAGCATCAATGATTTATACTTCAACAAATATTTCCCAAGTCGTAGAATAGTACTTTTTTTATTTTTCACAGAATCGTTATTTTTCATCAATTAAATCTCCCATCTGAGAAAGTGCAATTTGCTTGTAAACATTACATGTACCCATAAGTTCATCATGACTACCACATTCGATCATTTTTCCGTTTTCCAAAACCAATATTTTGTCAGAAGTCATCACAGAACTCACTCTTTGTGCAATTATTACAATAGTAGTATCATTAAAATTATCTTTTATCTCTTTTCTCAACAACGCATCAGTTTTGTAATCCAATGCACTCGAAGAGTCATCTAAAATTAATATCTTAGGATCACCTACAAGAGATCTCGAAATCAATAATCTTTGTTTTTGTCCTCCACTTAGATTAGCGCCTCTAATAGCTACTGCAGAATCAAATTTTTCGTCCATTCCTTCAATAAATTCATATGCCTGTGCAAACTTTGAAGCAGCACGTACACGCTCATCATCCAATTCACGACCCAAAGTGATGTTGTTTCTAACAGTGTCTTTAAATATTATATCATTTTGAAATACTACGCCAAACATTTTGCTTAATTCATCTTTATCAATTGAATTTATATTTTTACCATCAATTATAATTTCGCCACTATCAGCATCATAAAATCTCAACAACAAATTTATCAATGTAGTTTTACCAGAACCTGTTGCGCCGATAATTCCTAAGCTTTCGCCTTTATTTAGGCTAAAACTAATATCTGTTAAAGTATTTTCTGAATCATCATAAGCAAATGAAACATTTTTAAATTCGATATGAGCTACTTCGTCTTTGAATGGTTTTTTCACACTTTCATGCCTCGCAACCAAATCCTCAGGTATGATCAAGATTTCACTAATTCTATTTGCCGAGGCACTAGCCTTTGAGTAAACGACAAAAATTCTTGTCATTGCCAACATAGCATTTAGAATTAAAGTAAAATAAGTTAAAAATGCTATGATTTTTCCTACCTCAGTCAAGCCAGAATCAACTCTTTGTGCTCCTACAACAACAATTATGGTAAGACCAATATTTAGTATTAAGCTCATAGACGGATTAATAATTGCAGTTGTAACACCTGCTTTTCTCTCTCTTGTTACAACTTCTTTATTTATTTTTGCAAATTGTTCTTTTTCATAACTTGTCTTAGAAAGCGCCTTAATAACTCTTATTCCTACGATACTCTCACGCACCTTGCGGACTAATTTGTCGGAAGCAGTTTGCTGCAAAATATATAGCGGAAAACTCAATTTTGTTACCACATAAACGATAAGCACTATTAAAGGTAGAGTAGCAACCAAAACTAAAGTGAGATAAAAATCTAACGTGGAAGTAATGATTATTCCACCTATTAGCAGTATAGGAGCCCTAACGCCCATTCTTTGCATAATGCTAAGCATTTGGTGGATGTTGTAAGTATCAGAAGTCATTCTAGAAATTAGAGAGGGTATGCCAAATGCATTTACTTGAGAATTAGATAAATAAGATATCCTAGCAAACAAATCATGTCTTATTTGCTCAGTAGTTTTGCGAGAAACTTTTGCAGCAATACGATTTGCACAAATATTAAAAGTGATACTTACAATAGAGCTAGCAAGCATCAACAACCCCCAAATCAATACTAAGCCTATATTTTTAGTAGGCGTAACTTCATCTATTATATAAGCCAAAATCCATGGCAAAAGCAAATCAGCCATAGCTGCAGTAAATTTAACCGTAAACCCAAAGCACATAGTTCTTATATTAGGTTTTAAATACATTAATATATGTCGCATTTTAAACATACCTTTCAGAAAATTAATTACAAATCTATTATATCCTATTTATTAAAAAAAGTGTACGATTTTTTGTATATAATAATTAAGAAGACTATCTGATTGTTTCTATTCACATTTTATGCCTGTCGTTAAAAGGAAAAAATAATAAAATATGGAAGCCTTATGGAGATTGGATTAAGTTGTGTGAAATTTTTGTGAAATCTCTGCCCCAACGTGGGCATGACCTTTCTGACTATCATCTTTTGGGGATTCTGAACAAAAGTGATCGTACAACTTCCCAATCGGAGTACTCGGCGACAGATTTTATTATTTTTTCCATTGAAGTTTCATGTAATTGTGAATAACAATTCTGTACTCTATGAAAAATATAAAACTGTATCTTGAATAGTGCACAGAACAGAGTATAATGTGATTATAATTATTACAATAAAAGTTTGGGAGGACGACGTGAAGGATAATAAAGTAAAAAATATTGTTCATGTTGCTTTATTTGCAGCACTGACATACGTGGCTACGTCGATAATAAAAATACCTACAGGTAGCAATGGATACACACACTTAGGCGATGGACTAGTATTTTTATCAGTAGTGATTTTAGGCAAGAAAAATGGTTCGTTAGCAGGAGCATTAGGTGCATCACTAGCTGACTTGCTAGGCGGATATTCGATATATGTTTTGCCTACCTTTATAATCAAATACATAATGGGTTTTATATTAGGCACAGTATTAGAAAAATCTCCGTCAAATAAAACAATGACTGTTGTAGGCGCTGCAATTGGAAGCATTTGGCAAGTTATAGCATATTATTTTGTAGGTTCGGTCATAGCAGGAAACTTCATTTCAGAAATTTCAGGCATACCTGCCAATATATTACAATCAGCAGCTGGCATAGTATTATGCACACTGCTAGCACAAAAGTTACAAAAAATGATAAAAATATCTTAGAAAAAAACAAAGGCGAACCGATAGGTTCGCCTAAACAATTATATTAGCTATTACTTTTTATATCTGCAAGGACAGTTTCCACCACGGTCGCATTGATTACAATCAGATTTCTCACAATCAGATTTCTTGCAATCACTTTGACTACAAGAAGAGTCGCAACTCCAAGAGGCCTCAGCATTTGACGTTTCAAAAATACTAAGAAACTCGTTTACAGACAGATGCGATTCTATTTTTTTTACTTCACCATCAAGCAAAGTGACAGGAAAAATGTTTTCGCCATAAAACTTGTATAATCTCGCGATTACAGCATTTTTTTCTATTTCTTCAGGAACAAGATTCAAATCATAAAAATTCAAAACACAATCTCCTGATTTAGTCTTTTCAAACAAATCCTTCAAATTGAAATTATCTTCAAAATCATAAATCTGCAAAGTTACCATATTTCACCTCTCGAAACTATTGCAAGCTATAAATTATTAATCTTCTGCTATCTTTTGGAATCTAGAGCCAGTGCCCCAAACTCCAACAATCTGGACGATTTCGACATAAGCTTTAGGATCTTTCTTTGCTAAATATTTTTTAATCAATACAGATTCCTTAGGAGAACAAACACAACTTAGCTGTATTTTTTCTTGTTTAGTATATGCACCAACGATTTTTTTAATAGTAACTCCTCTTTTTAATTCTTTAACCATGAAATCACTTATTTCTTCATGATATTCACTAATAATCTCGTGCTTATAAAGCTTAGTACCAATTCCAAACATTACATAATCAAGCACTTTCGTCACGATGATTTGAATTACTAAGCCATACAAAGCAATCTCTATACTCAAAACAAATGCAGAAAATATAATTATCAATCCATCGACAGCCAACAATACTTGCCCAACACTAACAAAAGGAAAAACTTTCTTTTGCAAAATTTTAGCAATCGTATCAGTACCACCATATGAGTAATTACGCTTCAACACAAGGCCTACACCTGTTCCATACAGCACCGAAAAAGTGACTACAACTAAAAAGTTATCTCCTAAAACTATTGCATAATCAATCGTATCTAAAATTACTAACAAAGTAGAATAAATTATTGAAATAGCAATTATTCTCATTACTTCCAATTTACCCATCAACAGATAAGAAGCAATTACTATTACTACTGTGATAGCATAATTGATATAAGTATAATTTATATTAATGACATGCTCCAATATGATAGAAAATCCTGTGATTCCGCTCGTGCTCAATCCACTTGGCTTTAAAACAAAAGTAACAGAAATAGCAGTGAGTAAGCATCCTAAAAAAAGAAAAGCATATTCTTTCAAAAGTTTTGAAAACGAAGTTTTTTTATTTGATGTCTGCATTTATTGTTTGTACTCCATTTCTTTCGTTTTCGACAAGTTTAATTACAAATGAGTTTTTACCATGCTCTACAGCTCTGTCAAAGGCTAAATTCATAGCCTCGAAATCACCTTCATTCTTATAAATCAAACCTAGGCAATAACAAGACATCGCAATTCTATAATCGTTTCTGCCATTTTCACTTAAATCTTTAAAAAATTCTTTTCTACCCTCAAAATCACCACTATACAAATCAGCTACAGCAAATATAAATTCAACACCTGCATCATTGTTTTCATTACGTTTATACATTCCCAAAGCATCAGTAGCATCCTTAGCACTAGCAGTCCCTTTTTCTAAATCACCGCCAAAAAAACTAGACAACACAAGATTTTGATAATAAAAAAACTGTCCACCAGACGGAATTTTATTTAAGTCAGATTCCAATATTCTTATAACTTCTTCAAATCTTCCCGCATAAAACAAACCAGTTGACTTCAAAATTAAATTTAAATCTCTATCTCTTTTTCCAGAAGATTTTCCCAAAAGTTTGTCACATTGAGAAATATATTCCTCAGGATTTTTTTCTAAATAAAGCACATCATTCAAATAATTCACTTTTTTTGTTAATGAACGATACTTAAGCACCGTTCTTAAGCCTAACAATGCAATAATACCCAAAGCTATATAAAACATTTAATTTGCCTCCCAAATAATTAATCATCCCTGAAATTATATCACTTATAAAAATCAATGTAAATATTAATTTTATAATTATAATAAAACGTTACACATTACTATTCACAGTTAACATATGTACCCCAAAGGAAAAAATAATAAACTATGTCGCTGGTACTCCAATCTCCACAAGGCTTCCATATTTTATTACTTTTTCCTTATCAACATCGACTGTGAGTATGAGCTTCAACTAAAAAACATGACCTACAAATCATACTCTAAACTTGGACAAAGAGTAGGTTTGTAGGTCATATCGGTATATGTAAATTAAAATTTAACAGTGAAAGTACTACCAACACCTGGAGTGCTATTAACATCTATCACAGCTTTATGTGAATCAACAATCCATTTTGCTATGCTTAGCCCTAAACCTGTACCACCAAATCGGCGATTTCTGGCTTTATCGCTTCTAAAAAATCTATCAAAAATCCTTTGGACATCTTCTTTATCAATACCGATGCCAGTATCTTGAACAGACAATATTTTTTTGTTTTTCTCAGTATAAAGCTTAACAGTGACAGTGCCCTGTTCAGTATATTTCAAGGCATTATCCGTCAAAATAACAACTAAACGTCGTATCTTGTCATAATCACCTTTTATTATTATATCTTTTTCTATTTCAGTATGTAAAGAAATATTTTTCTTTAATGCAATTAATTTTAAATTATCAGTAACACTCTCAGTTATTTCAGACAAAGAAATATCTGAAAAATCTAAACTTAAAACATTAGAATCAACATTAGCTAAAGTAAGCAATTGATCTATCAAGTTAGCCATTATTTTAGTTTCAGTATAGGCATTATCAAGCCATAGCGAATTTTCCTCTATAGTACCATCTTCATCAGAAATCATAACATCAAGATTTGTTTGAATAACAGTCAACGGCGTTCTAAGCTCGTGAGACGCATCAGCGACAAATTCACGTTGTTTTTGCCATGACTCCTTTACAGGATTCAAAGCTTTACCTGTAAAGAAATAGCTAATTAAAAACAAAATAAATGTTCCAATAATACCAATTGTGAAGAGTACTTTACTCAAAAACGACCATAAATAATCTTCGCCAGTAGTATCACTATACACCTGAATGACACCTACAGATCCTTTAGTATTTATAAACTTAGTGAAAACTCTATATTCTTCACCTTCAACATCAATAGTTACGTACGAATCTTTACGCGAATTCAAAGTATCGATGGCTAGTTGCACGATCCCTTGAGCCAGTTTCTCATCTTCACTTTCAACATATAAAACATTCATTGCGCTATCGTAAGTAATATAGCTAAATCCAAGCTCAGAATCCGTAGGGAAAACAAGCCGCCTATTACTAACTGGAAAATTGTCTTCTAAATAATTTTCAAAAGGAAAAATAGCATCTAAAAAACTAGGAGTTTGCGCATAAATCTGCAAGCGAACAGCTTCATTCTCCATTACGTTTTTCATCTGGTATTCATATGCGGATTTTGTAAAAAAATAGATACCAAGAGTAGTCACAGCCATAAACACTACTAAAATCAAACCTATATAAGCAGTCAACTTTAAGTGAAGCTTTTTAAACATAAACAATCCTCTTTTCGAGTTAATTCAAATTAATTTTTTCTTTTAGCATATAGCCAACGCCTCTAACTGTTTCAATTTTAGCATTAGTGCTTTCTAACCTTTTTCTAAGATGGTGTACATAAATTTCTATATTACTTTCAAGAATATCAGTTTCTAATCCCCAAATTCTATCGATAATCTGCTCTCTTGTAAAAACTTGTTTCGGCCTCTTTATAAACATTTCCATAAGCATTGCTTCTTTTAGTGGAAGTTTAAACTCTTCACTATCAACATGCAACAGATAATTCTTCACATCATATTTAACATCCTCAAACTCGTACATTTCGCCAACAAACTCAGAGCTCTTTCTTCTAGACAAGGCTTTAACTCTAGCAATGAGTTCTTTAGTAGCAAAAGGCTTAATCAAATAATCATCTGCACCCGATTCAAGACCAAAAACTTTATCATCTACAGTATCTTTAGCCGTAAGCATAATTACAGGAGTTTGTTTCCCTGCACTCCTAATACTCTTCAATATCTCGATTCCGCTTACCATCGGCAACATTATATCTAAAACTATTACATCATAAATATCTTTATGGGCCAAAAGCATTCCTTCTTCACCGTCATTTGCAATATCTACATCGATCTTTTGCTTTGAAAATAAAAACTTAAGTGCTTGAGTAATCTTGATTTCATCCTCAACTATTAATACTCTCATCTCTAGTGTTACGAAACATTAAGTTTCGCCCTCCTTAATAATTTTGTATTATTTATATAATATATTTTTTCTTTAACTTAATTATAAAACTAATTTCTTAAATTTCTCTTAAACAATTGCAATTCAATCTTTCGAATGATATAATATATGGCAGTATTATAACACAAAACAAAACGGAGGGCAATAATTATGATAAAAGGCATTATTTTTGACATGGATGGAGTATTAATCAATAGCGAAGACTTATATAAAGAATATGAATATAATTTTTTCAAAAACTTAGCAAAAGACGCTGATGAAGATTTTATTAATTCGTTTAGGGGTACCGCAACGAGACATCTAGTAAAAGCAATGGTAGAAAAGCATAATATACAAACTATTCCAGCAGACAAAATATTAGAGATGCTAGACAACGGAGGTAGAACTATCTACGAACAACATCCTAAACTTGCATTATGCAATGGTGTTCTCGATTGGCTCAAATATTTTCAAAGCAATGGATACAAAATGGTAATAGCATCTTCTAACTTTAAAGACAATATTAATTATATAGTAGAAAGATTTGGATTAGAAAATTATTTTGAAGGGTTTATAGGTGGAGATGAAGTTAAAAATACAAAACCAGATCCTGAAATATTTTTAAAAGCAGCAGATATGCTTGGATTAAAACCTGAAGAATGCCTTGTTATAGAGGATTCTACAAATGGATTAAAAGCAGCAAACTCTGCAGGATGCAAATCGATTGGATACCTATCAGAAGGTACAAACACACAAGATTTAACTTGCGCAAATTTAGTTTTTGATAAATTTGGAGAAGAAAAAATCGAGATGCTTACTAGGTTTTTAAACAAATTTTAAAATTATTTAAATTTTTTTTAAAATAAATGTTTGAAAACAATTTCCATGGGTATAATATAATTAACAACCTAATAAGAAATTTTTAATAGGAAGTTAGTAACAAATCCAAATTAAAGTATCATGAGAGGAGTGAGTCCACCAAAATATTAAGTGAAAATAATTAAGAAAAGTAATTTTGCCAAACTTCAAGAGGAACCTAATTATATTTAAACTATAAATTATTCGATTTAAAAGATAATCAAAGTTTTAAATGATTTAACTATCAATAATTGTTTTCAAGATTTCTTTAACCTAATCTTATCATCCCGTAGAGGTAGGACGATGGTGATCAAAAAAATAATTAGATAAAATAAAATCAGAATTACCAATTAAAACAGATTAACTTGTTATTAAAAAATTAAATAAAAATAGTTGCATTAAATATAATATGAGGAACCAATTAATAATAGAGGTAATTTACAAATCAAAATTATTATAATCAAGGTATTAAGGTATTAAAGTCAATATAGAAAATTTTACAAATATGAGTTATTATAAACTCCTAAATGGAAAAAAATGCGTATAAGTTTAACTAATATAAAATTAATATAATACACAATAATCTTTGCTAGATTTGATAAAAGATGTGAAATAAATATAATTTAGATTTCTAAAATAAATTATATTCATTCAAAACCCTTAATCAATAAAAGATGAGTGATTAGAAAAAAATAATATATAAGTTAATTATAACTTAAAGCAAATAAAATGTAATAGACTACATTGAAATAGTGAAATTAAAAATATTGATAAAGTTTTAAAAAATTATAAAGAAAGGACTGAGTCCAACAAAGTATTTAGGACAAAAGGAAAACAATTTGGAAGATTTTAATTAAAAAGGCACTTAATTTTAAAGATAAAAATTAGGTGCCTTTTACTGTGCAACTAATACACTTTATTAAAAAATATCATTGACAAAACTTTATCAATAATTTATACTCTATGTAGTTTTATTATTTCTTACATATCACAACATCTCTGTTTTTTCTCTAAAATTAAAAAAATCCACCTCAAAAGTCAAAAATATTAAAATTTTTAAATTTAAGTTTTTTTGTAAAAATATTTATTTCGCAAACCGATAGTGCGAATGTTCAAATTTTTATGTCGCTCTTTTTTTATTTTGCGATATTTAATAATTCTGAGGCATGATTTATAAAAAAATATTTTATAAAAATTTGATAAAACTTGTTGCTATATTATCGTTTTCAAGTTATAATATACCTATCTTTATATTTTGGAGGAGTTTCAATGAACACAGGTACAGTAAAATGGTTTGACTCTAAAAAAGGTTTTGGATTTATTTCTTGCGATGATGGTAAAGATGTGTTCGTACATTTTTCAGCTATTGCAGCAGACGGATTCAAGACATTAGAGGAAGGCCAAAAGGTTAATTTCGATATTGTTGATGGTCAAAAAGGATCTCAAGCAAGCAATGTTGTTCTAGCATAATTTAGTCTTTTCGATTTAAATAAATGCAGCATTAACAAATTAACAACAATATTAACATTAATTTTTAAAAGAAAAAAAGGAAATCCCTAGGGATTTCCTTTTTTGGTATCCTTTACTTTGGAGATCTTGGTTTATTTACCTTTCTTGTAGAAGGACGGCCTGAAGAAGGAGAAGATTTTCTAGAGTCACCAAATTTTTTTGAAGAATCAGAAGATTTTCTAGAGTCACCAAATTTTTTTGAAGAATCAGAATTCTTCTTAGAGTCAAAAATTTTCTTCCCTGAATCTCTTGAATCTGATGAATTTTTCTTAGAGTCAAAAGTTTTCTTCCTTGAATCTCTTGAATCTGATGAATTTTTCTTTGATTCGAAATTAGAGCTTCTTCCTTGCTTTTTATCAACTACTGGCGCGTCGTGAGAAAGAACGATGCCAGTTTTAGTTATTTTTATAATTCTCTTTTTCAACAGTCCACCGATAGCTTTTTTAAAAGAACCTTTGCTCATATTAAAAGCAGTTTTTATGGCTTCAGGTCTACTATCATCATTAAAAGGCAGTTGTCCGCCACTACTAACAAGTTTTCTATATATATATTCACCATCTTTATCCATTTGCATTCTTGGAGCATCTCTTAAGCTAAGACTCAATTTTCCATCTTCTTTTACCTGAGATACTCTCAATTCAACAGAATCACCAATATGTACAGGCTTAAACAATTCTTTTTCATGAATCAAGCCCAAGTATTTTCCATCTACAGCTATCAATGCACCTAGACCTCTTCTCAAACTAAACACTGTTCCGACTACTTTATCATTGATTTGATAAGGCGAATCAGTTTTTAATATATTGTACAAATTCATGGTTGCACAAAGTCTATTTGATTTATCTATATATATTCCAACTATATATTCGCCATTTACTCTTAATTCGCCAACTTGCTCTTTATGTGGCAAAAACAAATCTTTTTCAAGCCCCCAATTTAAGAAAGCACCAATCTTAGCAAGTTCTACTACCTTTAAGTACCCAACCTCACCTATAGTAAGCTTAGGTCTAATAGTAGTTGCAATAATTCTGTCGTCAGAATCTCTATACACAAACACTTCTATTTTATCACCAATTTTTGTTTTTTCCGGCACATACTTTACAGGAAGTAGCACTTCGTCCTCACTTTTGTTACTCTTTAAATACACTCCGTTAACTGTTTCTCTTTCTACAGTTAATACTTGCATTTCACCTAATTTTATCATATTTCCACCTTTATAATTAATATATACTTAATAAATTATTCATATTTGATTTATATTCTTCGACCCCTGGCTGATCAAAAGGATTCACCCCTGAAGCATAAGCGCTAATTCCACAAGACACCATGAAAAAGTAATAAAGCTTTGCAATGTTGAACTCATCAACCTTTGGCATTGAAATGAGTATATTTGGAGTATTACCGTCAACATGAGCCTTCAGAGTAGCCTCAAAAGCCATTTCATTCACATATTCTACAGATCTACCTTCCAGATAATTTAGATTATCCAAATCATCATTTTCAAATGGCACACACACATTGCAATCATTATCCTCAACAAACAACACAGTTTCAAAAAATATCTTCTTACCATCTTGTACCAACTGTCCCATAGAATGCAAATCAGTAGTATATTTCAAAGAAGTAGGGAAAATACCCTTCCCATTTTTACCTTCACTTTCACCAAAAAGCTGTTTCCACCACTCAGACACATAACCTAATTCAGGTGCATAAGTAACAAATATTTCTATATCTTTTACTTTTGCCAAAGCTCTTCGAGCTAAAGCATATTTCACACACACATTATTTTCAGATTTATCAGTTAAAAAAGTTTTTTGCGCCTCTTTTAATCCCTCCAACAAACTGTCAACATCGATCCCTGCACAAGCAAGAGGTAAAAGTCCAACTGGAGTAAAAACAGAATATCTACCGCCAATATCATCAGGCACTATAAATTTTTCATAAGATTCTTTACAGGCAATCTTGTTCAAAGCACCTTTGTCTTTATCAGTTATCGCAAAAATTCTCGAACTAGCATCTTTTCCATACTTAGAATGCATCTTTTTTCTTAAAATACGAAAAGCAACGGCAGGTTCTATAGTCGAACCAGATTTTGAGATAACAATTAAACTCGTATCATAAGTATCAATTACTTTTTCAAACTTTAAAAGACTCTTTTCACTTAAAGTAGTACCTGCAAAAAACATCTTTGGATCTCCCGAAGAAAAATCATTGAAATCTTCACCTTTGATTGCAGTTATTACAGATCTTGTTCCCAAATAAGAACCACCTGTACCTATTACTATTACAGCTTCAGACGTTTTTCTAATTTTTTCCGCAGCTTCCTTGATTTTTTTTAGTTCTTCCAAATTTTCATCATAAGAATACTCTAGCCAACCTGTGAATTCTTTGCCTTGACCATTTCTATTTAGCAAAGTTTCAAAAGCGTCATACACCTTTTGTTTGCTTTTTTCAAAATATATTTTATCTATATTACAGTTTTCTAAATTTAGTTTGATCATTATCTTTACTCCTTTTGCAATTCTTTGCTGTATAATATTTAGTTTATGACCTCAACAAGCATCATTGCGCAGTCATCTTTAAGATTAGCTTCACTAAAGCTATTAACTTCATTATAAATATCAGATAATAAATTATTACTTTTTTTTACGATATTAAAAAGTCTAGTTTCTCCAAAAGAATCATTATCAGAATTTTTCGCCTCAGGGATACCATCAGTATAAAAAAATATTTTATCACCCAACTTCAACTTTACAGACGAAACTTTATATTCAACACTAGTAAAAATGTTACATATTGGATTTCCCTTTGCCTTTAAAAAAGACATTTTTCCAGAGGATAAATGTATAGGCATAGCATTATGCCCTGCATTTGCATAAGTAAATTTTTTAGTTTGTTTATCATATACTCCAAAAAACAAAGAGAGATATTTGTCATAGTCAAGATTTAAAGATAAAAACATTTTATGAAGTTCAACCAAAGTCTTATTGACATTATGTATATTTTGGCTCAAAGCGCGCATGCTTTGTCTAACAAACACAGTTAGAAGTGCAGCCGAAACTCCATGCCCGACGACGTCACAAACATACATACAAGTATATCTATCTTTTACAGTATACGTATCTATTATATCTCCACTCAACATATCAGAAGGTTGATAAAAATAATCTAACTTAAGCCCATTATATATTGTCTTTTCAGGCAACATCTTGTACTGCATATTTTTTGCGAATTTCAAATCACCCATCATTTTGCGATTAGTCTCATTCAATTCCTTAGCTAATTCTTTAGAGGTAGTAATATCTCTAAAAACTTCGACTGCAGCAAAAACATTTCCATTTTCATCTTTCAATGGAGAAGATATAACGTTATAAGTCCTTCCTTCAAAGTAAGTTTCACGTCTACCGATTTTACCAGTAGAAATAGTGTAGGTTACGATACAATCCTCACATACTTCAGGAGCAGATATACCACAACACTTTTCACCAGTCAAATTACGCCCAAAAGCTTCTTGCATTTTTTTATTTGTATATAGTACTATGTTGTCGCTTCCGACAATTCTTACCCAATCTGTCATTTCTTCCACTAAATCAAAGCTGTTTTTTAACAAAGTTTTATTATTCATAATTTTTTCCTCCAAAACAGAAAAATAGAAAAACGACAATAATTTAAAGTTGTATTTTTTCTTTACTATATTTATCAAACAAACTGCCTATTTTTTCAGCATTATGCCTAATATAATTCTTTTTAACTTCGGTAAAATCACCGGCAATAACCTTGATATTATTTTCTTCTAGTTCCTTAATTTGAACGTCATCTATCAACACTTGGCTAGAACCTTGTGACAAATATTTTTCAACTTGTTTTTGTGGCAACTTATAGTCATTTGCTAGCACAAAATCAATAATATTTTTACCAGTATGCTTTTTAATAGCATTAACATGATCCAGCACATTATAACCATCAGTCTCACCAGGCTGAGTCATAATGTTGCTAACATAAAAAACTTTACACTTAGAACTATAAATTTTATCTGCGACACCATCAATTAACAAATTTGGAATAACACTAGTGTAAAGACTTCCAGGACCAATAACTGCAATATCTGCATTTTCAATATCACTAAGAGTTTCATCTAACGGCTTACACATGCTAGGCAAAAGCTCTATTTTATCTATTTTCGAGCTAGAATCTTTAGTATAAGCAGGTATTTCTTTTTCACCTATTATGACATCTCCATTGCTAATAAATCCCTTTAAATGAGTATTTTCAAGAGTCATAGGAAGTACTTTGCCAGACAACCTAAAAATACTACCAATCTCCTTTAATGCATGTTCATAATCCCCAAAAATTTCATACATTGCTACGATAAGCAAATTTCCAAAGCTTTGACCTTGCAAATAGCCATCTTTAAATCTATGTTGCAACAGTTTCAACATAGCAGGTTCGACATCAGAAAGTGCAGTAATACAGTTCCTCATATCACCTGGAGGCAACATCCCCAAATCTTCTCTTAAAACACCAGAATTACCACCATTATCAGCAACTGTAACGACAGCAGTGATATCTTTAGTAAATTTCTTGATACCTCTTAGCAAAACAGAAAGTCCAGTTCCACCTCCAAAAACAACAACCTTCATGGCAACCTCCTGTTACTTAAATTCATCTCTATGATTAATATTAACCCTGTAGTTTTCATTACCAAAAAAGTCAAACAACTTATTAGCCATAGTAATCGAGCGGTGCTTTCCTCCCGTACAACCAATAGAAACTATAAGATTTGTTTTACCTTCTTTCACATATTGAGGCAACAAAAAACTTAGCATATCTTTCAGTTTACTCAAAAACTCATTGCTAACATCAAAACTCATCACATAATCTTGTACTACCTTAGTATTACCTGTGAGCGGCTTAAGTTCCTCAATATAGTAAGGGTTAGGCAAAAACCTCACATCAAACACTAGATCAGAATCATGAGGAATTCCATATTTAAAACCAAAAGAAACTATAGAAAGAGTCAAGCTGTGTGATATTTTTCCGTCTCTAAATATATTAACTATCTCTTCCTTCAATCTTCCCAACTTTAAATTTGTAGTGTCGATTATGTAATCAGATTTTTTCTTGACATTTTCAAGCATGATTCGCTCTTTTTCAATACCATCAGTAGCAGTGCCATCCATGTTTAACGGATGAGGCCTTCTTAACTCCTTATATCTTTTGATTAATATGTCATCAGAAGCATCTAAAAACAAAATTTTATAACTAAAACCTTTTTCTTTAAGCACCTCTAAGCTGGTAAATAAATCATCGAAAAAAATCCCACCTCTAATATCAACAACCACAGCTACTCTATCTACAGTTTTAGTAGAAGCCTTACAAAGTTCAGCGAAATTTGGCAATAAAGCAGGAGGCAAGTTATCCATACAATAAAAATTTAAATCTTCTAACACTTTTACAGCTTGGCTCTTTCCAGCACCTGACATGCCAGTTAAAATTACAAAATCCATTTAGCGTACCTCACTATTCATTCAAGTTGATAATTCTATTAAGATTAATACCCGCTGATATAGCCCTTTTAAGCCCTTCACTATACCCACCGACTCTTTCCTTTTTATGTGCATCACTATTAATTGAAAACTTGACATCATATTTACTGCAAATCACTATTTCACTAACGCTTAGATGCTCGTGGCTATTATTTATTTCTAAAGCAACACCGTTTAGCTCAGCTGCTTTTGCCAAAAGTTCCATATCTACCAATAATTTTTCGCCAGGATGAGTCAAAATATCGATGTTGTACCTATTCATTGCACTAGTAATAGCAGTTGTATTTCTTCTTATTTGGCCCTTTCGCAAAAAAGGCAATATTTTAGCAAGATTATTCATAATCATAAAGCTAAAAAAGTCACAAATATTTTTGTAACTGACACCAACGTGAAAACCACACAATATTATATCACAAAGGCGCATGACTTCATCAGTAATATCAGTATCACCTTTCAAACTTGTAATGTTACACTCAACTCCTAGCAATATATTTATCTCTGGATATTTTTTATTGAGTGTATCAATCTCTTTTCTAAGTTTAGCCAATTGTTTAACACGTATGCCAAAGAAAATATGTGCAGGTCCGTGATTAGTTATTGCAATTTCACTTAAATTCTTAGAGATAGCAACCTTCACTATTTCTTCTACACTATCTTTAGCATGATTGACACTTGAAAACTTTGAATGTATATGGTAATCTTTTCTAGATTTCATTAAAACTCTCCTATAATCTTTACTTCAGGTTCTAATTCAATTTCGAATCTATCATAAACTTTTTTTTGTATTAACTCTATCAATTCCAAAACCTCGTTGCACGTAGCATTGTTATGATTAACAACAAACCCACTATGTTTTGCAGATACCATAGCGCCTTTATGAATATATCCCTTAAAACCAATATCTTCTATAAGCTTTGCGGCATAACCAACATTTGGCCTTTTAAAAGTACTTCCAGCACTCGGGCTATCAAGAGGTTGACTATTTATTCTCTTAGCAGTAAGTTCTTCTATTTTTGAACAAATATCGTTAGCATTACCTACCTCTAGTTGCAAATTTACAGAAACAACTATCAAACCATCCCGCGATACCTTACTATTTCTGTAAGTTAAGTCTAATTCTTCGTTAGTATATTCATAAATATTTCCATCTAGATCCATACACTTTGCAGATATTACTACATCCTTCATCTCGCCACCGTATGCACCAGCATTCATTGCAAGAGCACCTCCGACAAAACCTGGAATTCCAGACGCGAATTCAAGACCAGTCAATCCCTTAGTAGCAGATTTACTAGCAACAGTAGACAACAATGCACCGCCACCTGCTACTACGACATCACCATGAAAATCCATGGTAGAAAACATATTTGCAACCTTAATTATTAGTCCCCTAAAACCTTTATCAGAAACTAATAAGTTAGTTCCGTTACCTATGATATATATTGGTATATTGAAGCTAGATGCCAACCTAACACAAACTGAAAGTTCATCTATACTTTCTGGTTCAAAGAAAAGATCAGCAGGTCCGCCTATCCTAAAATATGTGTGTTTTTTTAACTCTTCATTCAAAATCGGTCTTTTATTTATTTCACTATACAATTTTTGTATAAAATCGTCGTAATTATTAATTTGCATTTCAATCCCTTTCAAAAAATATTTCAACAATTAAAAAATCGTATCAACTTTATAATACCATTTTTTTCTCAACAAATAAAGCATAATTATCAATAATTAAAAATTTCTTTTATATTTATCGATTTTATGGTATAGTATCAGTAGTTATAAATTAATTCTATTGTAATTTTTTTTGAAATATTACTGTAAATTTGGAGAAAAAATATGATCGATCAATTACTTAATTTTTTAATACAACCGATGCTAGGCGGTGCAGCAGGGTACATAACTAATGAATATGCAATAGATATGTTATTTAATGAATATACAAAACTAAAAATTGGTGGTGTCATTCCAAAGACAAGAAACGAATTTATAGAGAATATCAGTCTATTAATAGAAAAAGATATACTCAACAAAGAAAAAGTTTCATCTGCATTTGACAACCCTCTATTCATAAATAGTTTTGAAATAGCTGTAAACGATTTTTTTACTGAAAATCTCTATAGCTCTTTTGAAAACAAAAAAATAGGTGAAATCGCATGTTTAAAAGATTCTGTAAAATCTATCAACGATTATGCGACAGAGAGAATCGAACAAAAAACTCCAGAATTCATAGATAAAATAGCTAAAAATATCAATTTTTTCGAAATAATAGACCAAGAACAAACAAAACTGTTTATAAGTAAATCATATGATTTTTTAATTGAAACACTAGAGCAAACGAATTTTCTAGAAGAATTTACGCAAGAAATTTTAGACAATAATAAACATTTATCAATTAGTCATATTTTAGGAGAAAAAACTTCAGCAAAAATTTCTAGCAATTTGAAAAATTGTTTATTCAATACGGCAAAATTAAAAGAAAAACACGATGATCATATCACTAAAATTATAAAGCAAACTATAGCTGTTTCAGAAGTAGAAGACATACTAAACGATTTATTAGAAAATATTCTTAAAACAAACAAAGAAAAAATCAATATTTTCCTAGCAAATGAATTCAAAGAATATATGAATTCAAGTGTTGGTAAAAAAGCAATCCAAAGCCTTTCTTCAGACATAATCTCATTTGTAAAAAATATAGACTTAAATATATTAGAACTATTAAACGACAACTTGTTCGAAGAATTGAATTCAATAATATTAGGGAAAATGCCTAATATTTCTTCATTTGCAGTTAATTTAATAAACGACAATGAAGATAACATAAATCAGATGATAGAAGAATCATTAGAAGAAGTAATAAACGACCAAGACATGAGCAAAAAAACTCTTCTAAACATGGCAAAAGGTGGAATAATGCAGGCCATGACATCAAAAGGAAAAATCACATCACTAGTAGAAGAAAGTCTAAACGATGAAAATCTTAAAATCAATATTTCACATTTATTAATATCATACCTCAAGCTACATATGTCTTCGATAAACATGGAAAGCATAGTTGAATTTGCTCAAAAAAACAACATTTTAGACGAAAAAATATTAACAGAAAAAATCACTACATATTTTGAAAACATAGTCATTGACGCAGACGATGCAATCGCTAATAGAATGTTAGATATTCTAAAGCAAGATTATTTCAAAGAAGTCGTAAACAATAAACTTACACTAATCATTAAAGAAAATTTTGTTTATTCTGAAAACATACAAAATCTAATCACTAATGAAGTACAAACATATGTAGACAAAGTGATGAATATTAGTCTAAAAGACGTGATTACAACATTAGATATAAATACGACAAATTCTAAGTCAGAATTATTGAAATATTTAAAAGACAACAAAGAAAAATACACACTTGATTTTCATGCGCTAATCTATACACATCTAGAGTCAAAGACGCTCAGTGACTTTATCGAACCTAAAAATATTTCAAACATCAAAAGATTTTGCACTCAAAAAATCAATAGTGTAGTAGATAGTTTCTTCAATAAAACATTGCAAACAGATTTTCATCAAGTTTTTGACAACATAAATAATATAGACAACATTCATGCAAATAGTTTTGAAATGGTAAAAAATTCAGTGATTGAAAACTTAGAAGAAATATTAGGTTCATTCATTAAAAACTTATCACAAAAAAATCTTACAGTTCTAAGCAACGAAGAACTAAGCGAAATGGCAAAACGATTTATAGGAACAAACCTTCAACCTATAAGCACATTTGGAGGCATGCTAGGAGCAACAGCAGGCCTAGGGCTAGCACTAGCAAACCCACAGGCAGACGTTGCTTCACTATTTTCATTATCAGGAGCGCTTACTTTTGCAGGAGTAGGATTTTTAACAAATATAATAGCAATAACTATGCTATTTAGGCCATACGAAGAAATAAAAGCATTAAGCAAGGTTCCGTTTTTAAACAATTTCTCTCAAGGATATATTGCAAAAAACAAATCTAAATTAGCAGATGGAATGTCAGACGTTATTTATGACTATTTATTAGCAGAAGAAAGTGTAGGAGAATTTATTTCTGCTAATGAAAAGAGAATAAAAAAATACCTAGTAGAATTCATTGAAAAAAACAACTACGACATCGTAGATTCATTGATAAAAAATCAGAGACACAATTTTACAAAATATTGCGATGCTTTATTGAAAAATAATCAAAATGTATTCTCACAAGCTGCCGTAGATTTATCATTAGAGTCGATTAAAAATAGCAACTTAATAGAAATTATATATAAACATCGCAACGAAATTTCTAAATTTTTAAGTTCAGCAAACTTAGAACCTATAATCACAGAATCAATCAATAAACGTGCATTTAGCAACAAATATTTTGATTCTATTATACCTGCAAAATTATCAGATGAGATCAAAGAATCTATAAATCCATACATTGATGATGCATGTACAATGATTTTTAGTTTGCTAGATTTTCAAAATATTGTGAATTTATCATTAAATTTTGAAGGTGAATTTAGCAAGTTATCAGAATTAGATATAGGGACTATATTTGCAAATATCAGCTCAACCATCCCAAAAGAAGTATACCAAGAAACATTTACAAAACTTATGGTTTCTATGTTAGACAGTTTACAAACCAATAGCGACCAGATTAACACTATAGATTATGATAAAATATTTAGATATGTAAACCCACTCGTTGATAACTTCTTTAATGACAAATCAAAAATAGAAAAGTTAATGGAAAGTGCTGTATATCCAGTTTCACTAAGAGTAAAAAACAATATCAAAGCTGGTTTGAACTTCTTGGCAAAAAGTGCATATGAAATGATGGATGGAGACAGTATTGTAGACAAAACCATCGAAAAATTCATGGTGGAAAAACTACCTATATATTTATTTGCAAACAGTGAATTATTTTCAAAATTGTTCAAAGAGTTTATTAACGATGAGTTATCAAACATAGAACTGAAAAATATTTTGACATACTTCAAAAGAGAAGCGATAATAAACAAAATTTCAGAAGCCAATGACTTAAATTGTGATTTTTTTGTAGACGTAACGCTTAGCTTGAGCAATTATGCTAAAAACAACAGATCCCACATCAAGTTAAAAGAATTACTAAGTCTATTTGAGTTAAATAGCATAAAAGACATATTCATCAAATATCAAAAGGATATCTCATCAAACATCACAAAAGTAAGAAAAAACATTGAAGAAAAAGCGGATTTGTCAACAACAGTGAAAAAATTTAAAGACGAATATTTTGAAGATCTATTGCGCACAGGCTCTACATGGGAATTAATGATAGACGTACATAAAAACGATATAGTCTACTTGTCGTCATTTATATCTTCAGCTGTAACAGACAAAATGCTAATTTTCAACAATACAAACAAAATGTTTGAAATCATAAATCAAAGAAATCAACATGTAACAATTTTTGATTTCGTCGAAGAAAATGCAATCGCTTTGACATTACAAACCTTCTATGACAATGTATTGAAATCAAAAGAAAATAAAACGGAAATCAAGTTGTTTATAGAAGATACATATGATGGATTTTTTATTAATAGGCAAAACATGATTAATGCAGAAAGCTTAGAATATGTTGTAACTAGGCTGTCAAACACGATTTTCTCGACATTAAACGAAAACTTGTATTCGATTTTAAGATATGTTAGATTTGATAAAATGGCAAAAGAGCAAATAAACGATATGGATCCAAAAAGAATTCATGAAATGTTTGATTCCTTTGCAGGAAAATATTTTAGGCAGCTAAAGCTATACGGCATACTTGGAGGTATATTCGGTATAAACGTGTTTGTAGGAGCAGCGATTTCTGCTTCATATGGCATTTCAAAACTAAAAAACAAAAAAGAGCAACAATCAGACACATTAGAATAAAGATACCTCAAAACCTTGATAATAAGCACAATAAAAAAGGGCGAACTAATTAGTTCGCCTATTTTGATGCATCTTCTAAAACATCTTATTTAAAATTTATATCAAAGAATCTAATTGCTATTTTCTTCATCAAACTTATAAAAACTTTCATCATCAAACTTTCTATCAACACTCTTCTCATCATCAAACTTGCTAAATATATATGCAGATATTCCCACAGTCATAGGCACAGCAGCCAAAATACCTATACTTCCGACTATTGCCTGGGAAATTTCGACTATGATCATTTCCATGTTTAGTAAAAACAATATATTTCTGTTATAAGCCATAAACAATAAAACTATAGCCAATGAACTTCCTATATAAGCCAAAATCAAGGTGTTAGTCATAGTCCCTATAGCATCCTTGCCTATATTCATTCCTGATTTAAACAATTTTGAAAAAGTGCTATTCTCCATATGTTCTGCCAGCTCATTAACAGAAGAAGCCAAAGATACAGCCACATCCATAATCGCTCCTAACGAACCAACAACTATACCACCCCATACTAAAGCTTTCAGATCTAGTGGATTATCAGGATTTAGAAAAGTTAAAAACATGTAATCTTGATCTATAAGCCCTGTTATTTTCAACACATAATTCATTAACAGAGCTAATCCAGCAGAAATTGCCACACCACAAATATTACCAAGTATAGCGCACAAAGTTTTTTTGCTATATCCATTTAGAATAATGATGCTCATTACTATGATGTAAATACACAAAATAGAAGTAATCAAATAAATATTTATGCCGTTTAAAATACCTGGTATATAAACAGCAAAAATCGCCACACAAGTTAAACATAAAGATAAAATCGTACTTATACCCTTCAATCTACCTACCAACAGAATTAACAACAAAAATCCACCGATAAGCCAAAAAATAGTATCAAATCTATTAAAACCCGCAAAATACCAGCCATTATCATCCGCTAAATTTTGTGTAAGCGTAAGTAAAACTTGATCGCCAGGCACAACTTCTATCTCGCCTGCATACAAATATTCGTCAATAACTTGTTTAGCCTCTACAATCTCACCTTTATATGGCTCAGAAGTTATTTCTGCTTTAAAAATAATGTTATTCACAGTAGGAACTATAGATCCTTGAGTAGTATCAGTAGATTCTGTTTGTGGTTCGCTCTCTTCAATAGAAATCACTACTGCTTTTGCATATTCATCAGTATCCGTAGTCTCGTCAGAATCTAACCTAGTATAATTATATCCAAACAAAAGTAGCCCGATAGAAATCAAAACAGTCAATATATAAGCAATTATTTTTTTTATATTCATATGCATTCTCCAAAATTAGATTATTTTATATGCCATTTTAACATTGATTTATGCAATTGTCAATGTAGGGTGTGGTCTTGACCACGCCGAAAAGGCATGTTAGCAAACATAAAATGTTTGCTTATATGCAAAACAAGGGAACGGTTTTGACCGTTCCCTATACTGAAATTAATAATTCGTTGAATTTCACTGTGAGTAGCAACACTGCACTATTCAAAACATAAAAAATATAAAAAAATTCTTGAAAAACTATATACATTCTGATATAATTTTTTTGTTATGGACAGGTACTCAAGTGGTTGAAGAGGCATGCTTGGAAAGCTTGTAGGACGTTAACGCGTCGCGGAGGTTCAAATCCTCTCCTGTCTGCCATGAAAAAGCGTTAAGTCTTGAGACTTAACGCTTTTTCAATTAAATCCTCTCTGCGTTCGGATGAAATATCTCTGCGAGATGTGAAATATGCCTCCTATAAATGAAATACCAATCATTTCTTAAGTGCAAGTATAAATAAATAGGATGATTTGCTTATAAAAAGATTTTTCGAAAATTGTACGATATCATTTTGAAATTTTAAAAAATTTATTGACAAATTCTCGTAAAAAGAGTATTATAATAGTAACAGGACTCTCCACACCTCTCATGAAAATGATGTGTCCCATGGGGAGACATTTTTATTTAAAGGTGAAAAATATGCTTAAAGAACCTAAGTTGTTTGAAGAACAAGTGCAACTATCAGAGAAAAAGGATTTATTATTCCAAAGGAGAATGAAGAAGAATGTTTAGAATTTTTAAAGAAAGTGAATTACTATAGATTATCTGCATACTTTTTACCCTTCAGAAAAAATGATGGGACTTTTATTTTAAATGTAAGTTTTTCAAAGATAAAAAGAATTTATGAATTTGATAATAAATTGAGGTCATTAGTATTTGGAATAATTGAAGATATAGAGATTTATTTGAGAACACAAATTGCATAGTATATTGCTCATAAATACGGGGCTCTCAGTTATCTTGAAGAATCAATATTTTCGCAAAAACATAACAGAGAAAAATATTTAGGAAAAATAAATACATGCATAGCGGAAAATTCTAATACAGCTATAGTTAAACATCATAATGAAAATTACGAAGGAAACTTTCCTATTTGGGTAATAATTGAATTTTTCTCTATAGGAATGTTATCATATTTTTATAAAGACATGTTAACAAATGAAATTATAGCATGATTGATTTTGCAAAATAGGGGTATAATTATTATTAAGGAATAAAGTTGTAAATTTGCTTAAAAATAAACTTTTAGAACATTATTGCTTTTGGACTAAAACATAAAGAACTTTACTACAGTCAACGAAGAATTTTTGAAAGGAATGTTCAGTATGTTAAGAAGATTTTTGACATGTTTTCTTTGTGTTTCATTGTTGCTATTAAGTACATCTTGTGTAGCAAGTGAAGATGATGTGTCTACATCTAATCAAAAACCTGAGCCACAGACATCAGAAAGCGATAGTACGCAAACTAGAGCTGTTGAAATTGATTTTTGGACATTTCCAATAGGCGATTTCGGAAATGAAGATGTAGTGGAAGGTTTTGTTGAAGAATTTAATAAAATCTATCCTGATATCACTATAAATGTAAAAATACTTGATTTTGCAACAGGTGATGCACAAATTGAAGAAGCCATTGAACGAAGAGATGCTCCAGACATTGTGCTGGAAGGTCCAGAACGCTTAGTGGCAAATTGGGGCGCACGAGGACTTATGATTGATATAAGTGATATGTGGGACGAAGAAACTACTGCTAATATAGCAGGAACTTCAGAAGCAGTTGTTGATGCCTGTAGAGCTCCTGATGGCGCATTTTATCAATATCCATTAGTAATGACGGCTCATGTTATGGCAATTAACTAT
>CAYJLG010000016.1:0-53647 GCA_964371035.1 uncultured Clostridia bacterium | reverse complement strand
GACAACACCTGAGCCAGAGACAACGCCAGAGCCAGAAACGACACCAGATCCAGAAACAATACCAGAGCCAGAGACGACGCCAGATCCAGAGACACCACCTGAGCCAGAGACGACGCCAGAGCCAGAGACAACACCTGAGCCAGAGACGCCACCAGCGCCAGAAATACCTTCTATTCCTACTACAGGAACATCAACAGGTGGTATAGAGATAGAATTGACAGAAGCACCTAAGGATGTTCAAATAGAAGGCACAAGCATAACAGAAGAAGATTTTACAGTTGATGATTCAGGAAAACTTAACATTTCGCCTGAATTTATAGCAACATTACCTGATGGTGAATATACTGTAGTTCTTGAATTCGAGAGTGGAACAATTGAAGAAACTACATTTATTGTAGAAGGTGGAGTGCCGCTTGGAAATATGGATTTAGGAATTGACATAAAACCTACTGAAGATGTAAGTGGATGGAGTCTGTTTGACCTTTGCATGACATTATTAACTGTTATAGCAACATTGATCTTTATTGTTAAGCGCAAGAAAAAAGACGAAAAAGGTAATTCTGAAAGGGTCGTAAAAGAATATAGCGTTGAAAAATGTGAAGAAAACAAGACGAAGAATAGACGTATGAGAAAAGCATCAAAATTATTATCAGTCGTATTATCAATAGTTATAACTGCATTATTGTTGTTAACGCAAGATTTTACAGCTCCAATAGCTATTTTCGATAGATTTAGTTTATGGTTTGGATTGATTGCAGTTATACAATTATTACAAATATTTGCTTTAGGTAGAAATAAGGAAAATGCCGATGAAGAGAATGATCAAGATTCATTAGGTAATAGAGCAGTTTAGTAAAATAATATAAGCAGTATTAAGTACTAGTACTTAATTGCAATACGCGTAAATTAGAAGCGTAATGGTGTGTTAGTCTGAAAAAAGGATTATCAGTTAATACATCTATCGCTTCTATTGTTACTATTCACAGTCGATCTTGTGTAAATAAGGGAAAAATAATAAAATATGGAAGCCTTATGGAGATTGGATTAAGTTGTGTAGCTCAGTCTCGATTCTCAAATCTTTTTCTTCGCTCCGCTCTTAAAGATTTGGTTCTCGTTGCGTTTGACCTACCTCCATTTTCTTCGAAAATGAGGTTAGGGCATAAATAGTTTTATGAGCGTTTTAGTCATCTTCTGGCTTAGCCCTAAAAATATACTGCGTTATGACTTTGCGAATAAAACTGCGCCTTACAACTTCCCAATTGGAGTACCAGCGACATATTTTATTATTTTTTCCTTTGGGGTACCTATGTTAACTGTGAATAGTAACCGTCTATTAAATTTATTTTTGAATTATTTAAAAAAGTTCTTTAAATTTTACGATTAACGTGATATAATCGTATTTGGAAATTAAGTGATTTAGGAGGATACTATGAAACATATTAAAACACTAAATAAAACAAAACTTACAGATAACTTAAACCACAAAGGATGCGGAGAATGTCAAACCTCTTGTCAATCGGCTTGTAAGACTTCTTGCACTGTAGGTAATCAAAAGTGTGAAAACAAATAAATTTGTAGTGGTTATTACCACTACTTTTTATTTTAAGATAAAAAATTGATTAATTAAGTAATAGGAGAAAAAATGATACATTTATTTAAAATTGATGACGTATACTCTTGTGTAGACACTAATAGTGGATGCATACACATCGTTGATGAAATTACATACAAATTATTAGAAAACGAAAATTTTAAAGACGAGAAAAAAATTGAAGCATTGTCTATAGAATTTGGAAAAGAAAACGTAGCTGAATCTATTAGTGAGATAAAAGAGTTGATAAGCAGTGATATGTTGTTTAGCGAAGATGTTGAAGTTATTAAAAACATGAAACCTGTTGTAAAAGCAATGTGTCTAAATATTGCACATGATTGTAATTTGAAATGCGATTACTGTTTTGCATCACAAGGCGATTTCAAAGGTGTAAAAAGCATGATGAGCTTAGAAGTTGGAAAAAAAGCTTTTGATTATTTAGTGAAAAATTCAGGTAATAGGGTAAATTTGGAAGTCGATTTCTTTGGTGGGGAACCATTAATGAATTTTGATGTAGTTAAACAGTTAGTAGCATATGGTAGAAGCATAGAAGCGGAAAACAATAAGCATTTTAGATTTACAATCACTACAAATGGAGTATTGCTAGATGACGAAAAAATTGATTTTATCAATGAAAACATGGATAATGTTGTTTTGAGTTTAGATGGACGTAAAGAGATTAATGATAATATGAGAAAAACTCTAAACGACAAAGGTAGCTACGATGTAATAGTTGGTAATTTTAAGAGATTAGTAGAAAAAAGAAATGGGAAAGGGTATTTTGTAAGAGGGACTTTCACCTCAAACAATCTAGATTTTTCAGAAGATGTAAAACATATCCATGAACTTGGATTTGAAAGTATATCTGTAGAACCAGTAGTTGCAAATCCTAAAGAGTCATACGCATTGACAAATGAACATGTAGATACATTAAGAAATGAGTATGAGAAATTAGCAAGACTTTATCTAGAGGCGAATAAAAATGATGAAGGTAAGTTCGATTTCTTCCATTTTAACTTAGAGTTAGACAATGGTCCATGTGTTTATAAACGAGCTATAGGCTGTGGTGCAGGTGTTGAATATTTAGCAGTTACCCCAGAAGGAGATTTTTACCCATGTCATCAATTTGTTGGAGATGAAAATTTCATTATAGGAAACGTTAATGATGGTGTGACTAAAATTGATATGGTCGAAGAATTTAAAACTGTTTCTGTAAACAACAAAGAAAATTGCAAAAACTGTTGGGCAAAATATTATTGCAGTGGTGGATGTCATGCAAATGCATTTAATTTTAATAACAATATAAAGATTCCATATGAAGTCGGGTGTGAACTAGAAAAGAAAAGGGTAGAATGTTCAATTTTTATTAAATCGCAAATGTAATATAAGTGTGTTATTGTATAATTTTAATAGTAATTACAAATTAAGCTTTAGTAAAATTTATTGTTTAGAGGTAGGGTGTTATGAAAAAAGGAAATGTTGCATTATTTGTTGTCATATTTTTGCTAGTAGCTATGACTTCTTTTGTTGCTATTTTTGGGTTAAATATCGGCAACATAAAAATCAATCCGATTTCTGAAAATTTAGATTTGGGCCTTGATTTAGAAGGTGGAGTGTATATAGTATTAGAAGCACAAACTGATGCTGTTGGCGAAGATTTACAGGCTAAGATGGAAGAAGCCAAACTCATTATTGAAGAAAGAGTAAATGGATTAGGCGTTTCAGAGCCTTACATTACTATTGAAAATGAGAATAGATTAAGAGTCGAACTTGCAGGTCTTGATGACCCACAAGAGGCGGTAGAATTAATAGGCAGAACTGCTCTGTTAGAGTTCAAAATGCCAAATGGTGAAACCGTTCTTACTGGTGAACACTTAACAGATGCACAAGCTGGAAAATATGGAGATGAATTTTTTGTTTCGCTAGAATTTAATGAAGAAGGAACAGAACTTTTTAGGCAAGCTACAGAAGAATTATCTTTAGCTTATGATCCTCAGAATATTGAAAATAGTACTTTAACTATTTATCTAGATGGCAATGTGATTTCAGATCCATATGTTAAAGACGTTATAGCGAATGGAAAGAGTCAAATTTCAGGTAACTTTACAGATGTAGAGGCATTAAATTTAGCAACTGCGCTTAGAGCAGGTGCTTTGCCTGTAGAACTAAAAGAAATGGAAATTTCTGCGATTGGTCCAACTCTAGGCTTGGAATCTTTTGAGAGAAGCATATTTGCAGCAGGTATAGGTATTGCACTAATCTTCTTATTTATGATTATTTTTTATAGATTGCCTGGTTTTGTTGCAAGTATAGCATTAACTATTTATGTGTTAGCAGTGCTGTCTGTTATGGTTCAGATAAA
Source organism: uncultured Clostridia bacterium (assembly GCA_964371035.1). Classification (GTDB taxonomy): domain Bacteria; phylum Bacillota; class Clostridia; order Tissierellales; family Sedimentibacteraceae; genus UBA1535. The sequence goes on along the minus strand of CAYJLG010000016.1, from coordinate 49,694 downwards.
TGCCAAAATTACTCTACCGGGGATCGCAGGGTTAATTCTATCAATAGGAATGGCTGTAGATGCAAATGTAGTTATTTTTGAGAGAATTAAAGAAGAGATAGCGTCTGGCAAAACAGCTAGAGTTTCAGTAAAAGCTGGATTTAAAAGAGCACTAACTTCTATCATAGATGCTAATGTTACAACTATGATTGCAGGTGGCGTATTATATTATTTTGGATCTGGAATGATAAAAGGATTTGCTGTAACTTTAATAATAGGTTTAGTAGTTTCTGTTATAACGGCTGTTGTGATTACAAGATATCTGTTAAACTTGTTAGTTAGTACTGGAAAAGTTAAAAATTTGTTTGGAACTGAAAATCCAAAAGTATTTAAAATAGACGTGATCAAAAACATGAGAGTTTTCATGGGAGCATCAATAGCAGTTATTATGGTAGGGATTTTTTCTTCTGTCTTTATGGGATTAAATACAGGCATTGACTTTACAGGCGGTACTCTAATTCAAATAGATTTGGGTAAAGAAGTTCCTGTAGATGAAATCAGAGAGATTTCTGATACACTAGATACAGATGCTACTATAGTTCATGCAGGTGAAAACAAAGAACAAGTTATTATTAGAACAGTTAAAAGTATGGAAAATGAAGAACGAATTGAATTTTTTAATTTATTCAAACAAAAATACAATCTTTCTGATGAAGATTTATTGAACCAACAAAAATTTGCTCCTGCAATTGGAGGAGAAACTGTATATAAAGCTTTTGTTTCTGTAATTATTGCTACTATAGGAATGTTGATTTATATAACCCTCAGATTTGAATTTAAATTTGGTATTGCTGCTATAATTGCTCTGATTCATGATGTACTAATTGGATTAGCTGTTTTTGCAGTGCTAAGAGTACCAGTCAATAGTTCTTTTATTGCTGCAATGTTGACAATAGTAGGTTATTCGATTAATGACACTATAGTCGTGTTCGATAGGATTAGAGAAAACATGTCAACCGCAAAGCGAGGCGCATATAAAGAAGTAATTAATGATAGCATTTCTCAAACTGTAAGAAGATCGTTATATACTTCAATAACTACACTTTTAGCGATAGTCTCACTCTATATATTTGGTGTAGAATCTATAAAAGAATTTGCATTGCCTTTAATTATTGGAGTAATTGCAGGAACATATTCATCAATCTTTATTGCGAGTCCTGTTTGGTATTTACTGTCGACTAAATTTAGTAAACAACATAAAAAAATTACATAAAACATATAGATTATTGTAGTATTAAACTTTGAAAGGTTTGTGAATATATGCTTGAAAAACTGCATTTAAAAGATTTTGATAAATTTTATTGTTTACTTGAAAATAGCTTTCCAGCGACTGAGATTAGAAGTTATGAAAATCAAAAATCGTCTCTTTCCGATGATAGGTTTAAAATATTTGTCATTTATAATGAAGGAAAAGATGAACTAAAAGGGTTTATCACGATGTGGCAAATTGAAGATTACGGGTTTATAGATTATTTTGCAGTAGCTGAAAAATATAGAAACGATGGTTTAGGCAGTAAAATATTAAGTGGTATAGAAAGTATTTATGATGGAAAAATATTTTTAGAATTAGAACCACCTACAGATGAAATAACGAAAAAAAGAATTGCCTTTTACGAAAAAAATGGGTACGTTTTAAATGACTTTGAATATGCATTACCATCATTGAAATAGAAAGAGAACCGATACCACTTTTGATAATGAGCCTTAAAGAAACATTGAACGAAGAAAAATTTCAAAAATTAAAAGATATATTATTTAGAGATGTGTATGATGTAAGATAAGGTAAAATAAATGTATATAACGTAAAATAAATGTATATAACGTAAAATAAATTCTTGACATATAAAAATAATATGGTAAAATGTCGTTATATTTAGAATAATTAATTTAGTTGTAGAGGAGTGTTATTTTGTTAAATGTGGCATAATTTGATTTTGGCAAAATTGTCAAAACCGAATATTCAAGATATGTTTTTTAGTTGATATAAACGGAAAATCCGTTTTATTGTTGTACATATTTTGGGGCTACATCTGACTATATTACACTTGTTGTTTAACTACTTTGTATTTATTTTACATTGGAGTATTATTGAAGTGTATGGATGTATCTGTACACTTTTTTTATTACCCAAAAATATATTTTAAAGAGGAAAAAATGTCAAATACATACAAAACATTAGAATTTAATAAAATTTTAGAAAAAATAAGCGATTATGCATTATCAGAGAATGCAAAAAATAAAATACTAACTTTATCTCCGTTCTTAAGTGAACGTGAATGTAAAAAAAATCTAAAGGACACAACAGAAGCAAAAAATATTATTGATAGCATAGGCAACCCTCCTATCACTTCAATGTTAGAATTAGACAAAATTCTTACACTTGCTGAAAAAGGATCTATGCTATCTGCTAAAGAATTAACTACTGTATCTGAATTCATATATTCATGTGAAAGAATGGTGTCATATCTTAAAAAAGCTGAATTTTTACAGGTGAATTTAGCATTTTACGGTGCATCAGTTATAGATTTAAACGAGTTATACAAAGAGATAGACCGATCTATTAGAAACGGAAATGTAGAAAGTACAGCTTCAAGAGAACTTCATGATATAAGAAGAAAGATTGACAACTTAAAGAGCTCTGTTAAATTAAAAATAGAAGCGGTGCTAAGAAGTAAAAAAGAATATTTATCTGATAACAATATAGTGATAAGAAACGACAGATATGCTTTGCCTGTTAAAAAAGCATATAAAAATCAGGTGCAAGGAGTAGTGATAGATACTTCTAATACAGGTGGCACAGTTTTTATAGAGCCTTCAGCTGTAGGCAAAATCCAAGATGAATTAAATTTGTTACAGATTGAAGAAGAAAATGAAGTCAGAAAAATTCTTTACACTTTGTCGGCAGCAGTAGATGATAATATAGTATCATTGAAAACTAATGTAAGTTACATGGAGATGCTAGATTTTGTATTTGCAAAAGCTAAATATTCAAATGAGATAAATGGTGTCGAAGTGCCTGTTACGACAGATAGAATTGTTAAAATAATAAAAGGAAGGCATCCTTTATTAAAAAAAGACGAATGCGTACCTCTGGATTTTGACTTGGGAGAAAATTATAGAGGAATAATAATTACAGGGCCTAATACTGGTGGAAAGACAGTTTCACTCAAAACTGTAGGACTTTTATCATTGATGGCTCAGTGTGGTTTGCATGTACCAGCTGAAAAAGGTAGCACATTGTGTATGCACGCTAACTTTTTATGTGATATAGGAGATGGTCAAAGTATTTCTGAAAATTTATCTACATTTTCAGCACATATTACAAATATTGTTAGTATTCTAGAAAAAGTTTCACATGAAAGCCTTGTGTTGCTTGATGAATTAGGATCAGGTACAGATCCTGCAGAAGGAATGGGAATTGCAGTCGCTATATTAGACGAATTAAGAAAGAAAAATTGTTTGTTTTTAGCGACGACACATTATCCTGAGATTAAGGATTATGCAAAAAATACTCCATTTTTAATTAATGCAAGAATGGGGTTTGATAAAGAAAATTTGAAGCCACTTTACAAATTACAGATTGGTGAAGCAGGTGAAAGCTGTGCACTATCTATAGCTGAACGATTAGGACTTCCAAAACATTTGCTAGAAAGAGCAAGAAAAGAGGCGTATCATGATCAAATTTCAGTTAAAAAGAAAGAGAGATTTCTAGATGAAGTAGAAACAGAAGATGATCCTTCAGTTCAAAAGCATAGCAAAATAAAAAAAGACATACCAAACAAAATAAAAGAAACTATTACTCTATTTCAAATAGGGGATAGCGTAATAGTATTTCCTGAAAAAAATATTGGGATTGTATATAAACCAGCAGATGAAAAAGGTGATTTAGTAGTTCAAATCAAAGGTGAAAAGAAATTAGTTAATCATACTAGAGTCAAATTGAAAGCAAAGGCAGTAGATCTTTATCCTCCGGATTATGATTATTCTATAATTTTTGACTCGGTAGAAAATCGTAAAGCTAGACACAAAATGACTAAAGGTCATGTGCCAGGAGTAAGTATTGAGTATGATGAGTTTACTAAATAGGGGCGGGATTCTACTCCGCCCGGGTTTTTAAATTTTAAATTATAATTATCCTTGTAACGGGAGGAGCAGAGCCTTCTTCTACATTTTTATTGGTTGCGAATAGATCTTCATGTGGACACTACAAAAGAAATCGACAATTATAAAATGGCTGTGGATACTAACAAAAAACAACATTGACCGTGAAATCAATGTTGTTCTTTTTTTTGTTATATAGTTCCTTTTTCGCTGTTTTGGAATTGATCAAATCTTCTTTTTTCAAAGAATTCTTTAGCTACCTGTGGGAAAAGTGCATATGATAACACATCTTCTACAGATTCTGCAAGATCACCAATTTCAGCTTGATTTTTTTCAAATTCAGGCTCTAAAAGATCTGCTGGTCTAACTGTTACAATCTCTTCGTGTCCTATGATTTTTTCTGCTATTTCTTTTGCAATTGGTGCTGCTGGAGTTCCATATAGCCCTTTTACATATTTTTTAATTTCAGTAGGAACGATTTTATATCTTTCTCCAGAAATTATATTAAATACAGCTTGAGTACCTACCATTTGACTCATTGGAGTAACAAGTGGAGGATAACCTAAATCTTCTCTAATTTTTGGTATTTCAGCTATTACATCTTCATATTTTTCAGATGCATTCAATTCCTTCATTTGAGAAACCATGTTAGATAACATTCCGCCAGGCACTTGGAATTGAAGTGTTTTTGGTTCAGTCATCAAAACCTTAGGTACTAAAGTTTTATTCTCAATATACTTATTCATTATAGGTTTAAAATATTCTGCAACATTGCTAAGTACATTTGTATCTATGCCTGTGTCAAACTCTGTACCTTTTAAAGTATGTACTAATGATTCAGTAGCTGGTTGTGCAGTACCTGAAGATAATGGCGATATTGCAGTATCTACAATATCTATACCCGCTTCGATAGATTTTAGCATAGTCATTTGAGCTATTCCACTTGTACAGTGATTATGAAGTTCGATAGGTAAATTTGTTATCTTCTTAATATCTTTTATTAACTCAAATGCATCGTAAGGCAATAATATACCTGACATGTCTTTAATACAAATTGAATCTGCTCCACAATTCTCGAATCTCTTAATTAAATCAAGATAAAATTCTTTTGTATGTATAGGGCTAGTCGTATAAGATATAGCGCATTGACAGTGAGCACCTTCTTTTTTTACGACAGAAATAGTTTTTTCTAAGTTACGAATGTCATTTAATGCATCGAAAACTCTAACAATATCTATCCCATTATAAATAGCTTTTTGTGTAAACATCTCTACTATATCATCTGCGTAATGTCTATAACCTAAAATGTTTTGACCTCTAGACAACATTTGCAATTTTGTGTTTTTTGCTCTTTTTTTGATCTGACGAAGTCTTTCCCATGGATCTTCGTTCAAAAATCTCAGGCAGGAATCGAACGTTGCACCTCCCCACACTTCCATAGCGTGAAAACCGGCTTTGTCCATTTCCTCTACTATTGGCAAAATTTCAGCATTTGAAAGCCTTGTTGCTATCAATGACTGATGACCGTCTCTCAACGAAGTCTCTGTGATTTTTACTTTTGACATGAAAATCTCCTTTTAACTAAATTATATTTAATATTATACTTGATTTGCTTAATATAATTATGTTATAATATATACATAATAAATGTAAATATATTATAGCATAAAAAAAGCAAATGTACACATAAATTATTAGCTGTTTATGCTAAACGTAAAATTAAATTAAACAAAACCGTAATATCAATTTATTAAATAAGGTGGTGGTTTTTTGGACAATACAGATTTAAAAATAATCGATATACTGCAAAAAGATGGAAGAATTTCTATGAAAGATTTAGGCAAAGATGTTTCTCTTAGCCCACCTGCAGTAGCGGAACGAGTAAAAAGACTCGAAGAAACAGGTATAATAACAAGCTATAAAGCGATTGTTGCGAACGCGAAGATAGGAAAACCAATTTGTGTGTTTATTAATGTTGCTATTAAACCGGAAAAACAAGACAAATTTTTAGAATTTGCTGAAAAAACTCAAGAAATAGTAGAGTGTCACCATGTTACAGGACCTTACAGCATGATTTTAAAAGCATATTTAAGAGAAATGACTCATCTCGAAGAATTAGTAGGAAAAGTTCAATTTTTCGGAAACACAGAAACTTATATAATAATGTCAAGTCCTATTGAAAATAATCCGATATAGAGTAAATTTAAAAAAATAACAAAAGAATAAAGTGAACCCATGATTGAATTTAATGTATGTTTTGGGACGCTTTATTTTTTTATGATTATATTTGAGAAAACCTTGTAATTCAATGAAAAAAGAATTTTTCCTTGAAAAATTTGTACTAATAGATTATAATATTACAGTTGACAAAACTTTATACTTAAAAAGAGGTAAAAAATGATAAGAATACAACAGATTAAATTGCACATTGATCATGATGAACAGCAATTGAAATCAGTTATTGCATCAACTTTAAAAATTGAAGAAGATAAAATTGTAAAATTTGAAATTATAAAAAAATCAATAGATGCTAGAAAAAAAGACAATATATTATTTATTTATGCTGTAGATGTTGAACTGACAGAAGAAATAGAATTACCTAAGAAAAATCAAAATGTTAGTTTTGCAGAGGAATATATTTATGAAGCGCCGAGTATAGGTGAAGAAGAATTAACTGAAAGACCAATAGTTATAGGAAGTGGACCTGCAGGTTTGTTTTGTGGAATGCTGTTAGCAGAAAATGGATATAGACCATTAATTATCGAAAGAGGCAGAAAAGTAGAAGATAGAGTTAATGATATAGAAAAATTCTGGGAAAAAAGGATACTTGATGAAAATTCTAACGTTCAGTTTGGAGAAGGCGGAGCAGGAACATTTTCAGATGGAAAACTAAATACTTTAATAAAAGATAAATCTAAAAGAGGTAGAAAAATTCTAGAAATTTTAGTTGAAAATGGAGCCAATCCAGACATTTTATATGTCAATAAACCTCATGTCGGTACTGATGTATTAAGAGTAGTAGTTTCTAATATTAGAGAAAAAATTATTGAACTCGGTGGGACTTTTAGATTTGAAGAAAAAGTAGAAGAAATTTGTGTGAAAGATGGAACACTTAGCAAAATTGTTACTGCAAATGATGTACTAGATGCAGATGTAGCTGTGTTTGCAATAGGACATAGCGCAAGAGATACTTTTGAAATGTTACATAAGCATGTTGAAATGGAACAAAAACCATTTGCTATTGGAGTAAGGATAGAACATAATCAAGATATGATCAATATGGCACAATATGGAGATTTTGCTGAACATCAAAATTTAGGGGCTGCAGATTATAAGTTTACACATAAATGTAAAAATGACAGAAGTGTATATACTTTTTGTATGTGTCCTGGTGGAATAGTGACAGGTTCGTCGTCTGAAGATGGAGGAGTTGTTACAAATGGAATGAGCTATAGAGCTAGAGATTTAGAAAATTCTAATAGCGCATTGATAGTGACTGTCAATCCTGAAGATTTTGAGACAGATCATCCATTAGCTGGGATTGAATTTCAAAGAAAATATGAAAGACTTGCATTCGAGATAGGTGGAGAAAACTATAGTGCGCCAGTTCAGCTTTTTAAAGATTTTGAAAAAAACACAATTTCTAAAGGTTTTGGAGAAATAATTCCTACTTATAGACCAGGTACTACATTTGCAGATTTGAGAAAATGTCTTCCAGATTTTGTGTGTGATAGCCTAGTTGAAGGAATAAATGCGTTTGGAAAATCAATCGAAGGATTTAATAGAGAAGATGCAGTTCTCACAGGCGTTGAAACTAGAACTTCTTCTCCAGTAAGGATATTAAGAAACGAAGAATTTGAGAGCAATATTAAAGGTATTTATCCATGTGGAGAAGGCGCTGGATATGCAGGCGGTATAATGTCTGCGGCTGTTGATGGATTGAAAATAGCTGAAGTTATAATTAAAAAATACAAACCGTTGTAGTTTAATGTTGCTTAACAAATATAAATTAGGGGGTGTGTTAGTTGAAACAGATAGTAGGAATCATTGGTGGTGGAGCATCTGGACTTATTGCAGCTATTTCTGCTGCAAGAAATGGAGCAAAAGTTTTAATATTTGAAAAATCAAACAGAGTCGGTAAAAAAATTCTAGCTACAGGAAACGGCAGATGCAATTACTCTAATACTAGCGCGTCATCTAAAGATTTTCATGGAAAAAACACAAAGATAATAGATACTGTTTTTGATACGTATGGAGTTAATGATACTTTAAATTTTTTCGAAGATATAGGAATTTATCCTTTGATAAAAGAAGATGGAAAAGTATATCCTAGATCTTTGCAGGCTTCATGCGTGTTAAACAATTTGAGATATGAAATAGAAAAACTAAAAATAGAAGAAATAACTGATTGCAACGTCAAAAAATTAAGAAAAATGAAAGACGGATTTGATATAATAACAGCTGATAAAAATTATTTTGTCAATAAAGTTATTATTTGCACAGGTGGAATGGCTGGTTCACAATATGGTTGCAATGGGGATGGATATAGGTTGGCAGAAAGCTTTGGACACGAGATTGTAAGAACTTTTCCTGCGCTTGTACAATTGAAATTAGAGGGAGATTATTTAAAACGAATTGCTGGAGTAAAGTTTGATGGGGTAGCATCAGTTATTCATAATAATAGCATTCTAAGAGAAGAAGTGGGAGAAATTTTATTTACAGACTATGGTGTTTCAGGCCCACCGATATTGCAATTAAGTAGACTAGCATTAAGCCAATACTATAAAAACGAAAAAATTTATTTAAATCTAGACATGTTTCCAGAATTGAATTTAAATATGTTGTATGATATTTTACATGAACGTTTTGAAAAGCTAAAAGGTAAGACTGTAGAAGAAAGCTTTGAAGGTATGATCAATAAAAAGTTGATTCCTGTAATATTAAATGCAGCTTCTACTTTTTATAAAGATGTTACTTGTGAGAATTTCAATAAAAAAGAAATTTATGCAATTGCAAACATACTTAAAAATTGGAAGTTTGAAATAATTGGACATAATAATTGGCAACAGGCTCAAACTACTGCAGGTGGCATAAGTACAAAAGAAGTAAATCCATTAACGTTAGAGTCGAAAAAAGTTGAAAATTTATTTTTCGCTGGTGAAGTATTAGACATTGATGGAGATTGCGGTGGATTTAATTTACAATGGGCGTGGAGTTCAGGATATATAGCAGGTCTCAACGCTTCAAAGAATTGACCAATAGTTTCGAAATTAAATTATTAAAATAAATACCTTTTTGAGGAGATGTAGAAAATGAAAAAGTTTTTTGAAAAAGTTTTTGGCACTTATAGTGAAAAAGAAGTGAAAAAACTTGAACCTTTAGTAGATAAAATAGAAGGTTTAGAGCAAGATTATAAAAAATTATCGGATAAAGATTTAAAAGCAAAGACAGAAGAATTCAAAAAACGTCTGGAAAATGGAGAGACGAAAGATGATATCTTAGTTGAAGTATTTGCAGTAGTTAGAGAAACTGCCGTTAGAACGTTAGGGCTAAGAGCGCATAGAGTTCAGCTTATAGGTGGTATAGCACTACATCAAGGAAGAATCGCTGAAATGAAAACAGGTGAAGGTAAGACGCTTTGTGCTACTTTTCCCGTGTATTTGAATGCGCTAGATGGAAAAGGTGTACATGTTATTACAGTAAATGATTATCTTGCTAAGACTCAAAAAGATATGATGAATAAAATTTATAATTTTTTAGGAATGGATGCAGGTTGTATAGTACATGGAATTCCAACTGCGCAGAGAAGAGAAAATTATAATGCAGATATAACTTATGGAACAAACAATGAGTTTGGATTTGACTATCTAAGAGACAACATGGTTATTAGAAAAGAAGATATGGTTCAAAGAGAATTAAATTTTTGTATAATAGATGAGGTAGATAGTATTCTAATAGATGAAGCTAGAACACCGCTTATTATTTCAGGAGAGGGTGCTAAATCTACACAGTTGTACATGATGGCAGATACGTTTGCGAGACCTTTAAAGGGAAGAATAGAGAGCCCAGATGAAAAAAAATCTAAAATGGATTTTATCATGGGCAATGTAGAGGATGAAGACGCTGATTTTGATTTCGTAGTAGATGAAAAAGCTAAAAACGTTACATTGACTGCTAGGGGTATACAAAAAGCAGAAAATTTCTTTGGTCTTGAAAATTTGGCAGATCCACAAAACATGGAAGTGTCACATCATATAAATCAGGCTTTAAAAGCAAACAATATTATGAAAAGAGATACTGATTATATTGTAAAAGATGGAGAAATAATAATTGTCGATGAATTTACAGGACGTTTAATGTATGGACGAAGATATTCAAATGGACTTCACCAGGCTATCGAAGCAAAAGAAAAACTTCAAGTAAGAAAAGAATCTAAAACTCTAGCGACGATAACTTTCCAAAATTATTTTAGGATGTACAACAAGCTTTCAGGAATGACAGGTACTGCCAAGACAGAAGAGGAAGAATTCAGAGAAATTTATGGTGTGGATGTTGTTGAAATACCTACAAATATGCCTGTAATTAGAGAAGATAGATCAGACGTTGTCTATAAAAATGAAAGCATCAAATATGCTGAAATAGTAAAAGAGATAGCTAATAAGCATGCAACTGGTCAACCTATTTTAGTAGGTACAATTTCTATTGAAAAATCAGAAATGATAAGCAAAATGCTTAAAAAAATAGGAATTCCTCATGAAGTGTTAAATGCAAAGCAACACGACAAAGAGGCTGACATAGTAGCGCAAGCAGGGCGTTTTGGCGCTGTCACAATAGCAACAAACATGGCAGGTAGAGGAACTGATATTGTTCTAGGCGGAAACCCTGAAATTCAAGCAAAGCATAAAATGAAATCAAAAGGCTATAGTGATGAACTTATAGCTGTTTGTGACGGATTTAATGAAGTTTTTGAAGAAGAAATATTAGAGGCTAGAGAAACATATAAAAAATTGTTGCAAGAAGCAAAGGCTGAGTTAAAAGACGGTCAAGAAAAAGTTAAGGCTGCAGGTGGACTATATATTATTGGTACTGAAAGACATGAGTCTAGACGTATAGATAATCAGTTAAGAGGACGTTCAGGTAGACAAGGAGATGCAGGGGCATCAAGATTTTTCATATCGTTAGAAGATGATCTGATGAGATTGTTTGCTGGTGATAAAATTAAAGCTGCTACTGAAATGCTTAAATTACCTGATGATGAGCCGCTTGAACATAGTATGTTGACAAAAACTATAGAAACTGCGCAAGGTAGAGTTGAAGGTAGAAACTTTAATATAAGAAAACATGTATTACAGTATGACAATGTTATGAATAAACAAAGAGAAATAATTTATTCTGAAAGAAGAAAAGTACTGTTTGGGCAAGATATTAAAGACAATATATCTGAAATGATCAGCGATATGATTGAAAAAGGTTTGTTGATGTATGCACCTGCTGATAAATATCCAGAAGAATGGGATTTAGAAGATTTAGAAAACTACTTTACAGAATTGTTTGCGTTTAAATTTGAATTTGATAAATCGAAGGCTGCTGAAATTGACAGGGATGATTTTATCAATAATTTAAAGACGGTTTCAGAAGAACTTTATTCAAAAAAAGAATCTGAATTTGGTGAAGAAAAATTCAGAGAAGTAGAGAGAATAGTATTGTTAAGATCTGTAGATAGACTTTGGATGGATCATATAGATGCAATGGATCAATTGAGACAAGGTATAGGTCTTAGAGCGTTAGGAAATGAAGATCCTGTTAGAGCTTATCAAAAAGAAGGCTTCGAAATGTTCGAAGAACTAATTGAAAATATAAAATCAGATACTGTAAGAGCTATTTATAGAGTCATACCGCAACAACAAATGCAACGACAAATGGTAGCTAAAATAACAGGAACAAGTGCTGGTGGTAGCGGTGAACCTTTAAAGAAAGAGCCTGTAAAAAAAGACAAAAAAGTAGGAAGAAATGATCCTTGTACTTGTGGAAGTGGAAAGAAATATAAAAAATGTTGTGGCATTAACGAAACTGAATAATGGTATTGATTTATATAATATAAATTATTTAATTTAAAAATTAAGTTTAAAGGAGTTGGTAAAGTGATAGATCTGTATGAATACGGAGAAAAATTGAAGAAGTTTAAGAGCATTTTAGAAGAGGTAGGTGTTTCTCTTTGACTTAGATAAGTTGAAGGAGGAAAACCGAGATTTTGAAGTTTTTATGCAAAGTTCAGATTTCTGGAACAATCAAGAAGAAGCCCAAAAAATTTCACAAAAATTGAAATCAAACACTGATACGATTAAAGAGTTTGAAACAATGAGGTCAAGTGTTGAAGATTTTGAGGTTTTATTGGAAATGATTAAAGAAGAAGAGGACGATAGTCAAGCCTTAGAACTTAATACAGAGATGAAAATCATAGATGATGAACTAGAAAAACTTAAACTAAAGACAATGTTGAGCGGTGAATACGATAAGAATAATGTGATTTTGTCTGTACATGCAGGTGCAGGCGGAACTGAAGCTCAAGATTGGGCAGAAATGTTATTTAGAATGTATACAAGATGGGGAGAATCAAAAGGATTTAAGGTTGACATACTAGATCTTTTAAAGGATACTGAAGGTGGAATAAAGAATGTAACTCTACTTATTAAAGGTATAAATGCTTATGGATACCTAAAGAGTGAAAAAGGAGTACATAGACTTGTCAGAATATCTCCGTTTGATTCTAATAACAGAAGACATACTTCGTTTGCATCTGTAGATGTCACGCCTGAAATTGAGGATGATGGAAGTATAGAAATCAATGAATCAGAATTAAAAATTGATACTTATCGCTCAGGTGGAGCAGGTGGACAGCATGTAAATACTACTGATTCAGCTGTAAGGATTACACATTTGCCAACAGGTGTTGTTGTTGCTTGTCAAAGTGAAAGATCTCAACATAAAAACAAAGCGACTGCTTTGAAAATGTTAAAAGCTAAATTGATTGAAATAAAAGAAGCAGAGCACCAAGAAAAAATTGAAGATATTCAAGGAAAATACAATCAGATAGCATGGGGAAGCCAAATTAGATCATATGTATTTCATCCATATAACTTGGTTAAAGATCATAGAACTAATGCTGAAACAGGAAACATTCAAGCTGTTATGGACGGAAGTATAGATTTGTTTATTAATGAATATTTAAAATTCAAATCTATTCCAGAAAATAACTAAAATTATGAAATAGTGCGTAATAGATCTGAAAAATTATTAATGTCGATTTAAACAAATAAGATATTAAACAGGAGAGGGAAAATGATAGATATTAACAGTATTTTATGCAAAGAATTTAATTTAAAGGCTAGTCAAGTAGATAGCACTGTTAAATTGATAGATGAAGGAAATACTATACCTTTTATAGCTAGATACCGAAAAGAACAGACGGGTTCTTTAGATGATGTAGTTTTAAGAGAACTTTATGAAAGACTTGTTTATTTAAGAAATCTTGAAGAAAGAAAAGAAGAAGTAATAAGATTGATTGACGAACAAGGCAAATTGACTGAAGAGTTAAAATCTGAGATTACTAAAGCAGAAGTTCTTCAAAGGGTAGAAGATTTATATAGACCATACAAACAAAAGAAAGCTACAAGAGCATCAAAAGCAAAAGAAAGAGGATTAGAGCCACTAGCAAATATTATACTTGCTCAAGATTCTACTTCTGTAAATTTTGATGAAATGGCAGTTCAATTTATTGATGAAGAAAAAGGTGTCAAAAACACTAAAGATGCGTTTGCGGGTGCAATGGATATAATTGCTGAAATGGTATCTGATAATGCAGAATATAGAAAGAGAATACGTGAAATTTATTTATCAGAAGCTGTACTTTCTACAGAAGCAGCAAATGAAGGTGAAGAATCTGTATATGAAATGTATTACAAGTATGAAGAAGCAGTAAAAACAATTGCAAATCATAGAGTATTAGCTATAAATAGAGGAGAGAAAGAAAAAGTTTTAAAAGTAAAACTAACTACTCCTGATGATAAGATAGTAAACTATTTGATTTCGCAGGAAATCAAAAATGAAGAAGCTACTACGACTAATTTTTATAAAACTGCAACTGAAGATGCATATAAGAGATTGATAGCTCCTTCAATCGAAAGAGAAATTAGAAATATATTAACAGAAAAAGCTGAAGAAGAAGCAATAAAAGTATTTGGAAAAAATACAAAAAACTTATTGCTTGCTGCACCTGTTAAAGATGTGAATGTATTGGCGGTAGACCCTAGTTTTAGAACGGGTTGTAAGCTTGCAGTGCTTGATGGCACAGGCAAATTGTTAGAATTTTGTACTGTTTATCCAAATGAACCTAGAAATGAGATAGAAAAATCTCAAAAGAAAATGTCTGAATTAATCAAAAAGTATAAAATAGATATTATTTCTATAGGCAATGGAACTGCGTCTAGAGAAACAGAAGCAGTAGTTGCGGATATGCTTGGGAAATTAAGTGGAGACACTGCATACACTATAGTTAGTGAGGCTGGTGCATCTGTATACTCAGCATCTAAACTTGCACAAGAAGAATATCCAGACTTAGATGTTACGGTTAGAGGGGCGATATCAATAGGTAGAAGATTGCAAGATCCGTTAGCTGAGTTAGTAAAAATTGACCCTAAAAGTATTGGAGTAGGACAATATCAACACGATGTAAATCAAACGCGACTTGGTGAAGCATTAGATGGAGTAGTAGAAGATTGTGTTAATAATGTAGGCGTTGATTTAAATACTGCTTCAACAGCTTTGTTACAGTATGTATCTGGTATTTCAAAAACTATTGCTAAAAATATAGTAATATATAGAGAAGAAAATGGTAAATTTAAAAACAGAAAAGAGATTAAAAAAGTAAAGATGTTAGGCGATAAAGCTTTTGAACAGTGTGCAGGATTTTTAAGAATTACTGATGGAGCTTCTCCTTTTGACAAAACAGCTGTACATCCTGAATCTTACGAAATCGCTGAAAATCTTTTGAATAGATTAAATTACACATTAGAAGATGTAAAAAATGATAAATTGTCTGATATCACTAACAGAATCGTTGCTCTTAAGATTAAAGAAGAACCAAAAGCTTTGAAAATAGAAGGCAATAACAAAAAACTTAAAGGCTTTGAAGCATTATCTCAGCTAAAAGTTAAAGAAGAAAAAAAATCTTCTAAAGAGATGTTCGAGTCAAGGTTAAAAGTTCTAGCAGAAGAATTAAATGTTGGCGTTCCAACTTTAAAAGATATTGTTGAAGAACTAAAAAAACCTGGTAGAGACATGAGAGATGAGATGCCTAAACCTATTTTTAGAAATGATGTACTTAAGATTGAAGATTTAAAAATTGGTATGGCACTTACTGGTACGGTTAGAAATGTAGTTGACTTTGGTGCATTTGTGGATGTTGGATTGAAAAACGATGGACTTGTGCACTTATCAGAAATGTCTGATAGATATATAAAACATCCTATGGAAGTTGTTGCAGTAGGAGATATTGTTAATGTTAGTATAAAATCTGTAGATGTTCAAAAACAAAGAATAGGTTTAACTATGAAGAAAAAATAGTTTTTTATTGTATAATAAAGTGAGCAAAATTTGTTTTGCTCACTTTAAAAGTAATATTATACGTAATAAACTATATGTTTGGAGGTGTATTTATGCGTAAAAATAAAACTAGAAAAATTGCTCAAGTAATTTGTATAATAATTGCAGCAATGATGTTGATTTCAGTTTTTGCTTCAGGTATGACAGCATTTTTTTAATTAGGGGAGTATATGGATTTTTTTGATTTTCTTAGGAAAGAAAAAAATATTTTATTGAATGAAGAGCAAGTAAAGGCTGCAAGTTTCAATAAAGGAAATGCACTTGTACTAGCTACGGCAGGTTCGGGCAAAACTACTGTTATAGTTTCAAGAGCAGGTAGATTGATTTATGAAAATTTATGTGAAAGTAAAATATTAACAATTACTTTTTCAAAAATGGCAGCTGAAGATATGAAAAATAGATTCAGTTCTATTTTTGATGAAAAACACTTATTGAAGGCTGATTTTTCAACTATTCATTCGTTTTTATATAAGATAGTACAAGATTATTTTAGAAGAAAAAATCAAAAGCTAGCTCTTGTAGAAAGTAATTATAAAATAATCGAAACTATTTTGAAAAAAGAATATGCTAAAGAATATTATAATATAGTCAATGATGAAGAAATAGAAAATGTTGTTAGTAAAATAAGTTTTGTTAAAAATATGATGATAGGTTATGAAGATTATCAAAAATACGATATTAAAATTAAAAATTTTAAAGAAATCGTGATGAAATATGACGAGTATAAACGGAGTCATAATCTTATGGATTTTGATGATATATTACACTTTGGATACAGGCTATTATCACAAACAAGCTATTATAGCGAAAAAATCAGGAAAACATATGATTTTATTCAAATAGATGAAATGCAAGATACTTCGAAAATTCAACATGCTATAATTAAAGTCATATCTGATGATAATCTATTCATGGTAGGAGACGATGACCAATCTATCTATTCGTTTAGAGGTAGTTTGCCTGAATATATGCTTAATTTCAAAAAAATATATAACTCAGGCGAGATCTTCTTGCTAAGCAATAATTTTAGATCAGATGGACACATTGTAAGTGCTGCATCAAAACTTATTAAAAACAACACCAAAAGATATAATAAATCAATTGTTGCATTCTCAAAAAAAGAAAATGAAGTAAAAGTAGTCAAAATGCCAAATAGAGCAATTCAATGTAATTATTTGGTAGATGATTTAAAGCAATATGAAAATAAAACTGTTGGAATTTTATATAGAAATAATATTTCATCGCTAATTGTTGCTAATGCATTAAAAGAAAGAAATATCGATTTTTTTATTAAAGAAGAAAAAACTAAATTTTTCAAGAGTTTTGTTTTATATGACGTATTATCTTTTTTAAACTTAGCGATGAACAATAAAGACAGAGAATCTTTTTCAAAGATTTATTATAAAAGTTATACTTACTT
Source organism: uncultured Clostridia bacterium (assembly GCA_964371035.1). GTDB lineage: Bacteria > Bacillota > Clostridia > Tissierellales > Sedimentibacteraceae > UBA1535. Next base: position 32,473 of record CAYJLG010000016.1, on the reverse strand, counting down.
TAGCAAAGAGATGTGTAACTTTGTAATGAAATATAAAGACGAAACTGCATCTGTTTATAGTATTTTAAGAAAATTTCCAGGACTTGAATATTATATGCAGGAAAGAATTGAAAATTTCAAATATGATGTTGAAAAATTGACCCATGTAAAACCTGGAATGATTATTAATGTGATTAAAAATGATTTGGAATATATATCATATCTTGAAAAACTAGATGATTCAGGAAGAAATACTTTAAGTTCAACAGTGATAATTTTAGAAATATTAGATGAAATATCTAAAACTTGTAAAGATTTAGAAGAATTTATCAATAAAATTTATAGTCTTCAAGATTTATTGAGTGAATGTGCTAAAAATAGAGGTTCAAACGTTACACTTTCTTCTATTCATAGTTCAAAAGGACTTGAATATGACGTTGTATATTTAATCGATAACATTCATGATGAATTTCCACAACGAAGAAGAAAAGAAACAGATGAAGAATATCTTGAAATTTTAGAAGAAGAGAGACGAGTGTTTTATGTCGGGTTAACTAGAGCAAAAAAAATTCTTAACATAATGGCTCCACATACACCATCTATTTTTATTGATGAGCTTTTAAGAAAAAAATAATAGGGAAGTATATATTCGCAGCTAGCTTTAATTGTGATATATATTAAATAACAAGGTAATTTGAGAGGAAAAAATGAGGAGCAGAGTAGATTTATTAACTGGAAATATAGTTAATTCGTTAGCAAGCTTAGCCTTGCCAATAATGTTGACATCTTTGATTCAGATGGCATACAATATGATAGATATGATTTGGATAGGTAGAGTAGGGAGTGATGCAGTTGCAGCAGTTGGGGCTGCTGGAATGTTCATGTGGCTTGCTCAGGGGTTAATTACGCTTTGTAGAGCGGGAGGACAAGTCAAAGTAGGTCAATCTTTAGGTGCAAAAAACTACTCTGATGCTAAGTTATACGTCAAAACTGCTATACAAATGAGTGTGATTTTTGCAATTGTTTACAGTTTGATTTTGCTTATCTTTGCAAATCAATTGATTGGTTTTTTTAATTTTGAAGCACAGGTAGTAATTAATGATGCACAGAGTTATCTAAAAATAGTTGGAGCCGGTATAGTATTTATGTTTTTAAATCAAGTAATTACAGGCATGATAACTGTGACTGGAAATAGCAGAACACCGTTTTTTGTTAATTCAGTAGGTTTAGTAGCAAATATCATACTAGATCCACTATTTATTTTTGGCATTGGTCCAATAGAAGGATTTGGAGTTGCAGGTGCAGCTATTGCAACTGTTTTAGCTCAGATTGTAGTTTTTTCTTTGTATCTAGTTTATATTAAAACAGACAGTCTGTTTTATGGTATTAAGCTTTTATCAAAACCTGATATGAAAAAAGTTAAAATTATTAGTGAGATAGGTATACCTCCAGCTGCTCAAAGTTGTATGTTTACTTTTATAGCTATGTATTTGTCAAGAATTGTTGCCTCTTTTGGGGCTGCGGCAGTAGCGGTTCAAAAAGTAGGAAGTCAAGTTGAATCTATATCATGGATGACTGCTGATGGGTTTGGAGTTGCATTAAATTCTTTTATTTCACAAAACTATGGTGCAGGAAACTTTGATAGAGCAAAAAAAGGTTATTTTTCAGCGTTAAGATTAGGAATAATGCTTGGAATTGTAACTAGTGCGATTTTAATAATATTTGCTTCTCCAATTTTTTATGCCTTTATACCTGAAGCAGATGTATTACCTATGGGTATAGATTATTTAGTTATTTTAGGTTATTCTCAAATGTTTATGTGTGTAGAAATAATCACGAATGGTGCATTTGCAGCGTTTGGAAAGACGAAGTTGTCTGCTACTGTAAATGTAGCATTTACCTTGCTAAGAATTCCAATGGCGATAGTATTGATTGAAGTGATGGGAAGTATAAACGGTATTTGGTGGAGTATTACTATTTCTTCTATTATTAGAGGCATCTTGATTCCTTCATTATTTATATTATTTCTAAGAAAAAAAGAAAAAGAATATCTGTAAAATTACTATAAAAAGTTCAGTTGCGATAGTTACTATTAGCTGTAGATGTTGCGAGCTGAACTTTTTCTTTTTTGCATAATTTGTTGATATCCATTCTTGATTATGATATAATTTTTTCAATTGATTTAAATTGATTGATGATATTAAGTTTGCAAATTTTGATTGCAAATGCAAAAGGAGTTTTGTATGGGTATTACTTTTGGAATTTTGGCGCATGTAGATCATGGCAAAACAACTTTGTCTGAACAAATTTTGTATCATGGTAAATTTTTAAAAGAAGTCGGTAGAGTAGATTCAAAAAATACATTTTTAGATCATAATGACATAGAGCGCGAACGAGGCATAACTATTTTTTCAGAACAAGCGAATTTTTTGTATAAAGAAAAGAACTTTTATTTATTAGATACACCAGGTCATGTTGATTTTGCTGCCGAACTTGAAAGAAGTCTGTTTGCTCTAGATTATGCAGTGTTAGTAATTAGTGCAGTTGAAGGAATACAAAATCACACAAATACGATATGGAATATTTTGCAAGAAAACAAAGTTCCAACATTCATATTTATTAACAAAATAGACAGAACTGGTGCAGACGTGCAAAAAGTTATTCAAAAAATTAAGGAGCGTTGGAAAGTAGATGTTGTAGATTTTACTAAAAGATTTTCGGAGGGACACTTTGATGAGAGTTTAAGTGAAGATATTTCTTCTTTAGATGAAAATCTTTTAGAACAATTTATACAAGATAACTTTGACAATGATTTGTGGATTAAAACTACAAAAGACATGATAAGTACGCGCAAAGTGTTTCCTGTATTTACAGGATCTGCGCTAAATGATATAGGAGTAATTGATCTTTTAGATGGTATATACCATTTGGCAAAAGATAGGTATACAAATGATTGCGACAAACTTTCAGCTAAAGTTTATAAAGTCAGTCATGATAAACAAAAAAATCGAATTACACATCTAAAAGTTACTAAAGGTATATTGAAAGTAAAAGATGTTGTAACAATTAACGATACAGTTCAAAAAATAAATGAAATACGAGAATATAATGCTGAAAAAAGCAACTCAGTACAAGTTGCTAAAAGTGGAGATCTAGTAGGAGTAATGGGTTTGACAGATTTAATGCCTGGCGATGTGATAGGTGATGAAACACCATTGAAAATCAAATTAATTCCACTTATGAGAGCAGATGTAGTAATTTCTGAAGAAAACTTACAAACAGTCCTTAAATGTTTCAAAGAATTAGAGAGTGAAGATCCACTTTTGTCTGTAAATTACAATGAAATTTTGAAAACAATTTCTATAAACATAGCAGGAAAAATACAAGTTGAAGTTTTAGAAAAATTATTTTTACAGCGATTTGGAATTAAAATTGCTTTTTCAAATTGCAAAATATTGTATAAAGAAAGCTTGAGATCCAAAACTTATGGATGCGGACATTTTGAACCACTAAGACATTATGCAGAAGTACATTTATCTATTAGTCCTGCTGAAAGAGGTAGTGGTATTAGTTTCAATAGCGAAGTGCATGTAGATACTTTAGGACAAAATTGGCAAAATCTTATTAAGACACATATTTTTGAAAGACAACATGCTGGAGTTTTGACAGGATCATCGCTTACAGATGTGCATATAACATTGAAAAATGGCAGAGCGTACAAGGAATATACTGCAGGTGGCGATTTTAGACAAGCCACATTTAGAGCTGTTAGGCACGGACTTATGAACGGTGACAATATTTTGTTAGAGCCGTATTATAAATTCTCTATTTCGGCCGATATTAACTTTATGGGTAGAATATTATCTGACATAGAGAAACTTAAAGGTACTTTTGATACACCTGATATTGTAGGTGACGAAGTAAATATCATAGGTATTGCTCCAGTAAGTCTTATGGAAGGTTATGTTTCAGAATTCACTTCGTTTACTAAAGGTGAAGGAAGATTGTTTTTAGATTTTGATGGGTATAGAGAATGCCACAATCAACTTCAAGTAGTAGAAGATTGCGGATACGATCCTGAATCTGATAGAGAAAATACAGCAGACAGCATATTTTGCGCTAAAGGTGCAGGTTATAATGTACCTTGGAAAGAAGCGATAGATGCGATGCATTTAGACATACTTAAAGATTAAAATACAAATGATATATATAGTATAATATTAAAATTATTGATTGATAAATAATTTGACGAGGAGATAGTAAAATGAACGAAAACAAAGATATAATAGTCAAAGAGAACGATGAAAACAAAGAATCTGTTAATTTTATTCAAAAAATTATTAATGAAGATGTAAAAAACAGAAAATACGATGCTAGAGTTCAAACTAGATTTCCACCTGAACCTAATGGTTTTTTGCATTTAGGCCATATGAAATCAATATGCCTTAACTATGGATTAGCAGTGAAAAATGGTGGAAAATTCAAACTACGATTTGATGATACGAACCCGGTAAAAGAAGATATTAAATATGTGAATTCTATGATTGAAGATATTAGATGGCTTTGTCCTGAGTGGAAAGATGAGGCTTTGTTTGCGTCTGATTATTTTGATGAAATTTATAGATGTGCGGTAGAATTAATAAAAAAAGATTTAGCTTTTATAGACGATTTGACAGCAGAAGAAATCAGAGAATATAGGGGAACGTTAAAAGAACCAGGAAAAGAAAGCCCTAATAGAAACAGGTCGATAGAAGAAAATCTTGATTTATTTGAAAGAATGAAAAATGGCGAATTTGAAAATGGCAAGTATGTTTTAAGAGCAAAAATAGACATGACTAGCCCTAATATTAATATGCGTGATCCAGTTATTTATAGAATTATGCATGAAACACATCATAATACAGGTGATAAATGGTGTATCTATCCAATGTATGATTTTGCACATCCAATTGAAGATGCATATGAAGGTACGACACATTCTATATGTACTCTTGAGTTTGAAGATCATAGACCGTTTTATGATTGGGTATTGTCTAATTTAGATGCGTACAAAGATGAACCAACTCAGCAGATAGAATTTGCAAAATTATTTTTAACTAAAACTATGATGGGTAAGAGATATTTAAAACAAGTAGTAGATTTAGGTTTAGTAGATGGATGGGATGATCCTCGTATGCCAACTGTTTCAGGTGTAAGAAGAAGAGGATATACTGTTGAAGCTGTATACAGATTTTTAGATGATATAGGTGTGTCAAAATCGCAGAGCACAGTAGACATAGCTATGCTTGAAAATGCGATTAGAGAAGATTTAAAGCTTAAAGCACCTCGCACCATGGCTGTTTTAGACCCTATAAAAGTAATAATCACAAATTACCCTGAAGGTGAAGTAGAGTACTTAGAAGCTGAAAACAATTCAGAAAATGAATTAATGGGTAAAAGAAAGATACCTTTTTCAAGAGAATTATATATAGAACGAGACGATTTTATGGAAGAACCGCCTAAGAAATATTTTAGACTTTATCCAGGAAATGAAGTGAGGCTTAGATATGCTTATTTTATTAAGTGTAATGACTTCAAGAAAGACGAAAATGGTAATATTATAGAAATTTATTGTACTTATGATCCAGCAACTAAGAGTGGAAGCGGATTTTCAGAACGAAAAGTTAAAGGTACATTACATTGGGTAGACGCAAATAATTGTATAGACACTACGGTGCGTTTGTATGATTATATGATGGAAGCTGAAGATTATGATAAGACAAACTTCTTAGAAAAACTCAATCCTAATTCAAAAATAGTGCTTAAAGATTGTAAAATGGAGAAAAACCTTACAGAATACCAAATTGGTGATAGGTTCCAATTTTTAAGACATGGGTATTTTATAATTGATAGCGACTCGACTGAAAATGAATTAGTATTTAATCAAATAGTATCACTAAAGAGCAGTTTTAAGTAAAGGAATGTTATTTCTCATAATTTATTGAGAAACAAACAAAAAGATAATGAATATTAATGATATACTAAAAGAAAATGTGTTGAATAGAACATTGATTTATTGTGTTTTTACAGGTTGTTATAACTTAGATGAGCATGCTGAAAATTCAGATGCTAAATATAAAAAAATCATTGTAAAGCCAATTAGTAACAAAAAAGGTTTGTTTTATCAACTTGAAAAATTCACAGAAAAACAGGCATTTCATGAAAATGTAACAGAAGAAGAAATTTGTGATAGACTAAAAAATCTAGCGATAAATCATAAAAACGGCAATTTGTTTACCAAAAGTGCTGATTATCAGCTGCTTGTAAAGAAAAACGGTGAAATTCGCATTGTGAAAAACAAACCTACTAAAACTATGCAAATAAGTTCACATAACAAGCAAAAGAGTTATATCTTGCCAGAATATACGCCTTGTGATTTTTTAATAGAATTAGGAATAATGAATGAAAAAGGCAAAGTGTTTGCGCAAAAATACGATAAATTTAAACAAATAAATAAGTTTTTAGAGATAGTTGAAGATGCGATGAAAAAGAGCGTAGATAGCGAAAAATACTCAAATGAAAATTATTTTAAAATTATCGATTTTGGATGTGGAAAAGCTTATCTGACCTTCGCCTTATATCATTATTTTTATAATGTAAAAAAAATCAAGACAGAAATTATTGGCCTTGATTTAAAAGAAGATGTAATTAATTTTTGCAATAAGACTGCTCAAAAATTAAAATATGATAAGCTTAAATTTGAAATAGGTGATATAAAAGATTATGTCACTGATTTAAGAGTCGATATGGTTGTTACACTCCATGCATGTGACAATGCTACAGATGCTGCATTAATCAAATCTGTAGGCTGGGGAGCAGACATTATATTATCTGTGCCTTGTTGCCAACATGAGTTTTTTAGTAAAATAAACAATGAAAATCTACAACCTATGTTAAGACATGGATTGATAAAAGAACGATTGTCGTCTTTAGTAACTGATAGTTTGAGAAATCTATATTTAGAGAAAAATAGTTACAAAGTGCAAATTGTGGAGTTCGTCGATTTAGAGCATACTCCTAAAAACATGATGATAAGAGCTATAAAGCAAGATTATAGCGAAAAACAATTAAGTGCAAGTTCAGATGAATATAATGAGTTTAAAGAATTTTGGAATTTAAAAGATTTATTCTTAGATAACGAATCTTGATTTTAATGTATTTTAAAATAAAAAAGGATGGATGTAAATTATGAAGAGATTAAACATTGAAACTTTTTTGGAATACAACTTTCTAAGTGAAGTTGCTATTTCACCGTGTGGGAAACATACTGCTTTTATTGTTAGCAATGCAGAAGTAGAAGAAAACAAATATGTTGGTCAGATATATTTAATGTGTAATGAGAGTGGAAAGACAAAGCAACTTACCTCTAAAGAGACTGTAAGAGGATTTTTTTGGGAAGATGATGAAAATATTATTTTTCCTTCTTCAAGATGTAAGAAAACTAAAGAAAAATTAAAAAATGGTGAAGAGATTACAACATATTATAAGATTAATATTAATGGCGGTGAGGCGCAAAAAGCATTTGAGATTCCGCTTCTAGTTGGTAACATCAAAAAAATCCAAGCAAATAAATTTCTTGTAAGTGCAAAATTTGATAATAACAGACCTAATATAGAAGGTATGTCTGAAATTGAAAAAAAAGAAGTATTGGCAAAATATAACGAAAAATCTTTTACAGTTTTTGAAGAAATTCCTTTTTGGGGAAATGCACAAGGCATAATTAACAGAAAAAGAAATCGATTATACGTTTTTGATGTATTAACCAATAGTGTTCAGCCGTTGACAGCTCCTATGTTTAATGTAATGGATTTCAAAAATGACGATAAAAAAGTTGTGTTTACGGGTGCTGAATATGATGATGTAAGACCGCTTTATTCAGGGCTATACGTATATAATTTTGAAACTCAAACTACAAAATGCCTAATCGAGCCTAAAACTTATGGAATTAAATCTATTGCTTTATATGGTGAAAAAGAAATAATAATGGTAGGCACAGACAATAAAAAATTTGGTATGGGTGAATATGGCGATATATATTCAATAGATATAGCTACGGGCGAAAAAAGCTTGATTACAAAACATAATTTTGGAGGAATAGGCAACAATAGTACTAATTCTGATGTTAGATATGGTGGTGGCAATGTAGTTAAGATTGACAATGAATATATGTATTATTTGACTACTAAGATAAATAATGGATTTCTAAATAGAGTATCACTTAAATCAGGTGAAATTGAAGTTTTATCTGATATAAAATCTGTAGATAGCTTTGATGTTTTAGGCGATAAAATCATGATGGTTGGACAAGAGATTAATACTTTAGCAGAAATTTATTGTTTAAATGATGAAAAATGCAAGAAAATGACAGGTTTTAATGAGTTTGTTGTGAAAGAATATACTCTAACTCTTCCTGAGCCACTAACTTGTATCAATAGAGAAAATATGGAAATTTATGGATACGTTATGAAACCTGTTGGATATGTTGAAGGCAACAGTTATCCTGCTATCTTGCATATTCATGGAGGGCCTAGAACTGTTTTTTCTGATATTTATCATCATGAAATGCAACTTTGGGCTAATGAAGGATACTTTGTAATATATTGCAACCCTAGAGGTGGCGATGGTAGAGGTAATGAATTCGGAGATATTAGAGCGAAATATGGAACTATAGATTATAACGATCTTATGGATTTTACAGATAAAGCAATAGAGAAATATAGCGATATAGATGCTAAAAGACTTGGTGTTACAGGTGGCAGTTATGGTGGATTTATGACTAATTGGATTATAGGTCACACAAATAAATTCAAATGTGCTGTTTCTCAAAGAAGTATTGCTAATTGGACATCATTTGAAGGCACAACAGACATAGGTTATTATTTTGCTCCTGATCAAACTGGTGCATCTCATGAGGAAAATCAAGAACAGCAATGGCAACAATCACCGTTGAAATATGCACATAACGTAGTTACACCAACGTTGTTTATACATGCCGAAGAAGATTATAGGTGTTGGATGGTTGAGGCACTTCAAATGTTTACAGCATTAAAGATGCACAATGTTGATTCGAGGCTTTGTTTGTTAAAAGGTGATAATCATGAGTTATCTCGTTCAGGTAAACCTAAAAACCGTATTAAGCGAATGGAAGAGATAGTAGCTTGGATGAACAAGTATTTAAAATAATTAAAAAAAACATGGAAAATTTTCAGATAAAATTCGTTATATGAGGTAAATATACTATGCAAAAGATTAAGATAGAAAATTTATATGATTACAACTTTTTTTCAGAAGTAAATTGCTCTCCTGATGGAAAAAACATTTTGTTTACTCGCTCTAGAGCTGATGAAACAGATAATAACTATGTATCAAAACTATATTGTATAGATTCAGATACACACAATATCAAGGCTATAACAGATAGAGATACAGTGAGAAGTGCAACATGGATAGATAATGAAAATATTATCTTCAAAATTTCTTCAGAAGGCAAAGAAAATGAAACAGTTTTTTATAAACTTAACGTGAATGGCGGCGAAGCGATAAAATTTTTTACTGTTCCAACGAAAGTAGGAAGCATCAAGGTGTTGAGTGACGATAAATATTTGATAACTGAAATAAATAAAGCTATTGAAGAACCGAAACCAGCTGAACATAGGGCAGAAGAGGGTAAAGATTTTTTAATCTTTGATGAAATCCCGTTTTGGGCTAATGGACAAGGGATTACAAACAAAAATAGAAACAACATATCTATTTTTATCAAATCTACTGGAGAAATAAAACGAATTTCCGAAAAATTTACTAATGTAATTGGATATACACTTTCTGAAGATAAGACGAAGTTGCTGTTTTGGGGACCAACTTATACAGATATGATGCCGATTCGCCACGAATTGTTTGAGCATGATTTAGGTAGTGGATATACTAGAAAATTGGTAGATGAAGGACTATATAATATTTACAAGGCGCAATATTTTTGTGGCAAAATAATTTTTGAGGGATCTGATAAAAAACATAATTCATCTCAAAATCCTCAATTGTTTGTTGTCGGTAAAGATAAAAACATATCTCAAGTTGCCTATTACGATGAAGCACTTGGATCAAGCGTAAGTAGTGACATGTCTTATGGAGCAGGTTCTACATTTAAAGTAATAGACAACAAAATATATTGTTTATTTACTTCTTGGGGAAATTCTTATCTATCTGTGATTAATGAAAACTTTGAACTATCATATATAAATAAAACGCAAGGAGCTATAAATTGCTTTGATATTGCAAGAAATACAGCTTATTGTGTAGCATTTAGAGATTATAATCCACAAGAGATATATGCTATAGATTTAAATAATGGAGGTGAGAAGAAACTTACTTCTTTTAGCGACGAATTTATAAATTCGCATGACGTTGTAAAACCAGAATATTTTGTATTTAAAAACAAAGATGGCTATGAACTTGAAGGATATGTTTTGAAACCTACAAATTATGATGAAAGTAAAAAATATCCTGGAATACTGACTATGCACGGTGGACCTAAAGTTGCGTTTGGTATGTTATATAACCATGAAATGCAATGCATGGCAAGTAAAGGTTATTTTGTGTTTTATACTAATCCAAGAGGTTCTTCTGGGCGTGGAGATGATTTTTCTACTTTAGTAGGGAAATTAGGAGAAACTGATTACAACGATTTTATGGAATTCACAGATGAAGTGATTAATAGATATCCTTCTCTAGATTCTAATAGAATAGGGATTTGTGGTGGTAGTTATGGCGGATTTATGTGCAATTGGATGATAGGAAATACAAATAGATTTAAGGCTGCAGTTTCTCAGCGTTCAATATCAAATTATCTTTCAAAGTGTTTAACTACAGATATAGGTTATTACCATAATCTTAGTCAAGTTGCTGCGAGTCCTTGGGATAATCCAGAAAAAATGTGGAATCATTCTCCGTTAAAGTACGTTCAAAATGCTACGACACCTACTTTATTTATACAATCTGACGAAGATTATCGCTGCTGGATGAGTGATCCTATAATGATGTTTACAAACCTAAGAAAAAGAGGAATTCCTTCTAAAATGTCGTTATTCCATGGTGAAAACCATGAACTTTCACGCTCGGGCAAGCCTCACAATAGGATAAATAGATTGCTGGAAATTTGCAATTGGTTTGATAAGTACCTAGTCTAAAAATATTTTTAAATTATTTCTTGACATTCAAAGTAAGTTAAGTTATATTTAGATAGTTAGACAAACTATCTAAATGCACGGAGGTTTTATGAGCGAGTTTGCAGAAGCGTTAAATGATATTTTATTTAATGCGTATAGGAATATTATTAATTTAGAAGAAAAAAGTTTGCAAAAAATCAGTAAAACATCTCTGTCTATTAATGAAATGCACCTTATTGAAATTGTCAAAAAATATGGAGAACTAGGTGCACCTATTAATAGATTGGCTACTAAAATGCATATTACGAGACCTTCTGCGACAGTTGCTGTTGATAAACTTGTAAAAAAAGGTTATGTTCAGAAACATAATTGCAAAGAAGATGGAAGGCAAGTAAGAGTTACTTTGACTGATGAAGGTATCAAAATTGACAATTATCACAAACAATATCATAGAGAAATGGTAGATGCTGTAAGCAAAGAACTAAATGATGTTGAAAAACTACATTTGATATCAGGAATTAGAAAATTAAATGAATACTTTTTAAGAAGCATAGAAGAAGAAAAATAAATTTAAAATTTCAGTTAAATTATATTCTAATTAAAAATTTAAGTAAATATTTAAAATAATATAATTATAGAAAGTCTAACAATAAAATTATAAAAAAATCGGAGGAATTTAAAATGAATTTAGAAAAATTAGTAGGAATTATAGCAGAAAACGTGGATTGTGATCCAAGCACAGTAACTGAAAGCACAACGTTTGAGAGTTTGGGAATAGATTCTTTAGACACAGTAGAAATGATTATGCAACTTGAAGAAGAATTAGAAATCGAGCTACAGTTAGAAGAAAAACTAAACAACGTTGGAGAATTGCTTAAGTTTATCCAATCTAAATTAGCTTAAGGTAATTGTATGATAAGATCTTCAATTTGTGATATGTTAGGAATCAAATACCCCCTTTTTCAAGGGGGTATGGCTTGGGTATCTAATTCTAAATTGGCGGCTGCAGTTTCTGAGGCAGGCGGCCTTGGAGTTATTACTGCAATAAATAGTGATGCTGAAGCTGTAAGAAATGAAATAAGAACATTAAAAAGCATAACAGATAAACCTTTTGCATTAAACATTATGTTAATGGCGCCAAATTCAGATGAAATAGCTAAATTAGCGATTGAAGAGAGTGTACCTGTAGTAATTACAGGTGCAGGAAATCCTTCAAAACATATCAAAAATTGGCTTGAAGCAGGCATTAAGGTTATACCTGTAGTCCCATCTGTTGCTTTAGCCAAGATGGTAGTTAGAAGCGGAGCTTGTGCAGTTATAGCTGAAGGTGGCGAGAGTGGTGGACATGTAGGTGAAACTACTACTATGTGTTTGATTCCACAAGTTTGTGATGCTGTAGATGTGCCTGTAATAGCTGCAGGTGGGATAGCAGATGGCAGAGGTTTTTGTGCTGCTCTGATGCTCGGTGCTGAAGGCGTTCAGATAGGAACTAGATTTTTAGTTGCTAATGAATGTGAAATTCATCCTACTTATAAAGAAAAAATCCTTAAGGCGACAGATATATCGACAATAGCTACTGGAAAAAGATTAGGACATCCCGTAAGAGGTATAAAGACAAGTTTTTCAAAAGAATATTTTAGGCTTGAATATACTAATATTTCTGATGAAGATTTAGAAAAGGCAGGGGAAGGTTCGTATAGACGAGCAGTAGTTGATGGTGATGAGAAAAAAGGAAGCTTTTTGGCAGGACAAATTTCTGGATTAATAAAAAAAGAACAATCTGCAAAAGAAATTATTGAAGAAATATTTGAAGAGGCAGAAAGTTTATTGGAGGCAAAGTGCAAATGGGTAAAATAGCTTTTTTGTTTTCAGGCCAAGGCGCACAATATCCTGGCATGGGTTCGGATTTATACAACAATGTTGATGTTGCAAAAAAATTGTTTGATGATTTTGAAAAAATAAAAGCTGACAATAAAGAATTGTGCTTTAATGGTTCTACTGAAGAACTTGCGCAAACTAAAAACACACAACCGTGCCTTTATACTGTTGATTTAGCCGCTGCACTTGCGTTAGTAGAAGAAGGTATAAAACCTGATGCTGTTGCTGGTTTTTCTTTAGGAGAACTTGCGGCACTTAGCTTTTCAGGAGCGATGGACTATGCAGATGGCTTTAAAATAGTTTGCAAAAGAGGTGAACTAATGCAATCTGCAGGCGAAGAACACGATAGTTGTATGGTTGCTGTGCTAAAATTGAGCAACGAAGAAGTAGAAAATATTTGCAATAAATATAAACAATTTTATCCTGTAAACTATAACTATGCAGGTCAATTAGTAGTTTCAGGTTCAAAAGATGAATTGGAAGCGTTTAAAGAAGACATTAAAACGGCTGGTGGAAGAGCTATGGTATTGCCAGTGAGCGGAGGTTTTCATTCACCGTTTATGGCGACTGCTCAAAGTCAGTTTGAAATATATTTAAAAGGTATTAAATTTAATAAAACTAATATACCTGTATATTCTAATTTCACATCAGAAATATATGAAGATAATGTTTCAGAATTATTAGTAAATCAAATTGCTAATCCGGTACGTTGGCAAAAATCCATGGAAAACATGATAGCTAGCGGTATAGATACTTTCATAGAAGTTGGAGTAGGAAAAACTTTAAGCGGGTTTATGTCTAAGATATCAAAAGATGTTAAGGTTTTTAATGTTGAGAATATGGAATCTTTAAAAAAGACGATTTCGGAGGTTAACTGTGATTAAAGGGAAAATAGCAGTAGTTACAGGAGGCTCTAGAGGTATAGGTAGAGCTATTTCTTTAAAATTAGCTCAACTTGGAGCTGACGTAGTGGTTATATATGCTGGTAATGAAGAAAAAGCTTTAGCAACTTGTGAAGAAGCAAAGCTTTTAGGAGTAAATGCTATAGCTAAGAAATGTGATGTTTCCAACTTTGATGAAGTAAAAGAAGTAGTTAGTGAAATAGTTAAAGAGATGGGTACTATAGACATTCTTGTAAATAATGCAGGTATAACTAGAGATGGGTTAATTTTATCTATGAAAGAAGAAGCCTTTGATGCAGTAGTAGATACAAATCTAAAAGGCGCTTTTAATATGATAAAATTTTGTTCAAGTGTGTTTCTGAAAAAAAGGCAAGGAAAAATAATCAACATTACATCTGTTTCAGGCATCATGGGAAATGCAGGACAATCGAATTATTCAGCATCAAAAGCAGGTTTGATAGGTTTGACTAAATCTGTCGCGAGAGAGCTTTCGAGCAGAAATATTTGTTGTAATGCAATAGCTCCTGGATTTATTGAAACAGAGATGACAGAGAAATTAGATTTTACTGATCAGGTTATTAGTAATATTCCGCTTTCTAGACTTGGTAAAGCTGAAGAAGTAGCTGATTTGGTAGCATTTTTATGTACATCAGATTACATTACAGGTGAAATTATAAAAATCGATGGCGGATTAGCTATGTAAACGGAGGATTAAATTTGAAAAGAGTAGTTATAACAGGTATGGGAGCTATTACAGCAGTTGGAAATGATGTAGCTTCATATTGGAATAGTTTGATAAACGGAAAATGCGGAATTGACAAGATTACTAAAATAGATGTAAGCACATTTAAGGTTAGTTTGGCAGCCGAAGTTAAAGATTTTGATCCAACATTATATATGGAAAAAGGCGAAATCAGAAAGAGTGATTTATTTACTCAATTTGCTATAGCCGCTGCAAGTCAAGCAGTTGAAGATAGTCAAATATTAGGAAATGTTGAACCTGAGAGATTCGGAGTTTATTTTGGATCGGGTATAGGTGGCATAAACACTCTAACTGAAACTGTAGGTAAATTTAATGAAGGCGGAATCAAAAAAGTATCACCATTTTTTATTCCAATGTTAATATCAAACATTGCAGCAGGAAGCATTGCTATCAAATTTAAGGCTAAAGGTCCTTGTTTGCCTGTAGTTACAGCATGCGCTACGTCAACAAACACTATTGGAGAAGCATTTAGATCTATTAAGTTTGGATATGCTGATGCAATCATAGCTGGTGGTTCTGAAGCTTCTATAAATAATGTAGGCATGGCTGGGTTTGAAAATATGATGGCACTTCACACCGGCGATGATCCAGAAAATGCATCTACTCCTTTTGATAAAAGAAGAAGTGGGTTTGTAATGGGTGAAGGTGCAGGTGCACTAGTATTAGAAGAATATGAGCATGCAGTTAATAGAGGTGCTAAAATTTATGCGGAAGTTATAGGATATGGTTGTACTTGCGATGCACATCATATAACTGCTCCTGATCCTGAAGGCGATGGCGCTGCAAGAGCTATAAAACTTGCTTTTGAAGAAGCTTCTATTGAAAATACAGGTAATATTTATATAAATGCACATGGAACAAGCACTCCTTTAAATGATGCGACGGAAACAACTGCAATTAAATCAGTTTTAGGTGAAAAAGCATATGATACTGTAATAAGTTCATCAAAATCTATGACAGGTCATACATTAGGTGCTGCAGGTGCAATAGAGGCTATAGCTGCTGTTTTAGCTTTGAAAGAGGGCGTTATACCACCAACTATTGGGTACAAGGAACCAGATCCGAGTTGTGATTTGAACTATGTGCCTAATGTAGCTATCAAAAAAGATGTAGATTATGCAGCTTCGACATCTCTTGGATTTGGCGGTCATAATGCTTGTGTTGCATTTGGAAAAATAAAATAAAAATAATCAATAATCTTAAGGCATAACATTATAAGTGATGCCTTAATTTATTTTAATTAGCAATAAGGTTGTAAAATACCTTTACGTTGATTGGAGAGGCTCTAATTTTGGAGGAGAATATGGACAAAGAAGAAATAAAAAACTTGCTGCCACACAGAAATTCTATGCTATTGATTGATGAAGCAGATGTAGATGAAAATGGCGTTGCTCATGGAATGAAAAAAATAGTTGGTGATGAATGGTTTTTAGATGGGCATTTTCCAGGAAATCCTGTAGTCCCTGGGGTAATCTTATGTGAAATTTTAGCACAAACTATGTGTGTTGCATTTAAATCAGATGATTTAAAAGATTCTACACCTTATTTTTCAGGATTAAAGGAAGTTAAGTTTAAACATTCTGTTAAACCTGGCGATAATTTTATCACAGAGTGCGAAATAGTTAAAGTGAAATTACCTTTCGTTTTTGCTAAAGGTAAAGGATATGTAGATGGAAAACTTTGTGTAAGCGCTGAATTTTCATTTGCTGTGGTAAAAAACAATTAAAATTTCGATAAATTTGATAACTGACAACATAAAACATAATCCGACCAAATGCAATTTTCGTTTGCATTTGAGAGTCGGATATTGTTGTTTAACGAAAACAGATAAGGAGATATAAAATGGATAATCAAAAAAAAAATTACAAGTTAAACTTATCGCTTATTTTAATTCTAATTTTTGTCGCCTTGTTTTGCTTTTCAGTTTGGTATTTGAAATCTTCAGAAAATTTTATACTTTTTGATGTTGAAGTAACACATTCTGACAATGGAATATGGGATTTGCGAGAAGTTAATTTTTCAGATGAAATTATAATCACTGGTGGAAATACAGAATATATTGCTGGTGAACTTTTGTTTCCAGAAGAGTTCGAACAAAGATCTAAAGATATTATAATAGGACAAGCATGGAAAGAAAGTGTAAATACTATAAAACTTACTATGATTATGCCTGATGATAACACTTATATGGTGATGGGAAATAGTGTTGATTATAGCGAAAAGTTATATATAAATGGAGAATTGAGAAAAGAAACCGGTAAAGTTGGATTGACTTTAGAAACTTCAGAGCCTGGACATTCGTATTTTGCTTTTGAAGTAAAACCTGAAAATGGTGTGATTGAAATTGTACGTCAAGCTAATAATTTTGTGCACAGAGAAAATGGAATAGGAGTAAATTTAACAATAGGATCGCCTGAATTGGTGAATAGACAAAGGACTATTGAATATGGTATAAATGGATTAATTATTGGATTGTTGTTTGCTTTAGCTATTTCACATTTATTTTTAGTAAATATATTTAAAAATAACAAAGCTCATTTTTATTTTGCTATACTATCGATTTTCTGGGGATTGAGAGTAGGCGTAACAGATATTAAAATTTTTGGAAGTTGGTTTGTTGATTTACCGTGGGAAGTAATGTTTCGTATCGAATATATATCAGGTCCGATAACATCAATGATGATATTGTTGATTGCAAATCAGATTTTTCCTAAAAAAATACCAAGTATATTCTTGAAAACATGTGTGAGTTTGTTTACACTGTATAGTTTATGTTGTATTATCTTACCTACTATAGAGCTTTCTTATAGCATGTTGATATTCCAAGTTGTATATATATCTGCATCTATTATCTTGTCGATAATTTTAGCTATAAGCTTAGTGCGCATGATACAAGAAAAAACTGTGCGATTGGAACAAATTTTATTTGTCATGGGTTTTTTACCATTTATTTTCGCTATGGTACACGATGCGTTGTTTTTTAACAATATACAGCTATTTGGTATAAACATATTGCTAAATGATTTTGGATTGTTAATTATAGTATTTACACAATCAGCTTCTATTTTTTATAATACTGCAAAGAAAACAGAAGATGCATATCACGCAGAGCAAGCGAGCAAGACAGAAGCCGCAGCTTTAAAGAGGGTGGGGATTTTAAAAGAAACTTTTTTAAGAAGCTTATCTCATGAACTTCAAATTCCAATTACAACGATTTCGGGATTTGCTCAACTTACAGGCCAAATAATAGATGAAGATGATACAATAGATAGACTATATATAGTAGATAACATGAGAGTAATAAACGATGAATCTAGAAGGCTATCAAGAATGGTTTCACAACTCTTAGATGCCTCCGCTATGGAAAATGGTACATTTAAATTAAATCGTGAAAAAGTTAGCATAATAGAATTGATGAATAAGCTTGAAAATTTACATTTTCCTATAATAAATGATGAAAGTAATAAGTTGAAAATAGAATTGGATGATTGCCTACCGAGTGTTTACGTTGACGAAGAACGTGTAATGTATGCAATACTAAATTTATTTTCAAATGCAATAAAACATACAAGAGATGGATTGATTACAATATATGCAAAAAATAAAAATGATTTTGTTGAGATAGAAGTAAAAGACACAGGCGAGGGAATCACTGAGGAATTATTAAAAGATGTATTTACACAATATCCTGAACATAGATCTAATAAAGGTAATGGGTTAGGTCTATATATAGTGTCGCAGACTATAAAGGCTCATGGTGGAGATATAAATATAGAAAGTAAAATAAATGAAGGTACATCAGTTAGATTTACAATACCTACATGGAAGGAGGATTTTTATGGAGAAAACATGTGAATCGATAAAAAAATCACTTTTAATGGTTGAAGATGATATGAATTTGTTGAAGTTGAACACAGAAGTTTTAAAACGTAATAATTTTATCGTATATCCAGCGCAAAATCTAAAAAAAGCAAGAATGATTTTAGAAGAAGTTGAAAATATCGATCTTGCTGTGCTAGATGTAATGCTACCTGATGGAAATGGTCTCGATTTTGCTACAGAAATTAAAGCGAAAATAAATTGTCCTATCCTTATGCTTACAAGTAAAAATCAATATGACGACATAGTAGAGGGAATAAACAGCGATGCAGATATCTATATGACAAAGCCATATCTTATAACAGAGCTTATCGCGAGAATAGATGGATTGCTAAAAAAACAAAAAAATGATGTAGAAAAAGATATTGTCAAAGGAAAATTAAAAATATGTATTAAAACGAGACAAGCATTGTTAAATGGCATTGATTTAGCTTTAACGCCTAAGGATTATACGTTGTTAATGTTGCTTGCCCGTCATGAAAACGAAGTGATATCGCAAGAAAAATTATACCAAACAGTTTGGTTACAACCACTTGAAAATGACACTATTGCGCTTCGAAGCGCAGTAAAGCGTCTGAGAAAAAAACTGATAGGTAGTGAATACACTATTACTTCAAGTAGAAATGCTGGATATATGTTTGAAAAAATATAAAGAAAAATCTTCACTTTAAATTAAAGCTTTATTATTAAAAATAGTATTTTATGGTAATTAAAAAAAGAAGTGTGGCAATCTTGCCACATTTCTTTTTTTTATGCATTTTAATGATATAATCATACATGAGTAAAATAAATCTTGGAACAATTATGTAGATTTTAAAAATTGATTTAGGAGGTGAAATTATGATTTTTGTGAGATCGAAAAAGAAATTTCCGAAGATAAAGAGCGTTGAAGCTTTTAATGACGATTGTTTTGCTATAACTCTATCAAACGGCCACACCATTTGGTGGGAATTAAAAGAAAGAATACAAGAACCTCAATTCAAACAATTGATAGAAAAAGAAACATTTCACAAACCTAAGACGGATGGAAAAAGAGTTTACTGGGAAGACGGACCTTCGTTTGAATTAGGAAAAATTTTTTCGATAATCACTCTTGATAATCATGCTATCGACGGATAAGTAAAAATAGAAAAAATCAAAGGGAAGAAGATTCTGTTGTATAAATATAAATAGATTTAAAATTTGACATACTTATGGGGATAGGGCGTTGATCATATATTAAAATATTTATTACTAGCAGAAAAAATCTAAAAAAGAGAGGAGAGTATGTTTTTTGCCTTGAAAACTGATGAAAGCAAAATAACATACGTGAGCAAGTTTATGAAATCAAAATCACTTTTAAAACGAATTTTGTCATGGATTATGATTTTTGTCATGGTAGTGGCACAGGTAAGTGTTCCTGTTGAGGCTTCTGACTACGAATCATCTCAAGTAGACTCTAATTCAGCATATTTTCAAAAATTTCTGTCACCTGAGCAAGAATACCCTGTATACATGTACGGAGGGTACAATTTTACCGAAATGTTTACGGTAAATATGGTGCAAAATGCTCAAACTTGGGTGGGAAACCGCATAGGTCTAAACATATCAAGAGACCGATATGCACAAGAAATGGAAGTGAGAGCCGAATATGTGCCCGACAAAGACGTTATGAATGCTATTCAATCTGAATCGGTAAGTGCCGCATTTACTCTTTATATGCGTTCTTGGAAGACGTATGTGTCTACATTAAACTCAAATTCAGCTGTAGTGTACGCTGAACTTGCTGCTTATACGAGCACAGGTTGGGTAACTTTAAAAAACTATAAGATGGATAGAGACAAAGAAGGCATAGTCGGACTTGACGGCGAAGGCAAACTGACATGGGTAAAAGTACCTGCCGACACTCAAAAGTTGGGTGTAAGATTTCACACGGGAGGAAGCGAAGACGTTCCTAACGGGGAATACAAAAATATAATGATATACTTAAAGGACGACAAAGCACCTATGCCTGTAAAAGCGACCGGCAACAGCTATAGAGGAATCGGTGATGAGGCATATATAGATGTACATTTTGATGAATATGTATATACTGATGAGGCTATTCGTTCGGAACTTAAAATAGATGTACAAGCATCTAAATACCCTACATCTACAGAAGTTGACACTTATGAATTTACTTATGAAAGTGAAAATCCAAACCAAAAATACATAAGATTTAAATATGAAGTGCCCGACAATGAAAAATTAGATTCACATTCTTTCAAAATCAAAGGTACGAGTTTAAACGAGCTTGCAAAAAATGTAAAAGACTGGTACGGCAACACTATGACGGCAGATTTCATGGAGCCTGAAGAGTATAAAAATGTGGAATACAACGCACCACTTTACATAGACAACAAATCTCCGTATATTTACAATGTCGCAATATACTCAGAAAAATTAGAAACAGGCGGCGCCGATGCGAGATATTTAAAAGCGGGTGACAAAGTTACTTTTGGTGTCGTGATGAACGAGCAGGTGTCTAATACTGCAGGAGAGCTTGAAATCAATAATGAAACTACTCTTCATGGGCGAAATGTTACAGACAAAGATAGTCCCGAATACAAAAGATTTTCCGCGGGAGTTGCGAATTTAAAAGATAATTACTCTATATACGGTTTTGATTATACGATCAAAGAGGGCGATGACATAGAGAGGTTAGATGTCGTTCATAAAAACGGATTATTAGAAGTAAATCTCGGAACTGTAAAAGATTTGAGTAGAAATACCATGGATAATACAGATGTCGGACAGCATCAAGGAGCTGAATTCATGACTTCTGACAACATGATAGACACTGTTGCACCTACAATCACTTTTACACAAGAGAGCACAGTTGATGAAAATATTTCCGGTGACGGAGGAAATTTATTTACTTTCAGAGTGGAAGTAAAAGATGATAAAAATACAAGCCATAACAGCGGTGTAGATCACTATACAGTATCGGGCCCCGAAGGTATGACTTATTTTGTAAGTCAAGGTCAAGATATAGATCAAGTCGCACGCATGAATAATGGAGAACTACAAGCTACAGATAAATTTAACAATGCAGAAAAACTTCCGGGTGATGTCGCTCATTATCTGTACCTAAAAGCACCTGATAGCAAGGCTACAGATGTAGTTGTGACTGCATACGACAAGGCGGGAAACAAAGTCACGGCACAAAAAAATCTGACTTTTGACACTACAGCTCCTGTGATAGATATAACGCATACTGCAAGCAGAACAGATTTACAAACAGATGTCAATATACAATACATAGTAAATGTAGACGACGGCATAGGTAGTGGTGTAGATACAGAGAAAATAAGATATAAGCTGTTAGCACCTGGTGACAATCCTCTCACAGACGGAGAAGAAAAAACAGTGTCGCCCGAAAATTTTGAAAACGGACAATTTATAGTAGAAGATATAGCACTACATGGAGATGTTGGCTACAATAAAATTTTGTATGTCAAAGCTTATGACAAGAACAATAACTTTGTAGCGTATAATGCTGAAAACAGCTATCCGCTTTCACTTTCGACTAAGTTTAATATTGAAATAGCGGACAGCACTACAAGCGGCGCTATAGCTTCGGAACATGACATCAAAATATCAAATAATACGACGAATAGTGTCAGAATAGCATGGGTAAAAGGTGATGCTGAGCCAACAAACTTTGATGAAACCTTCTATAATCATGATGGTAGCACTACTCCTGCAGCTATATCTATAGCAAATTCAACTGCACAAACAAAATTTGGCGATCCTTTTTCGGGTAAATACAAACTTTGGATACAGTGGTTTGATAGGAGTACAAATAGTTGGTTAGATTATTCAGTACCAAAGACGTATAGATTTAGCAATCAAGCGCCTACTGCCACCCTTGGAATGGCAAAAGAAAATGTTGAAAAATTAAGCTATTTTAGAAATATACCTACAGTAAGGGCTACAGCTTACGAATCGGAGGATATGTTATTCATAAACCCCGAAAATAGTTATATTCAAGTAGAAAATGCTATTGGAACTATTATAGGAAAAATGTACTGGCCTAACAACACGACAACATTTGAGTTTGACCCTAACTCTATAGAGGGAGTGAGAGAAAACTTAGAATCGGGAGTATACACTGTGGAACTATATGCCGAATCATATGGTGGACAGAGTACAACAGATTCTATATCTTTCAACATAGATAGAGATCCTCCAAAAGTTTCTGTGACAAAGGTTGATTATACTGTAGGAGTGGGAGATAGAGATAATGATGGATATGATGATGATATAGTAGTCACAAGCACCGGACAGACAGAGACTGTTATGCCTGAAGGCTTGCATGAAATATTTATAACAGAATCAGATTTAAAACCTGCTATACATACAGGAGTAGGGGCAATAGACACTACAAACTACTTAGAGATGTATACTCACTGGATAAAGCTTGCCGACAATGTATTTGATGAAAATAACAGCGGTATGAAAGTTTACTACATAGTGGATGATCCGGAGTATGATTTCTTAAAAGTAGATCCGAATACAGGAATGGTAGTGCCTAATGTCGATGGTGCGATAAACTTAAATGATTATAAAGATGGGGATAATGATATAACTACAGCACAACCCGACAGCAAAACAAGAAATATAATGCCAAAAGAAAAAACATTATATTTAAGAGATGCGGCATGGTGGTTCTATCCAGAGGATAGTTATAACGGACCACAGGTAGATTCATCGAAAGATCCTGCAAAAGATGCTGGTCGTGAATATTTTGCCGACGCTATGTATGCGGGAGAATTCCCGAATGATGTGAAGGGCGAGGGTGTATTCTATGCACCGATATCGATTCCTGTACCTTATGTTGTAAACCCTATAACCAATGTACGTGACTTAAAATCGGGAGACATAAATGTCAAAATGCTCGTAGTAGATGCAAGAGGCAACTACTCTGTACATGAAACTATATTCAGATTTGATATAGATGCTCCGACGATAGAGGCAACTTACAGCACAACCGAATCGGGAACAGGCAGTGTGATAGCAAGATTTACAGCTACAGACAATCAAACAGCTGCAGAAGATTTAGAATATGCAATTTCTGTAGCTCCACCAAAAGATGGAGATTATATAGACTATACCGGAGAACCTGTAAAAGTCGAAATAGATGAAGCTAAACTGCTCGAATACGTAAAACAGACGGTAGCAGCAGGTGGAACGCCGAATTCAGCTATGAACACGAAGATTTATTTCAGAGACAGCATGGGTAATGTAGCTGACAGCTTAGCTGGCAGTGAAACTGGTAATGAAGTTGATAGTCTAATCAATCCAAATCTATTTGTTATTGATAGACCGAATGTCCATGTGGAATGGGTGAATGATGATTATAGCGAAAGTTATGCAAACAAAGCATATGCAAGTGAATACACGCTAAACGCAGATTGGCAAACAAACAAGCAAGGATTACCTTATGTAGCTGACGACAGAATGAAATCTGTAGACGAAAACGGGTTTGTGACATTTAAAGTTTCTGCTTATGACAATAAAGAAGTTGAACTTTATGAATACCTTAATCCTACTACGGGAATGAACGAAAGCTTAACAGCAGAAGAAGCCGAAGCTTTAGGTTTGGATTTGTCTGACTTAATTCCTATTATTGGTGCTACAGTAGAAGAAGACAGACCATTAAGAATAGCATTTGCAAACGACATGATTTATTCGTATGAAGAAGATTGGATGCCATCAAGCAATCCATTCGGAGCTAACTCTGAAAACCTTCAATGGACAATTATAGAAGATGGAATAGATTTACCGTGGTTAAAGGTAGAGAAAATTGAAATACCTAAACCTATGCGTCCAAACGACTACATGTCTACCTACACAGTAACCGTACTCGTACCACCTACAACGACAGGAATCAATCAAATCTTGATTCAAAGTGACGGAGATTATGGTACATCGACAGTCGGTACGGCAAACACTTGGGAAATGCAAAATGCACATCCTATAAGCAATGCAGATGACTATCTATTGTTGGTAAAATCAGGCACAGATACTCTTGAAGCTCCGACAGTGACTAAGACTGAGAAGAAATTAGGCACACCGGAAGCTTATGCAAAGGAAGTAATTTCAGTAGACGTGAGCCTCGAATTCAATGCACCTGTATTTGCAAGTAAAAATCAAAATGATACGATACCTACAGATGTAGAGAGCTACAAAAAAGTACATGGAGGATTTAACTTCACGGAAGACGGAGAACATATCATTTACTACTTCGATGTATACGGAAACCAATATGAAGCGAATATTACCATCACAGAAATTTCCGATACTGCATTCCCAAAAGTCAAATTTTCTGTAGGTGATTCGGAAACAGAGCTTGGCAAAAATGAATTTACAAACAAAGCCTCAATAAAAGTGACTCTTGACTCACAAGAGATGAGTACCACGTATTTCTATGGAGTAAAAGATCCAAACAATAAAGCTGTAACCTTAGACGGTACACAAGAGATCGTAAACAGCAAAAATGTATATGAATTAGCATCATTTTATGCAACTCAAAATGGAACATATACATATACCGTTCATAGAGCAGATGGAGCAGAGTACCAAGGTACTATAACAATCAGCAGTTTCGATAAAACTCCACCTACAGCAGAAATCTCTTATGAAGAGATATATCAAACATTAGACGGCAAAGATGTAAAAACAGCCGTAGTAGCGACACTTACAGATATACAAGACACAGGTAGCGGAGTCGGTAGCATAAAATACATGACTTATATGGGTGAAGATGAAGACGGCAACAAGATATACGCTGATGCGGGAGTTTCTTCATACAGATTTTTAAGAGATGGCGAATATATATTTGTACTTCAAGACGGAGCAGGAAATATAACAGAAATTAAGGCGACAGCGACAGGCATAGACACTACCATCATAGATGATACGAACCCACCGACTTTCAGAGTGGAATATTTCGGTGAAAATGCCAAAGGCGAAGTGCTAAACATTGGCACAGTATTCACGACTGATGAAAACGGCGTAGTGCCAGGCCCTATAGTAGCCACAGAAGAATATGTGCTTGTAAACCTCGTACCATTTGATGAAACAGATGTTAAGATAACTTTTGATAGTGGTACTCCAAACGGTGTTGAAGTGCTTGACAGAAGCACAAACACTAAGTTTAAGTTCTACAAAGATGTGGAGATATCCTTGATACTGACAGATTCAAACAACAACAAAACCAAGATAACACTTGCACCCGGCGGACGTATAGGTGCGGGAGTAGACGGCGCAATCAGATATGAGATGTTAGATGAAGACGACAATAACATAGGCGATAAAGTAAGAGCTACTCTTATAGTAGAACAAGGCTCGCCTATACATGGAGATTTGGCAATCGACCAAGCAGGTATAACAGGTACAGATGCAGAAGGCTATGTATATAAAGACTTCACAGAAAACACTACATTCACTTTCAAAGTGACAAATGAATGGGGAACTTCTACTGAATTTGTGGCAAATGTAGACATGTTTGACGCTACAGCGCCTAAGCTTATAGCAGACAGCATAACATATGCACCATACAAACCTGCTGCTTCAAGCACAAAGATAAACAGAGATGTCGTGACCACTCTAGAGTTTGACGAAGCGATCAAATCTACAAAAGCTTACTCAGCAAATGATGTTGAACTCAATACAGACGCATTAAGCGCCCTCGGAGTGAGAATAATACCGGACGGAGAGCTTGTACATGTCATAGCGACTAAAAATATAGACATACAATTGTCTGTAGCAGATGATTTTGGAAATTATTCACTTAAATCACCTGTAAAAGTAGATTGGATAGACAAAGATGCACCAAAGGTCAAACTAGCAGAAGTAAAATACAATGAACCAGAAGCAGGATATGCGACTGTAGTCATCACTCAGGATGCGAATGAAACAGATGCACTGATAGTTCCTGCAGCAGATAATCCTAACGGAGATAACGGAAAATTCGAAATCGTATTCGACAAAGATGGATCTTATCCTATCACGGTATATGACCCAACAGGCAACTCGACTATAGTTGTAGCAAAAGTAGAAGGACTCACAAAATTAAGAGAGAGAGTTGAAGTGGATGTCGAAGTTTCACCTACAGAAGTAGTAAAAGGAGACGTGACAGTCAAATTTACACCTACGAACAAAGATGCGTATGTGTATGGAGAAATCAAAACTGCTGACGGACAGATATCTGTAGGCAAGATAGATATACCACAAGGCAAGATTCATACTGTAAAGATAAACGAAAATGGTGTATATAACTTTAATTTCTTTGACAGCTACAACCAAGCTACAACAGTTACAGTCAATATCACCAATATAGACAACATAGCTCCTACAATCGACTTTATAGGCAGAATAGAGCAAACTTTGTTTATAGGTGATGATGAAGCTTTAGAAACTGCACTCAACGCATTTACAGTAAGCGACAATGTAGACAAACTTACAACTGCTGATGTGACTAAAGAGATAACAGACCCACAAGGAAATATAGTACAAAACATAGTTA
This sequence comes from uncultured Clostridia bacterium, assembly GCA_964371035.1. GTDB lineage: Bacteria > Bacillota > Clostridia > Tissierellales > Sedimentibacteraceae > UBA1535. The sequence goes on along the minus strand of CAYJLG010000016.1, from coordinate 5,320 downwards.
CGTCAGAGCCGGGCGAATACAATGTTAAATATACTGCAAGAGACAAGGTAGGAAATACTACTTCAACAGTTAGAAAGATTATATTTGCCGAAAAAGGAAATTTTGATATCTTGATAACAGAGTCTGAAAACAATTATGTAAGAGTAGTGGCAGATGGACAGAGATTGATTGTAAACAGTAAGGTCATAGCTGTTGATTTCAGCAACCCTGATGATCCGAAAATACCTATAACAGCAGAATACAAAGCAGGACTTCTAAACACAGCACAGATGAAGAGCGGAACTAAGCCTATAGAAAATGGAAAGATGACTGTTTCTAACAGCGGATGGTACACTATAATGTTCCAAGATGCACTTCTTAGAAGACAAGTGCTCCACCTATATGTATCTGTTGGCGATGAAGAATAATGGGAGGAATGTATGATGAATGAGAAAGGAGTTACCAAAATGAGTGATAACAAATCAAACATAAATAAAAAGAACATTTTTAATCGTGTTTTGGGATTGTTTTTGGCTATGTTGATGTTTGTCAATGCCGTTCCTCTATCTGTATTTGCGATAGGAGACATCACAGGAGATGCAAGCACTATAGCAAGTGTCGGAAACTCCTCCGTAGCACTTTATGTAAACAAAGAAAACGGAGGGTTTTATATCAAGACTTTAGATGGAACAAGAGCCAGAAAGAGCGATATAAACAAAAACCTACTATTTGTCAATGACGAGTTCGACACATCTTTTACGAGTGTAAGAATTGGCGGAGAAGACGGAGAAGAATATATTTACGGAAGAGAATATGGATTTTTAGGCTTAAGCGGAAAATTTATCCAAGAGCCGACGGTAATTGATGACAACATAATTTCTTCTGTATGGGAGATTGATGGCATAGAGATAGAGCAAAGATTGACTCTTATAAAAAATGCGGCCGATGATTTTTTCGGAAATGTGATTATTGAGTATAATGTCAAAAACGCGGGCAATATTGCCCGCGACGTAGACATACGTATAATGCTTGATACTATGCTCGGTGAAAGCGACGGCGCACCTTTTGAAATAGGAGAGACTGTAGGCGGAAATGCCGAAGATTTGGTAAGATATGAACGAGAAGTAGAGCTCACAGGCGACCAAATCCCTAAGATGTGGAAATCTTTTGATAGTTTCATAGGACCACAAGTGGTTTCGTACGGATTTACAGGCGACTATGTATCATCAGATACAGAAACGCCAGATAAATTCATAATGGCGCATTGGAACAATTTAGCCGAAACTATGTTTGACTATAAGGTAAATGAAAGTACATATTTTTCTTCTACAGCGAACCTATACGATACTGCCGATAGTGCGGTGGCTATGTATTGGACAGACAACACTTTGCAAGTGGGGGAAACAAAATCTTTCAAAACAAACTACGGTGTAATGGTGAACACAGCACTAAGTGGTGATGCGGCATTTGGTGTGACATTGCTGTCTGAAAGAAAATTAGAGCTGACAGATGATTTGGCAGGTTACAAGGACGATGGACGTTTCAATGTGACTGTCGAATTAGACAACACTTTAGTACCCGACAACATACTAAAAAATGTAGACATAAAGCTCATAATCGAAGAAGAAAAAGAAGATGAAGACGAAGATAAACCTGCAGAAGAACCTGCTTTAGCTTTGGATGACTCGGACGGAGTCGACAGATCTTTGACTATAGGAGTAACAGAGGTAGAGCCGGGCAAAAGTCTTAAACTTACTTGGCCGCTGATTGCTAAACCACAGGAAATAGCTTCTGTCAAAGAGATACGTGTAGACATAGTCAGCACAGAAACTAACAAGACTCTATCTTCTGTACGTACTCATATATTGCTTCCCGGCCTTTACAACAACAAACCGGAAATGACGGTCACTAAAATTACACCTGAAAGACTATATGCTTATGACGAAAAATATATAACAATATTAGGCACAGGATTTGAAAACTTAGTAGACAAAGCATTATGGGATATGTATCTCGTAGATATGACAGGCAATAAAATATTGGTAGATCCTAATAGCATATTTGTAGAGCCCGATGCAGGTGTGATCTCTGCGATAGTACCTTCAAACTATGTAGCTTTGGCTGAAGACGGCGTGACATATGAGGAAAAAGAATTTATACTCGGACCTTATCAGATAGCTATGGAAGTAAATCCTGACTTGCTCGATACAGCTTCTTTGAGACAAGAAGGCGAAGAACAAATGATATTGGCTACAGATGAACCTGTAAATTTTGCTATGACAGACGATGAGCCTATAAATCTGGCTTCTGGCGATGATAACAAAGAGGGAGATTCTCCGAAAAAGAATTTTGTACCTAAGATAAATATCAATTTTACAGAAGACCCTAAAGACAGAAATCAGCGAAGCAGTGTGCTTGCGATACTAAAAAGTGAAGATGAGGAAGACTTCAACAGCTATTACATACAAACTTTTGTTACAGAAGCTCAATTTGAAAAATTCAGAGAAGATATATATGATCAAGAGATAGAAAATCTGTACGAGGATAAAAAACATGATTACACACTCATGATGTATATAGAGGGAAATATCATAAGGACGGCTGAAGATGCACAAAAAGAAATACATCGCTATACTATAGATGCTACCTCGACTCCAGTCATAATCAATGATATTTTGAGTTATTCAAGTACTAATGCTATGCTTGTCGAGCAATCAAGAAATGCTAATGACACACAGGACATAATCGTACAGATGGATGGTTCTTTGAAAAATATCAACGAAAATGAAATCACAGCATATGAATCATTTTTCTCTTTTAGAGACGGACAATTATATTCTTTGTCTATGGAAGATTTGCCTGCAGATTCGAACAATTATAAAAGAATAGAGCTAAAATTCGGAAATCCTACGGGTGGAAACATAGGAAATGCATTTTTAACAGCACTTTCGGGTATGGGTCTTGAAATCAACCTAGGTGAATTAAGGCGACAATATCCGGTAAATGAAGACACGGTAGAGCACGAAACTCCGTTAAATGCGATAGCATTTTCAGGAAGCTTAGATTTGAACTTTCTAAGTCCGGGTGGAGCTTCGAAATCTACAAAGACAGTAACACAAAGTGGAAAAGTGACTACATCAAAGACTGAGGACAGCTCATCTGAAGCTGGTTCTGGTGTTGCGGCGGCAAATGATTCTACGGCAATAAACGACCAAGGAATAAAAGCCGATATAAGCAATGTGCTCTATGGGCAAATCAATGATGAAGAAACAGGGTTTATCGGAGTTGAAGTTATGGTTGCGTTCCAAATGCCTAACTTGCTCGCAAATATAACTAAAGAAAACTTTACAGGCGCTAACTTCATGATAAATACATATGACAGATCATTTTCTATAGAATCTAGCATAGGTTTAGAGCCTTATGTAGAGGATAAAAAGTTTTCTGGCAAATTAGCAATGATTGTCAATGAACACGGCGCTCCTATACCAGATGAATTATCTGTATTCGCCGATCTCGGACCAAAATTTGCGATACCTATAGGATCTACACCTGCGCAGATATCACAGCTCGGGTTTGGTATAAAAAATCTTTATGATACATTTTACAATGCATCGGGGGGGTTGCCACCGCTGACGATCTCAGCTAGAGTCGGATTGGTAATTTCAAAAATACTAGAAGGAGTAGCAACCTTAGAAGTATCATTTTCACAGATAGTCGCAGGAATCCCATATTTGAAAGTAGTTGCATTTGAAGGCTTAAGTTTCATGGAAGACACGGGATTGTTTGATTTGGGACTCGTGCTTCAATGGTCTCCTGAGTTCAAGATAACTTTACAAGGAAATGCGAATTTCTTCAAAGTAATTTTAGCATACATATTTATAGGTGCAGGACAAGATTATTTTGAAGCCATACTAAGAGGTGCTGTCGTAATGCCGGCAAATGTACCAGGATTAGGAGGCAAAGTCATAGCCAATGCAGAACTCGGTGCAGATTTGCAAAAAGTTTATGGTGCTGTAAAAGTAGGCGGAGTTGATTTCTCTGTGCAATATTACTGGGGTGGAGAAACTACGGGAGATTATCCAGGGCCAAATGAGGCATCTGCATCTCCAATGATTGAAATGGCGAGCACAGGAGGTTTTACACTTCCTGCTGTAGTTAAAGAAACAGACGATAAAGGCTTCATCTTCGGAGGCAATGTATCTTTGTCAAGTTCTACAGAAGATATGAGAAACATGACAAATTCGGTTGAATATGCGATGGCAGGTTCTGATGCTAATCTATATGGATTGTCACAACAAAGCAGTCATGTAGTGGCTATGAACGATGCAAACAGCGAATATGTCATAAATATAAGCCCTACGATAAAATCTGCAATGTTAGAGTTTTTCAACTATACTGACGAAAATCCTGATATAAGAGTATTTGATCCGAGTGGTAATGAAGTCATGCTCGTCGAGATGATTTTAGATGAGAACAACGAAGTAGTTAACAACGAAACTGCGAATTTCTGGTATCAAAAGATAGAAGGTGAAGATCAAAGAGCATATTTTACTATACCTGTTGAAAAAATGGCTTCAGGCAATTGGACATTTAAATCTAATCAACAGATGGATATCAATGTTCATGACATAGCTCCGATCGCAAAGATAGAAGAGGCGAGTTATACTTATAGTGATGTAAATGAAACTGTTACCGTAAATTGGGATAAGACACTTCCTGAAGGCGTGGTAAGCATCTATCTGACAGAAGAAAAGATTGAATATGAAGGTTTTGATTTTGACTCAGGCGAATCGGGAGAAGCAAATGCGGCAGGAGACATGGGACATAGCATGGGTGAATTTGATTCTACGAAGGGTACAGCTGTAATTGCAATACCAGAATCGTTTAAAACAGGTGAATATTTTGTCAATGTAGTATATAAACTCGATGCTTTGGGAGTAAGCTCCGTATTTGCTAAAGATGGCATAAACGAGAAATTTAGCTATACTAATTCTGCGGCACCGAATAATATCACAAATGTAGCTGTAAAGCCTGTCGGAAACGGATATTTTGAAGTAATTCCTACGATTGAGGGAGATTATGACGGAATACTGATAGAAGCATTAGATGAAAATGGAGTGAGAGTCGAGACATTTGAGCCTGTTCAGTTTGAAAAAGGCGAAGATATAGTCATAGGCGGATATTATATGAGCCAATCGAAAGGCGAATACGATAAACCTAAGGAAGACACAGATGAAGAAGATGAAGCATCTACATTTGCAGAAGGTGAAGTTGCAGAGGATGAAGCTGCAGAAGATGAAGCATCTGAATTCACAAAAGATGATGAGCTTACATTTACTAT
>CAYJLG010000015.1:0-59281 GCA_964371035.1 uncultured Clostridia bacterium | reverse complement strand
TTTTTGATTTATATAACCAACCATAAGGCATTAGATGTGCCCCGAAAATCATTGCTATAATCATTAGCATATTGTTCGGCATAGCATTATAAATCCACATTGCTATTAAGAGATATAATATTTGATTGATTGAAAATATTATTCCTAAGTTGGTTAGTGGGTTTTCTTTGTTTTGAAAATCAACTTTTATTATTTTGGAAATAACAAAAGCGAGTGGCAATAAAGGTGCTGTACAACAAAATACAAATAGGTTTTTTGTGAGTATCGGTATATCCAATAATTGCACAACCAAGACCATAGTCCAAATCAATATAGATGCCAAAATAAAATGTAAGCCTTTTTTCTGCTTAATCGCACAATCTAACCTTGCATTCTCAAAATCAGCTTTAGATAGCATAGTATTCTCCATTCATTATATAAAATTTATTCAACCTAAAACAACTCATTACTTCAAGGTTATCACTCTTGCCTATTTAAGAGGGAGACTATCCCTTATACAGTTCAATGTTCATTATGTTTTATGTACATACCAACTCGGCACAATATTTTGCATGTTGTCATACCACGCCATTACATCCGCTGATTGTTTCATCATGGTGCCTACTTCACTTTGTCCAAAATCAATTGCCCAATAAATAGAGGACAATGTATTGCTCCCAACATAAAATGCAAGAAGTTGCCAAAATAATATTGGAATATTATTATTAAAATATCCATTTAAAATCCCCGTTGCAAAATGTGGCGCAGACTGTGCACACCAAACAATACGATTAAACTCTTCCCACGGATCTCCAAAATCAAAACGGTCGAAGTCAATAATAACTATATTGTTCTTTTCAATCATCATATTTCCAATATGATAATCTCCATGTTGAAAAGACTGGGGGCGATTTTCAAGTAAATGCCGATTATTTTCTATATAGTCAATTATTTTATCATCGCCATCAAATTTAATACCACACTCATGATATTTTTGTATCTTTATGTTTGTTTTTTTATTAAAGCGAGCAAACCAGTCTTCTTGATTTTTGGGTGCAGGAATAGAATGAATTTTCTTTAAAATCTCACCAGCTTTTACCCCTAAAGCATATTGCTCGGTGTCGCTCAAAAGAGGGATAATATCCTCTGCATCCTGTCCATCAATCCAAGTATGCAAAGTATATATGCCATCTTCACACTCGCCAAACTCAACAGGTTTACACATGCAAATATCAAGCTTTACGACCTCTTGTAATGTGCTAAACAATGCTCTTCTTGACTGAGCTTTTTCAAATGGTGTAATACGCAACAAATACTTTGTGGCATCTGCTACTACAACACAATATTTTTTATCACACGACCAGCCTTTGCTTATTGGCTCACTAGTAACAATTGTATCATAAATCATGCATGCATCTCCTAACTTTGTATAAATTGCACTAAACTGCTACTGTAGTAACCATAGTGCTTGAATTACTGCATAAAAGCAGTTTTTATTTTTGTGAAAATCCTATAAAATAACTATAGCAGAAAGCAGCTGCAAAATCACCTATCAGCAAAAAATCAATAGGTGAGGTTTTTGATTAGATTTATTTTATTCGTGAGCAGATAGAGTGGTGCTATACAGAGGTTGCTCATTTTGCAAAATTATACTCAGATGACAATATAGCCATACATAAAATATCTCCATATCCATCTTTATCTTTAATTGCATTTCTCAATCTGCCTTCGTGTACAAATCCAACATTTTCATACATTTTTACAGCTCTTTTATTAAATGAGAAAACTCCCAAGGAAACTCTTTGCAATTTAAGATGCTTAAATGCAAAATCTAAAATTGATTCTGTTGCAAATTTTCCAATTCCTTTGCCTAAATATTCTTGATAAAATATACATATTCTATAGTTAGCACTTTTAACATCTGAATTTATTTCGTTTAATACCACTTCACCAATTACATTATCATTATAATAAATTAAAAAATCATATCTTGAATTATCTGTCAAACAATTATTAAAAAATGCTCTAACTTCGTTTTCTTCATAATAAGAATTAGAACCTGTTAAGTAATTAATTTCATCATTACAACAATAAAAGGCTTTTAAATAATTTTCTATATCTTTTTCCGTAGCAATGTTTATTTTACTTTGCCCATTCACATACTCGACATTTGTTTTCATTCATTTTTCCCATTCATTATATAAATTTGACTGTATATCAGCCTATTTTCTGTTAATGCAATAACATTAAAATAGCCTTTACTTGCTAAGTATAGCATGATAATCATCAAAAATCTACTCTTAAAACATCAAATTTCATTAAAAAAGCTCATCTAATAGTATATAATAATTTATCTTATCCATATCAATAGCGATACCTAATTCACTAAAAAAATCTTCACCATTAAATTGATGATTACTCTTAACCCCAAATTTACCTGAAAAATTATGAAATAGACTTCTATAGCATAAGGCAATATCTTGGTATTTGTCTGCAATCCCACTCCTACCCATATCAATAAATCCTGATACTTTGTCATTATTTATGAAAATGTTAGGCAAACAAAAATCACCATGCGAAAAAACAGGCGTTTCGGAAGGTTTGTTGTTTTTTAGCCATATTAGCAAATCATTTGGATTACTGAATCCACTTTTACCATATGTTCCTATTTCTGCATTTTCAATACTGCATAATCCGTTTTTTACATTATATTCAGCAAGTTTTAGCTTGTTATCAAGCATCATATTGCTTGGACAGTCAGAAATATCAACATTCCATAGAATTGATAAAGCGTTTGAAAGAAGTTTCATTAACAACTTTGGATTTTGAATATATTGTTCACTGCACGACATATCACCATAGATTTTACTCATAAGCAAATAATTCGTTCCTAAATAATTTTCAGCATATACAATTTTCGGAACAAGAATTTTATTTTGTAGCCACCGTAACATAATATATTCATTATTTGATTCTGCACATTGATTTTCAATTTTTAACACACTGTTTTCAAAAGAGTAAATTTTTGCTTGCGAATATCCAACGTTGTTAAGCATAAAATCATTATTATCAATAAATTCTTTAATGTATATGGGCATTTCCATACTTTAACCCCCTATTCGTCAAATATGAATAGATATAATTCCACTTGAAAGTTCACACTTAATTAAATTGTTATAGTTATTAGTCATAATATAAGCATTATAAGTGTCGTCAGATTTTAATATACTAAACTCTCCATTTATCTCCACTAACGCAGTGCAATTTTCTAATGCAATACCTGAAATATTTTCTCCCGCTATCATTTTGTCAAAGCTATCTCTACCACTCTCGTTATAATGGGGGCAATGAGCGAAATTTAAAAACCCTAATCCAGCTACTTTTGAAAAGCCGCACTCAAATCCGTTTTCATAAGTATCGCTATCACTATGTCCCCACTTAAACCAACAAATTGAACCAGCACTAAGACCTGACAGAACAATACCTTTGTCATAGGCTAATTTTAGATAGGTATCAACATTATTTTTTTTCCATATATTCATCATTTGCCGAGTGTTTCCGCCGCCTACATATATAATATCTGTATTTAAAATTTTATCCTTAATTTCTTGTTGTGTTAAATTTTCATTTATTAAACATAAACTATCTACAACACAATTAAGTGATGTAAAATATTTGTCTACGCAATCAATGTATTCTTGCGCATCATTTGATGCTGTTGGGATGAATAAAATTTTAGTAATATCTTTGTTTACTAAAGCTATAATATATTTATCTATTTCAAGTGTTTCATTTTGTCCTATTTCACCGCCACCAATTGCAACTATTTTGCCCACATTCTATCCTCCATATTATATAAAATTTATTCAATCTCGAATAAATCGTCACTTCGAGATTATCATCCTTAGCTCACTTAAAGAGGGCAGCTATCTCTTATACAGTTCAATGCTCATTTTGCAAAGACTATTGCTTAGCCGTACTTAAACAGAATGGGTGACCTTCTGGGTCAAACATAACCGTTGATGTGTCAAAAAACTGTGTATCAGATTTTTTTGCTCCACATTTTATAGCATGTTCAACAGCTTCACTAAGGTTTTCAACATAAAAATCTATGTGAGCCATTTGCTGTTGCTTTCCAGTTTCCCACGGCCAAACAGGCGCAATATAATCATCTATTTCTTGAAATGCTAAAATCCAACCTTGGGGAGAACGCAGTCCAGCCCACCCACCACCAGATATTTCTTTTTTCCATCCAAGCAGTGCGACATAAAAATCCGCTAAAGCATCCGCATTTCTGCAATCATACGCAAATCCACAAATATCACTTAGCATTATAACTTCCTCCTCAATATAAACAGTCCTCATACTAACACAAAAATCAATGTTTTTCTTTACAGATATATCGTGTGCAGATTTTTTTGTTTGTATACATTATAAACTAAATTCGATGATAAACCACAGTTCAATGCTCATTTGACATGGCAACAATTGCAATTTTGATAATCACACAGCCATACTTTTCTTCTAACTTTTTTGACCACCAATTCTCATAAGTATCTATCACTAACTCTTCCAAGGTTTGACCTCTGTGCGCAAAATCTTCCTCCCAAAACGCTTTATAGCATGTTGCAAAATCATTAAAAACAAGTATATCGTGCACTGTGGAAACTACTTTTTCGTTTGTTTCAGTATTTACAAATGTAATAGTGTCCCCAATATTAATCTTCTGCCTTTTTTCATCATAAAGTCGATATTCACGCTGTTTTTCACCAGATTTAACATTTTCAAAATTTTCCGGGAATAATCCCATTTCGTGATTCATTTTTCGTTACCTTTTCTATTATAGCAATATGTTCATTCGCTTCTTCCAATTTCATCATATTTATTGCCGATATCCCAGCAGGTTTCTACTTTTTCGCCGGTAGTCATATATGCCCTATCGCTCATCTCAAATAGTACAGGTTTGAATTTAGAATAATCAATCTTGCCTTTTTCATTAAGATACTTTTCATTTACATATGTATTAACAATTTTAAGCACAAAATCATCATGTGTATCATCGCTGTGATAAACGTCTATCAATTCACATTCCATACAAACAGGTGCATTTTTTATGATAGGCACACCTTTTAGCTGTCCCATTTCATATTCAAAAACTTCGCTTTTATCAACGCTATTTCCGGATGCTATGCCTACATAATCTGCCGGAATAAGCATATCTTCAGTTATAAGATGTATGCTCGCTGCCTTATTTTCAATTATCCCCTTATTGCTGTAGTGTCTACTGCTCATACTAAGTGTTATCTTGTCCATTCCCATAATTCCAACATGTGCTATGTTGATCCAGTTGACTTTCCCATCAACTACCGTGCCTACTATTGTTACAGGTGTAGGGTAAAGCGCGTTTACAGCTCCAATATTTTTCATTTCGTTTCTCCTCATGTTAATTTGACTGTATAACTAACAATCTAAGTAGATTTTTGTGATTTAGTGTAGTTAATAATTCTTATCGTAACCTTTAACAACATTACCTTCATTATCAAGCAATGGAGTTAACCCTCCGGCATATCTATTCGTTCGATACAAATAATTTACACCTGTTTGTTTATCAACTAAAATTTCAATAATATCAATTTTACCCTGCTTGTAAATAATCTCAAATCGTTTTTCATCTTTCATTATATTCACCTCTAAAGAATCATTTTTGACTTGTCCATTGTATTTATTTTTCTGTAGGAGATGAAACAGATATGTCTACAAATCCTATTTCTGTTTTGAAATGTTCCGTCACTTCTTTATTTAGGCAAATATTTATTTCTCAAATAATTTAAGTAATATTTTTCATTTAAAGACTCACCTGTTGCATTTTTAATTAATTCGTCCGGAGTATAAAGTGAGTTTCCAAATTGATGAACATTATCATACATAAATTTATTTAAGAAATTAAAATCACCTTTTCCAATTTCTGTGTAGAAATTAGGATTTTGTTTTAACATAGTATCAAGTAATTGACCACCATACAAATTTCCTAAAGTATAGCTTTGGAAATATCCTATATGCCCTGATGACCAATGTATATCCTGTAAAACACCATTTCTCATAGTAGTTGGTGTCAAACCAAAACATTCTTCATATTTACTATTCCACGCTTCCATAAATTGATCGATAGTAATTTTGCCGTTGAAATAATCTTGCTCTATTTCATATCTAATAATAGGGTGCAAACTATATGTAAGTTCATCTGCATAAATTCTAATTAAAGCAGGTTTAGCTTTTAATATCGCTTTATAAAATTGCTCGGGGCTAAGATCCTTTATTTCTGGGAAATGTTTAACCAAAACAGGGTGCACATGCTCTATGAATGGTAAAGATCTACCTACTATATTTTCATAAAATCTTGCTTGTGCTTCGTGAGTAGCTCCGCTTACGCCTCCCCAAACACCGCATTCTATAGCTTTTTCACAAGAATTGTGATTATATCTACCATGACCACCTTCGTGGAGCATAGTAAACATACCTTTCCAAGGATTTCCTTGATAAGATATTGCAATTCTACTATCTTTTGGGCCAACTCCAGTACACATACCATGCACAGTTTCACTATCTTTTCCATTTTTATAGTCATAATCTGTCAAAGCATTAACCTCGTAAGCCATATCTCTTATTCTTTTGACATCAGCTTTAATGTTCATAACGCTATCGTCAATTTCTTTGTGCTCATCTTCGATTTGTTTTAATATATCAACTATACCAACTTTTAGATTAGCAAATATTTCACTCACGCGCTTTGTGCTAATACCTTTATCTACTTGTTCACATAGTACATCAAATGGATTTTTATTTGGATCTATAGCGTTAGCTATTTCTTTTTTTATTTCGAATAGTTCTTTCATATATGGCTTATAATAATCAAAACTATCTAATTTCCAAGATTCTTGCCAAGCTTTTTGTGCTATGCTTGTATGAGATTTCAATTTTGTTTGTAATTCAACAGGGATTTGAGTAGCTTTTTTGTAGCGGTCTACTAAAGCATTTGCTGCAGCTTTTTCATATGCGTCAGCATACGCGCTGTCATCTAACTCTTTAATCGAGTTTATTAGTTTTTCCGTTTCTTTAGAAGTCAACTTTTCATGCGCTTGTTTCGTAAAGAAAGCAGAAACTTCATTTCTATATGGTTGACCATTCTCAGAAAGTCCTGCCCATAAATCCCATCCCATAAGTCCTTGTACGCTGTCATAATAGCGCTGTTCTTTAACTAACGATATCGCTTGTTTGATAATTGAATTAGACATAAATACCTCCAAAATTAATTAATAATATTAATATAATTGAATTACTCTTCGTCTTTTTTATGGTCATTCTTATGTCTGTTTTTTGAGTTTTTTAAAGCTAAACATAAAAATGTTGCCCCAAGAATAAGATGGATTGGTTACATGAAATAACCTTTCTTTTTTCATTATAGCATAGTCAAATTTGAAAATCTACATATTAAAATATTAAAATCAAATATTGGGCAACTGCTGCATTTCACTTACAAATCGTGCATTTGAGTTTACAAACTTGCATCTCCTTTACAAATGTTGCACTTCACTTTTCAAATGCGACATTTTGTTTTGCAGTTCAGCATTTTATTTTACAATTCAGCGCAAACATACAACTGTTCGTTACTATTCACAGTCGATTTTTAGTATAAATAAGGAAAAAGTAATATAATATGGAAGCCTTATGGAGATTGGATTAAGTTGTGTGATAGTTTTATAAGCGTTTTAGTCATCTTTGGCTTAGCCCTAAAAATATACTGCGTTATGACTTTGCGAATAAAACTAACTCATGCCCTAACCCCATTTTCTAAATGAAAATGGCGGTAGGTCACATGCATGGAGAACCAAATCTTTGTGAGTTTAACGAGCAAAAAGATTTGATGTTCTCTTCTGCGCTATACAACTTCCCAATTGGAGTACCAGCGACAGATTTTATTATTTTTTCCTTTGGCGTACATGTGTTAACTGTGAATAGTAACAACTGTTCAACAATGAATTAATGTTTAACATTAATTTATTATTGACATGCTTTAATTTCAAACATATAATATGTTTATATCGAGTATATGAGGAGGATTAATTATGAAGATGCTTCACGATTTATTAAATAAAAATACAGCTCAATCTATATCGAGATTTATGTATACGATTTGTTGTATCGTGATAGTTTTGCTTGTGATGATGTTGGTTTTGAGTTTTGCTGGTAGACTTCAATACAATTTAAGTTTTGAAGATAAAAATTATCCTAATGCTATCTATTCAGAGGAAAATCACAATTTTTCTACAAGATTTCTTACGGTTTCAGCTTCTAATTCCGATGACTTGCGAATTCGTACATATTCTGAAGACGGAAGAATAGAGATGATTTCATATATTGCGCTTGTGCTTATGTATGCTACTGGTTTGATCCCAATGATAATTGCATACTTATTTCTTGCAAGAGTTTTTAAAAATGTATCAAAAGGTGAAATATTCGTGAAAAAAAATGCACATTATTTGCTATATTACGGGATTATTCAAGCTATGCTAGCCGCGGTGTACCCTTTTTTAAAATTGCTTATCGTCCAGATTGCTAACATGATTACCACAGATCGCATCAGTCTTTCAACTGGTGCTGATATAATAAATAATCTAATTCCCGCCATAGGATTTTTAGTGGCTGCTTACATAATAAATTACGGAGTCAATTTGCAAGATGAGGTGGATCACACGCTATGATAGTTATACGATTAGACAGAGTTCTTGCCGACAGGAAAATGAAACTTAATGAATTAGCTGAAATTGTCGGTATTACAAATGTAAATTTATCTTATCTAAAGACAGGTAAAGTAAAAGCAGTTAGATTTTCAACATTAGACGCAATCTGCAAAGCGCTTAAATGCGAAGTAGGCGATATATTAGAATTTGTGGATGAAGAAAATTTTTGATAATCTTCATATATTGATTTTTGTGTTAGCGTGGGGGGTATTAATGTCGTGAGAGGAGAGACACTTATGCCGATGATGATAAACATATTTAGAGTAACAATTTATACATTGATTGCTATAATTTTAATTACTAATATAATAAACCCAAAGTGGGCGTGGGAGAAATTTGAAATCCATAAAAATGAAAATCCCTCGCCTGAAGCATGAATTGGTATTGGGGTAAAATTTACGATTCCTTATTTTTACAGACATCTATCCAAGAAACAAAATTTTGAGCATACTTTTCAATTTCATCTGGAGTGAGTTGTATTGCAGAATTAGCACTTCCGCATGCTGGATATAGTGTATCATAATTTTTTAATGAAACATCTAGATATACGTTCACAGAATCGTTTATACCAAACGGACAAACTCCTCCAGCAGCATGTCCAATAATTTGTTCAGTTTGATCAAAACTAATCATTTTAGCTTTTGCCTTAAACTGTGCTTTATACTTTGAGTTATCAATCTTCATATCGCCAGCTACGACAACTAATATTGGATTTTCGCCAACAATAAAGGATAGTGTTTTAGCAATTTTCCCTTCAGGCACATTTAATGCTATTGATGCTAATTCTACCGTCGCCGACGAAACGTCAAATTCCAATATATTATCATGTATGTTAAATTGTTTAAAATATTCTATAGTTTTTGTTATTGACATAATATTTTCCTTTTTTACTGTTTTAATGATAGTTTAGCTAATTTCATATCTTGTAATATTTGCTTGTATTCATCCAATATTTTATTATACACGTCTTCAACAGGTTGAGAAGCTATATCTAGAGCTTCTTGCAATTCTATAACATTATCAGCAATAATTGCTACAATTTTACTATCAATTTGATTTTTCTCAGCCATTTCGTTTAATATCGTAATAGTTTTATCCCAATCGTAAATACCTTTATAGCTTCTCTTGCTTATCAGAGCACTTGTAATATCCGCAATTGCTACGATTCGCATCTCAGTAGAAAGAGATTCAGCTTTCAGCCCTTTTGGATATCCACTGCCATCAAGTTTTTCATGATGATTTATAGCATAATCTATTATATCTTGATCAAATAGACCATCTAAGATTTCTTCAGTATAAGATGCATGCGTGCGCATAATCGTCATTTTGTCAGTGTCAAGTTTACCTTTAAATTCAAGTATAGATTCAGGAATAGCAATTTTACCCACATCGTGCAGTA
The DNA here is from genome assembly GCA_964371035.1 of uncultured Clostridia bacterium. Classification (GTDB taxonomy): domain Bacteria; phylum Bacillota; class Clostridia; order Tissierellales; family Sedimentibacteraceae; genus UBA1535. Next base: position 49,105 of record CAYJLG010000015.1, on the reverse strand, counting down.
GTGCGCTGTAATATAATTTTTCCAACGTTTCTTTAGGTAGATTTAACTTTTCTCCTAAAAAAACACTTATGGTAGTTGTATTTACTGAATGTAACATAGTCACAGGACTTTTAAATTCCATAGAATAAACTATCATTTTCAGGTATTTAACCAAGTCATCAGTCGTTAAATTAAGTAAATCAACCATGCCATCTGACCATTCTTTTACGTTTGTATTAAAATGTTCTTCGGTTAAGTTTTTATTATCAAGAATTTTTTTAAATGCTAAAATATATTTTGGTTCAATATGTTTACTATCTGACAATCGATCATAAATTGCATCGAGTGAATTAGTTTTTAAATATTCTACATCGATCTTGTCTGCTAAATTTATTAGTTGTGCATACGCAACAGTTAATGGATCAACATTTGACAATAAAGATATAGGCGTATGATGGTATAATACTGCCTCACAGTTATCTGTAATTGGCGTCAAATATTTTAGAAAAAGATAGCCATACACAGAATGTTCATCTGCATCTGCAGATTCAAATTTCAAAAGATTGTTGATATCTTCAGTTTTGTATGCTCCAATATCATGAAATATACTCATAAGATACAAAGTTGAAGGATTAAAAATAATCTTTTCATCAAGCTCTTCCATAAGTTTTGTGGCAATGTAAGCAACACGCTCACCATGACTTATAAGTCTTTCATCAAAAAATCGCAAAGCTTTAGAACATAAAAGTACGATTTTATTTCCACATTTAAATGTTGACATAATATTATTCCTTACTAAAAATAAAAGTTATAGCATATGTGTGCAATTCAAAAAAGTTCAAACACTACTCGAAAGTAGTATATCATAACAATTGTCTAAAGTCACTAAACAAATTTTAGTATTTTTAAACTAAAATTATTAAGCATACAAAACATATTTTGGCACTAAATACTAAAACCATCAAAAATGATTTATGCCATTTTTGATGGTTCGTATTGAATATTAATTGTATATAACTATTTAGTTTTAAGTCTGCGAATCTCTTTAACAACGATGAAAAAAACTAATATTATTCCAACATAACCATTGATGCCGTATACGATGTTGACTAATGAATTAAAAGGAAGCAACAGAGCTATCAAAGAGCCTACTACAGCACAAACTATACTCGTAATTTTAAACTTCGGAGTTCCTTCTACAGTAAAACGCGAAGAAACTTGCCATAGCAAAGGTACTGCTGTAGTGAAAATACCCATGAAAATAATAATAGAAAAACAAAAGGAAAGAATAGGAGATATACGACCAGCTAATATTAATGCAGGAATTTGAGAATCAGCTACTAGTGGCAAATGTGCTAACAATCCTAACATCATTGTAGTACATCCAATAGTAAAACCTATTGAGCCGATAGTTGTACCTAAAACACCTTCTTTAACACTATTTGTTTCTTTGCCCATGGCAGTTAAAAATGCAGCCAACCAAAGTATACAAAAACCTACATAAGATGTTGCAGAACTAAACCAACTATTGCCAACTTGCTTGACTGTGATTTCGCCTTCTGCAAGCAAAGCCGAATTTTCTAATATACCTGGCAGATTAGACAAAGCTGAAATAGTTCCTAGAACAATAGCTAAAATAGCAATAAATGGACCAAGTTTTCCGATGACATTTATAACACCATTTAAACCGAAAATAGTTGTTACGCATACTAATATCATCATTAAAAGACTACCGAGTACAGTTGGCAAACCAAAGTGTTCGTTAATAGTAGCACCCGCACCAGCTATCATAACTATGTATGACATAAAAACAAATAAAATAGTAAAATAATCATAAAAAGTCCCAATGTGTTTTCCGCAGTAATATTGAAAAATATCACTACCTTTTGCAAAATTTTCACGTTTGCCTGCAGCTATAAAGCATCCAGAAATAAGTATAAATAAAATTAGCATCATAAGAGCTACTAACAACCCTTGCATGCCATAAGAGGCAAAATACTGTAAAATTTCTTGACCAGTTGCAAATCCTGAACCGATTAGAAGTGCCATAAAAGCGCCTGCATAACTGACAACTTTTGATGATCTTATAAGTGTAGTATCTTTTTTCATAATCTTATCCTTTCTCTGCAAGATGTGGTTGAGACATCTTGTTCGTTGATGGAAATTGAAAATCAAAACTAATTATTTTTATAGAACAAGGGGAGAAATCACTCCCCTTGCAAAATTTATTTATTCAAAAACGGTTTGACCATCTACAGGCGTTTGCAAAGCTTTCAGAGCTTTTCGGACTAATTTTAAACGTAATTCGTAGCTAGCTTTTTCTCCTAAGTTAGGGTCACCTAATGGATATGGTATTCCAATGGCTGGAATAATACGATTTGCACCAATCGTTAACGATATAGGTACAACAGTACACATGTGTACTACTGGGATTCCTGCACGTTCAATTTCTTTTACCATCGTTGCACCGCAACGAGTACAAGTGCCTCAGGTCGAAGTTAATATGACTGCATCAATTTTATCTTCTAACAACTTATTAACAAAGCTTTCACCAAATGCCTTTGAATTGTTTGTAGATGTTCCTGTACCAGTTGTGCTGATAAAATAGTCAGCAACTGAACCGATTTCTCCATTTTTCTCTAATTCTTTTAATGCATCCAAAGGAATTACTAGATTAGGATTTTCCAAAACGAATGCTCTATCATATCCACCATGTACAGTAGTAAAATCTTTGGCATCCATCATTTCCATACCTGCAATTGAATACACTCCATATTTCGTTGCAGAAGAAGATTCTATCCTATCTGGATTGCCTTGAGGTACTATACCACCAGAAGTTACAACTGCTAATTTTAGATTTGATAAATCACCAAGAGCTGGCAATGGTGCTACTCTATCGAAAACAGGCATAGGATATTCTGTTTCAAATGGATGTTTTGCCATTTTACGAAGAAGCATCTGTATTCCACGCTCAGAACCGCGAATCTCGTTAAAATAGTTTACACGAATTCCACGTTCGTGATATCCTTCTACATCTGGTCCTAGTATTTCTTCTTTCATAATCATTTTACGACCTAATGCTGCGATTTTAGGCATTGAATTACGCATATCAACAGCAGAATTTCCAGTTTGTATGATATAAAGATCTTTGCGGAATAAATCAACTCCAGGATTTTCTTCATACATTCCAGTTATTACAGGGATATTTAATTTTTCTTCAACTGCTTTTGCAATATTTCCACAAGCAACACCATATCTACCAGCGTTAAACGCAGGACCTGCAACAAAAAGTTGAGGTTTGTAGGATGCTATAAGTTCGAGTAGTTTTTCTGTATCTTCTTCAAGATTTGCACCAAAATGACTGTCACCACAGATTGCAGTCGCAACGACTTCAAAGTCATCTCCTAATGCTTGTTGCAATGCTATGCTTGGTCCCATAGTACCTTCACGGATTTCAGGTGGGATATCAGCTTTCTCTTCACCACCGATTCCTGCAAAAAAGTTATTAATATATTGTACAACTTTAATTTTTTCCATTGTGCATTTCCTCCTTAATAGCCTTTAGCTGCTAGTTTATTATATCCATTAGCAATAGTAGATGCGATTATAATTTGAATTTCAGCTTCAATACTACCATCTGGATGCAAACTACCTTCATAACCACCAATTTGTGTCTCAATATAGTCCAACATTCCTATTATTCGCTCCATTGGAGGGAAATTTAGTATTACATTACCATTTCCACAAGAAACAAGTGCATCAGCTTCCGGACAAGCATCTGCTAACGAAAGTGACTTGCCATCTCTGCCTGGGAATTCATCAGTTATCAATACTACATCCACTCCAGCCTTTTGCACTTTTTCACAATTCATCATAAGATCTGTATCAGGATTTCCATATCCTTCTTCTGTGATTATAATACCATCTAATCCGAGATAAGACGCAAGCTTAGCTACCATATCTGAGCAACGTTCTTTATCAGCTAGAAAAACATTTTCGTTAGTTAATATAACTCCCATAAAATTTAAATCTTTGCCATGATGACGATACAAATCTTCAATAACAGGATTATGAAAATGGTGATACGTAGTTACTTTATCGCAAGGCGCAACACAGTTTCCAGAAATGATTGCTCCATCCATTATTTCAGTTGGATACATAAACGTAGGAATAAATGTTTTAGCATCGACTCCATAATAGTATGTATCGTGCAACAAACCTTGACTTTGAAGCATGTGTAGATATCCAACTTTAGGTAAATTGGGATATTCGGAAATTTGTTCTTGAAGTGGTTTAGTTTCGTATACTTCAATTGTGTCTGGTTCTAAATTCCTTGCAACTTCACCTAAATAAGCTGAAACTTTTAGTCCTACCATACGGCCTGCTGCTTCATAGTCATGTGTCTCTAATCCTTCTTTTGGTTCCATAACAACACAGACATTTTGAGTTTTAGAAAAAGGGCAATAATCTGCTGCAGGTCCAGACATATCTATCAATCCTTCTTGAAAACCAACTATACGTCCTACTGTAACTACACAAACTCCATCAAGACTATGTGTACGACCACTACCAACTTGACCTACCTTGTTAAGTGTTCCTGGATAGATTGCACCGCCTCCTGATACTTTTACTCTTGGTTCAAGCACATCTTTTACAGGTGTGATTCTGCATGATTCACCAGGACGCGCTAATTCAATTTTACAATCGATGATTCGGGGATCTTCTAGCACTAAAGAAACAATCTCCTGCGAATTGACATAAAGCACACCTTTTTCCACACAAGTAGTTTCACCGAACTGTACGTCATGAATGTGAATCTTTCCTAACTCTAATTTCATGATGTTTCCTCTCTTTCTGATTTAATATTTTATATTATTTTATGTTTTGATAAAAACTTAAAAAGCAACATATTGTCTAGACAATGCTCCTTGGAGAAATGATAGATCTAGAGTTTGAAAATCTTTTAACATTAACTCTGGCCAATTAGGTAAAGTACGTGAACGAAGAAATTTTTCACACGCTTCAATACTATTTTCCATCAACAAAATATCTTGGCAAGGTTTTTTATCTTCAGTTGTTTTCCACCCTAAAACTATTGAACGAAAAGGGGTTTGGTTTGGTTTTAGGCTACCTGCCATAGGGTGAGTAATCAACACCATTCCTAGGTGTACTAAATCTCTTGCACGAATTAATATTTCATGATAACTATAATCGGGATGATATTCCACGTTTAACAAATTTTGATAATATTCTGCGCAAAGAGAATTGTTTGATAACACTAAATAATCCATATGTTCCTCCAATCTACAAATCTTTAACATAGTTATATTATAGTGCAATAAATCATATAATTCCAATATCGTTTATGCATAAAAAAGGATAAAACCATCTTTTTCCATATCATCTTTGTTATAAGAATGATAACAAAGATGCATAGATAACCAGATTAGTTGTATCATTGACATTAACATCAATTTTTGTTATAATTACAATATTTAAGGCTGTAGCGTTTATAGATTAAAAGGAGGGTTTTTAGATGCAACTTATTCAACTTAGATATTTTTGTGCAGTCGCACGTTGCCAAAACATGAGCCGTGCAGCAGATGAACTTTGGGTTTCTCAGCCAGCACTTTCTCGCGCGATTATTTCACTTGAAGAGGAATTGGGAACAAAACTTTTTGAACGTACTGGGAGAAACATTCAACTAAATGAAGCAGGAAAACTTTACTATACTCAGATTAACCATGTTTTACATCAATTATCTTTAGCAAATCAACGTGTACAAGAATTAGAGCGACAAGAAAAAAATGAAATACGCCTTCTTTTTTCAGCAGCAAATTTTATATGTGCATGGTTTTGGAAAAACTTTCAAGAAGAGTTTCCAGATGTGCAATTGGTATTAAATGACTATTACAACCCTACTCCGTTTAATCAGGTAGAGTGTGATTTTCACATATATGCAAGCCCATCTATACATAACGAACTAGAGTCTATTGTGCTACTAAAAGAATCATTGTTGTTCGCTATGGGGAAAGATCATCCATTGGCAAAAAAAGACAGTATACAATTACAAGAGGCCAAAAATTATCAATTTCAAAGTTTACCTGTAAATGAAAATTTATCAGACAATCTCCATTTAGCGTGTCAACAAGCAGGATTCCAGCCTGAAGTTGTTTTTTGTACAGAAGATTCTTTTAGTTATTTTAATGCATTAACTAGTAATAATTTATTAGCAATGGTCCCTGCTTACACAGCTTTTCCAGCTCTAGATGACAGGTTGATTCTTCGTCCAATTATCGAACCAGAAGTTTCTCGAACAATTTATCTTGGCTGGCATAAAGATCGTACAATGAACGAACTTCATAAAAATTTTATTTCATATTGCCAAAAAATCTTTGCTGAGTTAGAAAATCGTAATACTATTTAAGACAAAAAAGAATTGGAGACGAATTATGAAAAAATCATATAAAAACGAGTATTTAGTAGAAACAATTTCTGTTATGAGAAAAAAATTAGAGGAAAAACGAATTTTACCATTAAAATCTCAAGGCGAACTCTGGAGTGAGATATTAAGCGACAAAATCAACAATATACTTCCTAAAATTATGGAAAAATCAGGGATACAGTTTTGGACTGTTATATGTAGAGAATACAATGAAGATCCTGTCTTCAAGACACTTGCAACTTGGGATGCACCTCATGCCAGAAGATTAAGCATATTGTCATTTTATCTTGATGAAGCTACTGGCGAATTCAAGAAATATATTATAGGAATATCTTCAAAAGAAATGGATAAAATATATGATAACGCATCTAAAAAAGGTGAACATGCAATAGATACATTGGTTAGACTCATAAAAGATTTAAATCCTAAAAATATAGGAATCAACACGAGTATAGAATTTGGGTTGTGTGATGGATTGAGTTCTACACTTTATAAATTGCTCATGGACAAATTAAACGAAAATCATCTCAATAAAATTGTGAGTGCAGAAGATCTGTGCGTACGTTGGTTGGAATGTATGAGCGTAAAAGAGCAAGAAATACACAAATTTCTAGTCGAAGTTACACACGATATTATAAATGCTTCTTACAGTGATAAATTGATCGAAAAAGAAGTAACAACTACTACTGACGTTGAATGGTTTATGCGTGAGTGCATTGCTGGGTTAGATATGGATTTTTGGTTTGGCCCTGACGTAGACGTGCAAAGATGCGGTTTTGAAGATGATAGATTATTTGATAAAATTATAGAAAAAGGAGACTTGATTCATTGTGACATAGGGTTAACTTGCAAATTTATGCCGTTAAATACAGATGTGCAAAGATTATGCTATGTGCTAAAAGATTCTGAAGAAGACGCACCTCAAGATTTAAAAAATTTGCTTAAACTTGGAAATAGACTTCAAGATATAGTAACTGAAAATATTCAAGAAGGACTATCAGGCAATGATGTGTTTCTCAAATCTTTAAATCAAGCTAGAAAAGAAGGCTTAGATGCAATGATATATACACATCCTTTAGGATCATATGGTCATGGGGCAGGTCCAATCATAGGCTTGTATGATAAACAAGAATTTATACCTGTAAGAGGCGAACGAAAATTTAATAAAAATACCTGCTACGCATTAGAATTAAATGTAAAAGCAGACATACTGACTTGGAATGGAACTAAAGTTGCAGCGTATTTAGAAGAAGATATATGTTATACAGATAAAGCAAAATATATAAGTGGTAGACAGACGGAACTGATGTGTTTCTAATTTTATCTAACGACAAATAAAATCGACAAAAGGGTGATTGCCGAATGACAGTCACCCTTTTTGTTTCTTACAAAAAAACTTGTTTCGTAGATATATTTTGATAAAATGTGGTGTCATGTTCTATAAAGAGAATTGTCGGTTTGAAATCGAGCAACAAATCCTCTATCTGCATGCGCGAGATGACATCTATAAAATTTAGTGGTTCATCCCATATGTGCAGATGTACTTTTTCGCAAAGACTTTTTGCAATCAGAACTTTTTTCTTTTGTCCTGCACTAAAATCAGCGATGTCTTTTTCGAATTGAATCTTGTTAAAGCCAAGTTTGTGAAGTATAGCTCTAAAGAGACTCTCATCTATTTCATTTTCAAATGCGAATTTTGATAACTTTCCATCTAAAAAAGATGTGTCCTGTGATACATAAGATATTAAGAGTCTACTACCGATTTGCAGATTGCCTGTGTAGGATATATCGTCGCTGCATATGAGTTTGACTATGCTTGATTTTCCACTTCCATTTTTGCCACAAAGTGCTATTCTGTCTCCTCTTTCAACTGTAAAGTTGATATTTTGACAGACAGATTTTTCACCATAATATATAGACACATCATCAAGTGTTACAAATTTTGACGAATGATAAGGCAATTGAGAGATTTTCAATTCTTCTTCTCGCTCAAAATTCTTAAGAAGTTTTGATTTTTCTTCTACAGCTTCGTGTTGGCGCTTTTCGATGTTTTTAGATCTTTTCATCATTTTTGCCGCTTTGTGTCCGATATATCCTCTGTCTACGTCTCCTGAACCATATTTTGTAGCTTCTACCTTGTCTGACCATTTTGATTTTTCTCGTGCTGATTTTTCGAGTCTTTTGATATCTTTTCTCAATTTTTCGTTCTTTGCAAGCTCAAAATTATCTTGCCTTAGTTTATTTTCGTACCAAGATGAAAAATTGCCTTGTTGCACCTCAATGTCTGCCTTGTTTATAGAGAGTATATGGTCTACACAGCCATCTATAAATGCTCTATCATGCGACACCAATATAAATCCGCTCTTCGACTTCAAATATTTGCTAACTATCCCGCGAGCCGTCATGTCAAGATGATTTGTTGGCTCATCTATTAATAAAAATCTGTTTTCTTTCAAAAAAAGAGTGGCTAAGAGCACCTTTGTTTGCTCTCCGTTAGAGAGTGTGTCAAAAGGTCTGTATAATACATCTTCCTTGACATCTAGCAAAGACAACTCTCTTAAGAGTTCCCACTCTACTATATCATTATGTATGTTTTCTAACATTCTATAAGTATCTATACTTTTGTCTTCAACTTCAAAAGGAAAATATTCAAACTCTACTGATTTTGAAATCTTTCCTTTATAATCATATTTTCCCATCAAGAGATTTAAAAAAGTGGTTTTCCCTCTACCATTTCTCCCCGTAAATCCGAGTTTCCAGTCTGTATCTATTTGAAATGATACATTTTCAAAAATATTGTCATAACTGCCTTCATAGGCAAAAGTGAGATTTGTTATGTTTATCAGTGACATGCTTTGTCCTCCTAAAAAAATATGGGTCGCAAGAATAAAATTTCTCACAACCCAAAATCACATAACAAAGACAAAAAAGTCAAGGTAAAACTATGTAATGAGCGAAAAAATTTAATATTCTTGCAGAGGCACAATAAATCAGCGGTATTCAACCACATATAAGCATTATTGAACCTTGATTATTAGCAAGAAGTATTAATCATTTTTTCAGCTCCAATCTATATATTTTATTAAATCATAGCATAATTAAACACTTTGGTCAATATATAATTGACGCTTTTCTATGCATGTATCTCTTTACTGTTGTAAAACCAAACAGAAAACATGTATGAAAACATATATATCGCTATACTTATGACAATCCAAACAGCCCTGAAATAAAAGTCTATACTTTCCACATTTTGCACAAAAGGTCCTATGAGAAGACTGCTCCCAAGAAACAATCCCATGCTTAGCAAGATAGATATAAAAAAGGTAGTATCGGCTTTATCTTCACCAAACAGCAGATTGAGAGGATAGATAAAAGAAGGTAGCAATAACCCGAAAACTATCCCAAAACTAAAGCTAAAACCTATTCTTTCAAAATCGATATCGGGAGTCAATCTCCATCCTATAAAAGTTGTTAAAATAGCGGTCGCAACGCCAATCAACAGATAAAACAAAAATGAAATATATCTTGCTCTTATGATGTCTTTTTTTGTTACGGGCAAAGTAAGTTCAAACTTGCTCCATTTGTATTTTATATCCTGTTGAAACGCAGTGCCAGTAAGTCCCGAGGCACCTGTTATTTGAGCGAGCACAACAATATGTATGATACTGTAATCTATGTAGTCAAAAAATACACCGATAGATATTGCTAAAGTGGTAAGCAAGCTCATAATGATTGTCAATTTAAGACTGCCTGCTACCGTATATATATTGTTTCTTATTAAACCTTTCATATCACATTGCCTCCTTTGTGATGAGCGGTAATATCTCATCTATAGTCGAGTTGTCTACCACGATATTTGGATATTCTCTTGAAAATACATGTTTGTTCGAAATTAGAACTTCTGTTTGCAAACCTCTTTGCCTGTAAGCTATGTATTCGGATTTATCTAATTTTTCAAAATCATTTTTTTTCATTCTCGCGATACCATAATCATAAATCAAGGTATCCTTTGCCTCATTTAAGATGATTTTTCCATTGTCGATAAATGTGATGTAGTCGGCTATTTTTTCAAGATCGCTCGATATATGTGATGATATCAATATCGAATTATTTTCATCTTCGACAAACTCCAAAAATACATCTAAAATCTCTTCTCGTACCACAGGATCTAACCCTGCTGTAGCTTCATCCAAAATTAAGAGTTTTGCCTCATGTGAAAGTGCTACGCTTATAGATAGTTTCATAGACATTCCGCGAGAAAAAGTCTTGATTTTTTTGTCTGTAGGCAGTTTAAACCTTTCTAAGTATTCAAAAAACAAATCTTTATTCCATTTTGAATATATTTCGCTCAAAACTTTTTCAAGTTTTTTTGGTGTCAATTCACCTGAAAAATTCAAACTGTCAAACACTACCCCCAAGTCATTTTTGAAACAGATATTTCTGTCATTCATATATTCTTCAAAAAAATCAACAGTACCGCTGTCTTTATGTATGATATTTAAAATTGTGTTTATCGTGGTGCTCTTGCCTGCTCCGTTTTTTCCGACGAAGCCTACGATAGTACCTTTAGGAATACAAATAGATACATTGTCTAATTTGAAGTCTGAACCTTTGTATGATTTGCACAAATTTTCAATTTTTAATGCGTAACTCATCATTCACTCTCCTCATAAAAAATTTTTAATAATTGTGTAATTTTCTCTAACTCAATTCCGCTCATGCGCGCTATGTCCGCGGCCGCCATCAGATGTTCTTCCACTCGTTTTTGCTGTTCTTCTTGTATAAAATCTCTGTTTTGAGCAGATACAAAGCTACCTCTTCCGACTGTAGTGTCAATAAATCCATCTCTCGCCAAATCTTCATACGCTTTTTGTACTGTGATGACACTGACATGAATAGTCTTCGCGAGCGAGCGCATAGACGGGATGGGATCCCCTGTTTTGAGTTCTCCGCTCATAATCATTGCTTTAATTTGAGATGTAATTTGTTCATATATGGGTTTACTCGTATTGCTGCTAATTATAATCTCCACACGCATGCCTCCCTATTTTATAAAAATATATTTAATATTGATAGTGCTATAGTGTGCTTGTTCAATAAGTACACTATAGCACTATCGTCATAACCTGTCAATAGTTTTTTTTATTTTTTTATTCGCCTTATTTTATATATTGTCACGATTCGCAATCCCTAAAAAAATATTCCTAAACGTTACTATTCAAAGTCAAATGAAATTTCAACGGGAAAAACTTGATTTCCAACGCAAAAATAGGTATAATAAATGTAAGAATATGTGGAATGGTAAGGAATGAGGAGTTGGGAATTCCTCATTAACACAACTAAATATCAAAGGAGAAAATTTATGAGTGATTTGGAAAAACATCCATATTTATTCAATATATTGTTCTTAGTATTGTTACTGCTTGTTCCTTTTTGGGGATGGAATCCGCTTTTTTTAGCATATGCGATTAGATCGTATGTATTTTATAAATCGAATCCAAATAGAAAAATACGCTTCTTTCATATTGCAATTACAGCAATATTACTATTGATAACTGCAATAAATTTTATTCATCTTTTTTCTTAGAGATAAACATTTGAATTATCTTATAAACAAAAAATGTGCCGTCGGAAACAAGTCGACAGCACATTTTTAATATTTCTTATTGCTTGATGACGAAATTAATAAAAATAATTTTTTTTTAATAAACATTTAAAACGCTTGAATTGTTTTTAATTTTTGGGTATAATATAAATAAATATGTATATATTTATTTATGATTTTAGAGGTGAATAAAATTATATGAAAAGATATATTGTGACAAGATTAATCGTTTTGGTACTTGTAATTACAGGACTACTTGTATCTATTAGTTCATATGTAATGCTTAATAATGCTTATGTTGGATTTTATGATGAAGCATATGGGCAAATTAATCAAATAGAAAAAATTTTAGCTGAAAATGATGAAACGGTTCACCAGTTACAAGAGGAGCTTAAAGCTGATTTTTTGATTCGAGCAAAAGCTGCTGCTTATATGATACAATACAATCAAGACATAATTTATGATATTGAACAGTTAGAACATATTGCAGCTCTGTTACAAATCGACGAAATCCACCTTTTCACTCCCGAGGGTGAAATTTATAGTGGAAACATCCCTGAATATTATGGATTCACAATCAATTCTGGCGAGCAAATGAATTTTTTTGCACCACTGTTGGATGATTATGACTTAGAATTAGCACAAGATGTTACGCCAAATACTGCTGAAGGAAAAGAAATGCAGTATGTGGCAGTTTGGAGTGAAGATAAACAGCATATTGTACAGATTGGAATTGAACCTTTGCGTCTTCTTGAAGCTATGGTAACAACTGAACTTTCATATATTTTCTCAAGGCTTACACATTCGGTGAATACTGTTTTTTTTGCAGTTGATGCCACAAGCCAAGAAGTCATTATTAGCACTAACCAGGAGATTAATGGACAAAATCTAAATGATTTAGGCTTGTCTGATTTTAAATCACAAGATACTGAAATTATTCAGGATGCCACTATTGAGGGTAAACTCGGGCACACCTTACTTCTGAAACAACCTGACAATATTTATATTGGATATTTTGGGAATAATGATTCTACTTATGGACCTACTGTATTAAATATTGCATTTCTAATTGCTAGTTCTATAGCTGTTGCAACTTTGATTATCATACTCATATATTTCATGCTTGATCGCGTGATATTGCATAGATTGTTAGAAGTTGAAAAAGGAATAGAGCTAATTGCTAGTGGTAATTTAGATCATAAGATGAATGTGACAGGGTTACCTGAATTTGAAGTTCTTAGTAACAATGTTAACTTTATGGTTAAGCGAGTACTTGAATCTTCACGAAAATTTTCTACTATTTTCGAATATGTCAGTATTCCAATCGCAATGTACGAATGTAAATCAGACGCTGTTATTGTTACAGGAAAATTAGCAGAAATTTTACATATTAGCGATGAACGGTTAAAACAAGATCTCAAATCTCCTACTAGTTTTTTAGCAGTAATTGAAGAAATCATGTCACATCCACATTCTATAGAAAACAATATTTATGTGCTTACTACTAAAACTGGCGATCACTTTTTGAAAATCATGAGATATCAAGACGGAGAAAGTGATTGGGGATTAATTCTAGATTCTACAGACGAAATTAATGAAAAAATCATCATAAAAAAAGAACGAGATTTAGATTTTCTGACAGGACTTTATGGTAAACGTGCATTTTTTGAACAATTAAACGCTCTATCTCAACGTGCGGATAAGATCAAAAAAGCAGTAGTTATTATGTTTGATTTAGATAATTTGAAATATGTAAATGACACATGGGGACATGAAACAGGCGATAAGTTTATTTTTGCTGCAGCTAGTGTGCTACATCGTTGTGATTATCATCACAAACTATGTTCACGATTAAGTGGTGATGAATTTGCCATGATTCTTTATGGTGCAGATGATTATATACAATTAGAAAAACACCTAGAACAAATCAAAGAACAGTTTGCTAATACTTATATTACAACTCCAACAGGCATAGAACACAAGGTAAGCGCATCTATTGGCTACTCTCTTTACCCTGAACAAAATGAATCTTTTAATACTTGTCTCAATTTTGCGGATAAAGCTATGTATATGGCGAAAAGCAGATCTAAGGGAAGTATTGAAAAATACGACCCTAATAATAGCTATGATAATGATAAAAAAAGTTAATAAATTAGATAATTTATTAACTGATTTATTTATTGATTTTTTAGCTTTACTTGAAGTCAGCACTTGCTTTTTTCCACATTGAAATAGATACTAAAAAAGCAGAACCTGCTGAGACAGTTTGTGCCAAGAATATCCCATTTACACCCATAAATATTGATAAGGCAATAAAGAATATTACTGGAAAGATTAAAGAATCTAATAACATCAATATCATAGATTCTTTTGGTTTTTCAAAGGCACTTAAAAATGTGCCTACTAATATATTAAACCAATTAAAAAGATAAGACGGTGCGAAAAGTAATAATCCAGTAAGGGCGATGTTGATCATTTCGGCATCGCTCTCATTTGCAAATAAAGATATTAAAAAATCTGGGAATAATATCATAGTTCCAAATGATATTGCTGAAATAACAGCAGAAATAGTACATACTTTTCTAAAAGTTTCTTTTACTCTTTCATGGTTTTTTGCACCGAAGTTGTAACTTACGACTGGTTGTACAGATCCTATCACTCCCATGAGTACAGGGAATAAAAGCATTTCTATATATGAAATAACAGACATAGCTGCAACTCCTGTAGCGCCTGCAACTGAGAGCATAATTCCATTTGTGAAAACAGCCATAACTGATCCAGCAATGCTTTGGAAAAAATCAGAACTACCATTATAGATTATTAATTTTACATCTTTAAATGGGATTTTTGGAGTTGTGAATTTAAGATCTAATTTGCTTTTTACAAATGGCAATATTGAAAGGATAGATCCTACTACCATTCCAATTGTAGTTGCAAGTGCTGCAAAAGATATTCCAAGTCCTAAATATACTATAAAATACCAATTGAGGAGGATGTTAAGAAGTGATGTCCAAACATTTATCCAGGTGCTCCTATTTACCTTTCCACATATTAGTAAAAAATTATCAAAAGCGAATAATGGAGCTATTAATGGTATAGCAGGAATCATGACTTTTACATAGTCATAAGATAATAAGGCTAAATGCTCATCTTTTACGAGTGCCGATATTAAATCTTTTACAAAAAATGATGAAATTACAGAAATAAATATACCTATAGCAAAAATCATAACAGTGCTTGCAGAAAATACTCTAGAAGCTTCTGTTTGTTTACCTTCACCCAATAAGACTCCGATTCGAATACCTGCACCACTTGCTACCATACCGATAAGCCCGAACATCATCATCATGACTGGCATAACAAGGTTTACTGCAGCAAGCGCTGAACTTCCAATAAAATTGCCCATAAATATACCATCTATAACCATATTAATAGAGCCAACTATCATTGTGATAATACTAGGTATAGCAAGCTTTCTTATTAGTTTTCCAATCGGCATAGTGCCATAATCAACATTAGTCATTTAGGTTATGTCCCCCCTCTTTTGTTTTAGTGAACCATCAATTGCTCTTTGCTTCTATAATCATGCTATCTATAACTTTCCAAAACCAGTCATCTATTGGCTTAAATTCATATCCTGAAGCTGCAGCTTTATCAGTATTTAAAGAAAATGATGGCGAATGGTTATAAGGTGCATCTTTTTCATTAGAATCGAAAAGGGCTGTATTTTTTGTTTTTTCTTCTATGTAACTAATTATGTTTTTAAGTGAAATAGATCCACTTCCAGCGTTGAAAACACCACAGACGTCAACATTTGTTAAATAAGCTATAAATTCACCAGCATCGGTAGAATGTATAAATGGAATTAGTGAATCGATATTATTGACATTCATAGGTATGCCTTTTACTATAGAATTGACGTAGTAAAATAAGCGTTTAGTATAATCATCAGTGCCTACCACATAAGGGAATCTAATGGCTGCTGAGCGTGTTTTTTTGTAAAAATCAAACAGGGCAGTTTCAGCACTTTGTTTTCCTACTCCATATGGAACTTCGTCTCTATTACACCACAGCAATTCATTATTGATGGGATCAAATTCGCTTTCATTTAAATTTAGTGTGAAGTTATCGTATACCGATCCTGTTGAGGTTAAGACATATTTATTGCAATTTACATTTTCTAAAACATATTTCAATTCGTTTGAAGAGTAACATGTATTGTCGCAAATGACATCATAAAAATTACCTTTAAGAGCATTTTTAACGCTTTGTTCAATTGTTCTGTCAAGAGTAATTCTATTTACTTTGTTTTCAAAATCATCTTTTGCCAATCCTCTAGTTGCAATACTAACAACATGGCCTTGTGATAACAATTTTGTGACTAGATGTTTACCGAAAAAATTAGTTCCTCCTAGTACTAATATATTCATACTTTTCTCCTTTAATATTTGAATTTTGATTTTTATAGTTTTATTTATACATTATATATCGACATATTGTAAATAAATATAATAAAGGTTAATTAAAACTTCAACGAAAAAAAATGAAACCTGTTAGATACTTATGTAAAACTATGAGTAGTAACATTTACTTTTTAAAATAGTTCAACATTAGTATTTATTATATTGATACTTTTATTATAACATAGTATAATTATTAATACAAATCAATGTAGGAGGATGCTTAGATGTATAGATTAATTTTAACTTTTTTATTGATAGCCATCTCAGTAGTTGGATGTAACAACGACTCTCAAACTTCAGAAATTGAAGATTCGTCAAAAAATACTAATATTTCGGATACAACTAGCTCATCAGATGATGATCAATCGGACAAAGTCCCCCCAATAACTGGTAATGTAGATGCTTTAGTTGGTGATTGGGCAGTTATTGCTATTAACAATGACTTAAATGTATTGACTCCCTCTTTCGAAGAAGACATGACAAGATTAAATTTCAATGAAGATAGTAGCGTTAAAATGGGTGATTTTAGCACTACGTATAAGTTTATTGACGAAACTACAGTAAGTTTTGATGTTGACGATTCAACTTATTCGCTCCAAATGAGTGAAGAAAATTTTGGAACTTTTAGTGCGG
Organism: uncultured Clostridia bacterium; assembly: GCA_964371035.1. Taxonomy (GTDB): domain Bacteria; phylum Bacillota; class Clostridia; order Tissierellales; family Sedimentibacteraceae; genus UBA1535. The sequence continues at coordinate 31,977 of CAYJLG010000015.1, read as the reverse complement.
AGGGTGAAGAATATGCAGTCATTCGTACTAGTGAAGTAGATCCTGTTATTGATTTATCTGTTCAATCGATGACTACTCCTCTATTTAATAGTTATTGGGTTTCTACACAAAACTCAGAGGTTTATGAAATGTTTAAAGTAGACAATATACCAATGGTGCGTAAACACACATATTCGGTATCACAAGATGGAGAGGTATCTTTATCTACAGTGCCTGAAGACATTTATTTTTACATAAACGATACTTATGAAGAATACGAAGGTTTTATAGCTGAACTACAGAATTTGGATGGAAGCACTCCAGATTTGTATTATAGATATATACCAAATCAATATGAGGGAACTATAGTAGTTGATGATAATGCACATACTTATGCTTCTGACAACCTAGATGATTTAGAATTTTATTTGAAAACGAATATTAGTCCAAGAGATGCAGAAATTTTTATTTCTTTAATCGATTTTTCTTATACAGATCTTGAAGAAAGTGCAGAAATAGAACAAACTTTTAGCGGTAGTTTTGCTGATTCTTATTCTCATGAAACTCTAGTAGTTGTTGGATCTGAAGATGTTGTTGATGAGAAAATATATGCAGTTTTCTCAGGATTTAGCGATGAGTTGATTGGAAGTATTAATGTATGGGGAGATGAGATTAAGACAGATATTCTTCCTATGGAATATGGATATTTAGCTATTTTAACAACAAAGAAAGTCAATGATATTTATTCAGAAAATGCTATGTATTCAGTAGATGTTTTGGATTTGAAGCAAGGTGAATTCACAAGAGCTATTGATAATTATATCATAGATAGTACTAAGACAGGGTTCACTTATGAAAATATTTATGAAGATGGTATATTAACAACTTATCAATATGATAGTGAAGGCACTGAAAAAGCTCTATTTAGCATGTTGTGGGATGAAACTTTGTCTCGATTCATACCAAATGATTTATTTGAATTTGTTCAAAAAGGTGTAACACGTTCTGAAGCTGATTTTTTAACTCCTGAACAGTGGAACATATTTGACCAACTAACTAATCGTTGTCATTTTTTTGCACCTCAAAATTTTTGGGTAGAAGAGTTAGCTACTGAAGAATATGAACAAATATTTCATTATGAAGATTATTACGTCGAACATAAAGGTGTTTCGTTTGAAGACTATTATAATAAAATGCTTGAAATGATGACGCTTGATTTGTTTGAAGAAGCATCTAACCTTAATGGCGAATACCCTAGTGTAAAAGATGTCGATGGCACTCTTTATACACATTTAGCTTCAAATGATTCCCACTATACAGAATACGTCCATGAAACTTACGAACTTGTAGAATTAACGGAAGATACTGTAAGATTTAACATGGTACTATATTCTGCAAATTGGGATATAGAAGATGGTTCAGGTGATTCTTATATGCCTTCTGAAGAAAAAACACCGAATGCATTTTCGTCTTATCCATTTACTATGGTAAAGACAGAACAAGGCTGGCGATTTAGTGAATTTGATATGCCATATGACTATTATAATGCTGACTAATTAAAAAAATCGTTTGAGTCACAGACTTTGAAATCTTTCAGCGCTTATAAAACCTGCTGCAGTGCTAAGCATTGGTCTTAGCATTGCAGCAGGTTCTAATTTTTTTACATTCCTTCTTTTGTAGGCTTAACTTCGAATAACACTATTTTTTTCTCTTAAACGGCTAATTTCTAATGAAATTATTATTTATTACTTAGCACGATTAAGCAATCTTTTTCTGAAAATTTAATCATATTTGATTTTTGAGGATTAATAATTATCTCAAAGCTATCATCTATTACTTTCTTATATCCTAATACTATTTCTTCATGTTGTTTGACGATTTCTGTTATACTATAAAAATTAGTTTCTTTAGAGATATCTAGATAGTCTGCGACATTATTAATATATATTTCATTTCCTTCGGCTTGAAGCAATTCTCGGAAAACTTCAGCTAGGTTACGATTTTCTGATATTTGAGCCATCATCATATTTACAATATAATTACCAATTACAAAATCATTAACTTTTGCTACTCTAGCAAGTTTTTGATTTGTTGGATTTTTCATTTCACTAGTAATATTAAATTTAAAGTTATTTTTTTCGCTTATATCGCGCAAATGGATTAATTTCAACAGCATTTGTGCATCTGATAATTCAGTATCACATTCATCTGAACTTAACAATACTATACTACTTATATTACTTGCAGCAAGTGTATCTAGCGATGTTCTGTTTCTTGTGTCGCAATTGACAGCTCTTAATGTGATATTTTCAAATGCATATTCTACGTCTATGAATTCAGATGCTTTTTCATCAGCTACAGTCACGATAGTCCCATTAATAGAATATTCATCCAGTTCTTGCAATATTCTATAAAGCATTCTATTTGTTCCAAGTATTAATATGTTGTCTGGTATTTCGTTTGATTTTTTCGAATTGGAAGTCTTAAAAGGTTCAATGCATTTAAGGTTAGGTGCATCTGAAGGTTTTGCAGAATTATTGTCCTCAACTATTAATAGCAAATAATCATTTTCTGTTAGTATAGTATCAGAACTTGGATTAAGGTAAGTTTTTCCATTACGCTTATAACCCAACACTACAGCTTTTTCGAATTTCCCAAGCGTTTCGCCAAATTTACAGCCTTTTAGCTGAGGATAGTTTTCGAAATACATTTCATCGCCATCAAAATTAAATAACTCGGTCATGACTTCTGACAAACCAGATTGTCTACAAGTTTGTGCAATTATTCTAGATATGATGTCTTCAGTCAACATGATTTCTACGTTGCCTTCGCTTGCTATCGTCGCTGCGTCAAAATTAGTATTATCATTTATAGAAGCAACAACGCAAGGTATTTTTTCATTAAAATCTTCGCTGTCAAAATAATTGTTGATTGCAAGTATTGCTTTAGTAGTTATAAAATCATTGTTTTCATTAATAATTACTGAACGACAAGTTGCAATTGAACATCTTTTCAACATATTTATTTCTGTTATAGATCCTGTACGGCAAACTATTCTCGTAGTTTTTAGATCGTTTATTTGGTCATTTATAGATTCTTCCATAAATTCTTTTGATTCAGGCGAAAGAATTACTATACATTCGTCTTTGCTACTTTCATTTGCAATTACAAGTTCTGATATTATAGTGTAAATATTATCATTAAATCCTAATATTAGAGTGTGATTTTTTTCGATAACTTCTGAATTTCCCTTTTTTAAAGAATTCAATCTCTCCTCAAATCCTGTAGTTATAATACCTATAAGAATACTTGTAATAAACAATCCACAAAGAGTTACTACGCTCATAATTATTAAAAATGGGATATCAGTTGTGTCTGTGCCTGTAATAGTACCTGCATCTATAGTATGCATAATCCCTGCCCAAATACTTTGTGTAAATGATAAATTGCCAAACGCTACTGCAATTAATGCAGCAAGTATGATAAATGATGCAGTCATTAAAAATAAAACTGCAACAAGTGCAATAGTACCTTTTGCCATTAAATTATCGAATTTATACCTGATTTTTGCTTTAAGTTTTTTAAACATATTATTCCCCTTAATTAGATTTTTATTTTTACAGGATCAATTATAGCATATTTATGTTCATAATTCTACCCGATTTGATATGAAAAATTAATTTTTATATACATGTAAAGAGAAAAATAGTATAATATTTATGTAATGTGGTTGTTTTATCCAAACGATTTTTTGTATATTTATAATAGAAATACGAAGAATTATTTGGCAGTATTACATATAAAAAAGGAGAAGTTATGAAAATAGAATTTGTTTATAAATGTATTGAAGAAACAGGAACACACCAGATTATTCCGATAATCAAATACATAGAAACAAATTATCCCGATGCAGATTTTGATGAATACAATTCTGAAAAATCACATATACCTACTTGGAGGATAGAAGAAAATTATATCGGGATAGGCTGTAGAAAACATTATATCTCGTTATATTTTAGCAATAGAGATGCAGTAAAAATAATCGATGAAAACACGCCTTATTGCAGAGCACAAAAAGGTTGTGTCAATTTTAGTTACAAAAGAGAACTGCCTCTATCCGCCATATTTAAGGGAATAGATAAATGTTTTGGCAAATAAAAACTGGTACTTATACGTAGCATTGTAGTTTTATAAAAAGACTAAAACTCCTCTTACTTTAATAGCAAGAGGAGTTTTGTCTTAGGTTGTTAGGATTAATTCAATATATCTTTCCTTTAACGGACTTGTTTTAATTCTTTACATTGTAACTTAGCAAAAGTAAATTTCCAACAAAATAATAGAAAACTATTTTTGTTCTCTACAGTGAGTATTAATTATATATCACATACAACAAATATTTGCTTATTGCTTATTTTAAAAAGTATTGATATAATAATGTGTCGAAGTATTTAAAAATGAGGTATGAACGAAATGAAAAACAAGGTGTTGGGTAAAGAATTTTACGCATCTATACTTACTATAGCTATACCTGTAATTATCCAAAATTTAATTAGTTTAGGTCTAAACATGGTAGATTCAATCATGATAGGCGCATTAGGTGAAAATCCTTTGGCGGCGGTCGGCGTTGCAAATAGGGTGTATTTTGTGTTTAGCATGGTATGTTTTGGTATTTATAGTGGGTCTTCAATTTTTATAGCACAATATTGGGGAGTAAAAGATATCAAGAGCATAAGAAAAATATTTGGAATTAACTTAACGATGGGTACCGTGTTGTCATTGGTTACAACTGTTACCGTTTTATTGTTTTCAAGGGAAATTGTTAGGATTTTTATTGATGATCCCTATATTATTGAAGAAGGTGCAAAATACTTAAGAATAATTTCTTTATCATATTTTTTTACTGCACTTTCTTATGCTGCAAGTGTAAGTTCAAGAGCTATTCACAGGTTAAAGGCGATAACAGTTGTTAATATTATTGCAATTTTGATTAACGTAGTTCTTAATTATCTTTTAATTTTTGGAGTAGCTGGATTTCCAAGATTAGAAGTTGCAGGAGCTGCTATAGCTACAGTTATAGCTAGAATTTTTGAATTTGTTGTGATGGTTTTAGTGATTTATAAATCGTATGATCATCCTTTAGCAGGAAAAATTAAAGAACTTATGTCGTGGGATTTCAAGATGTTTAAAGAAACTCTTAAAACGTCAACTCCTGTAATTGTAAACGAATCTTCATGGGCTCTAGGGACAACAGTATATTATATTGCATATGGCATGATTAGTCCTGCTGCTGTTGCAGTAGTTCAAGTAGCATATATTTTTAACGATTTATTTCAATCAGTTTATTTTGGTGTTGGAAACGCATCTGCGATTATGATAGGAAATGAATTAGGAAAAGATGAACCTGAAAAAGCATTTGCATATAGCAAAGTTTTTTTGATAATTACCTTAGGATTAAACGTTATTATTTCTATTGCTCTATTTTTATCTAGAGATTTAATAGTTAACTTTTATAATGAATTCACACCAGAAACAAGTGAAATGCTGAGAGATACTATCATCACATTTTCAATCTTTATGACCCCTAAAATGCTAACGTACGTATTTGTATGTGGTATTTTAAGAGCAGGAGGCGACACTAAATTCTGTATGATTTTAGACACAGTAGGTATTTGGATGATAGGAGTACCACTATCTTTTATTTCTGTATTAGTGTTTAAATTGCCTTTACATTTAGCTCTAGCGCTAATATTTAGTGAAGAAATATTTAAACTAGCTTTCTTAGTAAAACGATACAATAGTAAAATATGGCTTAATAAGCTGATTTAAATAAATTTCAGGAGATAATTATGGCTAAAATTAAGACAAAATTTGTGTGTCAAAATTGTGGATATGAAACGCCAAAATGGATGGGGAGATGCACTTCTTGTGGAGAATGGAATTCTTTTGTGGAAGAAATAGAGATAAAAGACAAGGGAACTAATTCGCAAAGAGGACTAAGTAATAACGGAAAAGTTGAACGTATAGATGAAATATCTACTATTGACAAAGAAAGAATCAACACAGGAAGCAAAGAGCTCGATAGAGTCTTAGGCGGAGGAATAGTAAAAAATTCACTGACTCTAATAGGTGGAGATCCGGGCATAGGCAAATCTACTCTATTATTGCAAGTTGCAGATAAAGTTTCAAAGGGAAATTCAAAAGTTTTGTATATCTCAGGAGAAGAATCTGCCGAACAGATTAAACTAAGAGCAGATAGACTAGATGTCAATAAAGGAGAACTGTATATTCTATCAGAGACTAATATTGATATTATTAAGAGTTTCATAGAAAAAGAAAATCCAGATGTTTTGATTATTGATTCAATCCAAACAGTATATTGCCCTGAAATAGTATCGGCTCCTGGAAGTGTAAGTCAAGTTAGAGAAGTAACTTCTTCTATCATGAGGATGACAAAATCAAAAGAAATGGCTACATTTATAGTTGGACATGTAACTAAACAAGGTGATATTGCAGGTCCAAGAGTACTTGAACACATGGTAGATACTGTGTTGTATTTTGAGGGAGAACGACATTTTTCGTATAGAATAGTAAGAGCAGTTAAAAATAGATTTGGTTCAACAAATGAAATAGGCATATTTGAAATGAGAGAAAAAGGCCTAGTTGAGGTTGAAAATCCATCTGAAATATTTATAGAAGGTAGACCTAAAAATGTTTATGGTACAGTAGTTACAGCTACGCTTGAAGGCACAAGACCTATGCTTGTTGAAATTCAAGCTCTAGTAAGTTATTCGCCTATGGGATTTGCCAAGAGAGTGACTACAGGTATTGACAACAACAGAATATCTATGTTGATAGCAGTGCTTGAAAAAAAAGTTGGTTTTTCTATTCAGAGTTGTGATGTATTTACAAACGTTACGGGTGGTATACAACTAAAAGAACCATCTTGTGATTTAGCGATTGTTGGTGCAATTGCATCTAGTTTCAAGGAAGCTCCTATAGGACATGAGACTGTTTTGATGGGAGAAATTGGACTTACAGGTGAAGTTAGAGGAGTTAACTCTATTACAAATAGATTAATTGAAGCTCAAAAACTAGGATTTACAAGAGCTATTATACCTAATGTAAACATGAAAGCTGCAAAAGATGTAAAAGGCATAAAAGTAATAGGTGTTAGCAATATAAACGAAACTATGGAAGAGTTATTTGATTAAAAAACTTTCGATTTATAGGAGAAATCAATGGATGCAAAACATAAAGTTATATTGAACTGTAAAATTTTTGAAACTATTAAACTAAAAGGATAAAGTTATTATGCAGAATGAAATATTACAAGAAGGTTTGCTTCTTGATGAATCGGGCATGCTTAAACAAGCGGGATATGCAAGACATTTGTTGATAGAATATAATCGAGAACAAATCAAAAAAGGTTTTGGTAAAATGAAAGAGTGGGATACTTATTACATTTACAATACTTCTCATGCTTTTATTATCAATGTTTCGATTGAATCTGGAAAAGCTATTGGCAAGGTTACTTTAATTAGCTTTTCGCAAAGATGGCATAGAAGTGCTGTTTTCGAAGAAAAATTACCCGAACTAGAAAAATTTCTAAAGGAAACATATGTTAATTCAGATACAAAGCTTAGCGGTTTAGGGTATACTTTATGGCTTAAATATAACGAAAACACTAGAAGGATCATGTGTCATGCTGATAATTTCATGAATAACAACCCAATAGATGCTGATATATCTTTGCTTGAGATTCCTGATGAATCTATAGTATCTGTTACACCATTTGAAAAAAAGAAAACTTGCTTTGATTTTAATCAAGATATAGTGGGCATCAAAGTATTTGGAATTGTTAGATTTGAAAACAAAGAATATCTTTTTCCACCTGAAAACTCAGTGGCAGTGTTTAAAAGAAAAAGAAGCCTATTTAGCGGAAATCCAAACAAAATTTGTGCAAATGCATCTGGTAACATTAATGGAAAATTATTTGGATTTAACTTAAGTAAAAGCGTTAATGAAAATTTTGAAAATGCTGAGAATGCAATTTTTTATGAAAATAAAATATATAAGCTTGGAAAAGTTAAAATAGATGCACCATCAAAAAATGATTTAAAATTGATGAACCCATGGCAGTTTACGGATGAAGAAGATCACATACACTTGACTTTTCAACCTGAATTTATCAAGAAGAATAATGCAAAAGGCATATTGAAAAATGATGATAAAATCATAATTTTCGGATTTTTTACAGGCGGAGTTTCGTTTGATGATGAAACTGCAGTCAGAGTAGATGATTTCTTCGGATTTGTAGAGATGTAGCTTTTGAAATGAGATATTAGGACACGAAAATATGGAGGAATAGTATTATGAATCGTAAAAAAATTATACTTTTTGTATCGGCACTAACTTTTGTCGGTTTGATAGTTGTTTTGTTGACATTGGGGCAAAACATGCATATTAGCAACCCATACACGCAAGAATATATATCAGGACAAGGAAATATTAAGGGCAATGTCAATGTTCAAAAATTTTCAGAGATTGACCCTGATTTTGAAATCGGGGCGAACTCGTCTGGCTATGCAGTATTTAAAGACCCTAACAAGGCTTTTGAAACTTTTAAAGAGTTATATGTCGATGGCATTGACTTGATTAGAGAAGAGTTTGGACTTATGCATATGACAAAACTAAATTTGTCTGCGTATAAAACTTACGGAGGGCAAGTCTCAACAGGCACACCAGAAGAACAAGTTAAGGCACACTTTGTCTCGAGTTTTTTAGATATATATGAAAATAGTTTTGATATGTAACAGGTATAACTCGATTGAAAAACAACAATATAAGACTTATTTACCAACATAAGAAGAACTCAAACAAAAACTTCATCTCGAAGATTACACAAAGTTGGATATAGAGGAAGAATAAAATGGGATTATTTGATAAAATTAAAGGATGTCAAATTCTAAAAGAAGGCACTAATGCAGAGAGTGAAATTTTAGAATTAAAAGGAATATTAGAAGCTTGTCCTGAAAACGAAAAGGGGAATATAGAGCAAGTCATTCGTAATTTAGAATACGGAATAAAAGGAGAAAATGCTATTTTATTTGAACTTAGAAATAGTAGATTTCCTATGCTTGTTTTGCAGGATTTATATTTAGAGTACGAAGATTTATCAGCACAGATTGATTTTTTGATCTTAACACGTTATAAAAACTATATTATTGAAAGTAAAAATATGTATGGCGATGTAACTGTAAGCGATATCGGTGATTTTTATAGAAAAATTAATGGCAAATCGCATAAAATATATTCGCCGATTACTCAGTGTGAACGCCATGTAGATCTTATAAGACAAATTAGATATAATGAACAGTCCAATTTACTTACTAAGGCATTATTTGAAACATTTGGTGTTAATAATTATTGTCCACTTGTGGTAATGGCAAACCCAACAGGCAAAATAAGCACACGATATGCCCCTAAAGACATAAAAAATAAAATCATTAGTGTTGACCAATTAGCAAGACACATTAAGAAAAATCATAATACCAAAGAAGAACGATTTGAAAAAGATATGATTGCTTTGGGCGATTTTTTCTTAAATTCACATAAGAAAAATCCACAAAATTATATGGAAAAGTATAGAAAACTTAAAGATATGTCTAAAGAAGAAATCTTAAAACCAAATGAGAAAACAAAACCTGTGAACATTCAAATAGAGCCTACTAACACAGATAATAAAGATAAAACTATCATTTGCACTCGTTGTGGTGGAAATATGGTGCTTAGAGTTGCGAAAAAGGGGGATAACATCGGAGAGGAATTTTATGGCTGTTCTAACTTTCCTAAATGTCGCAACATTTTGAAAAAGAACTGATAGAATAACTTTCAAAGGCGAGAATGAATCAAAGCTTACACAATATAATTTAAGTAAAGGTGAACAGCTTTAGGGAGTTTTGGAAAATGCATGTAAAACAAAAAACAAACCAAAAAATTTGTTTATGTTCAAATTTTTTGGTTTGTTTTTTTCTAATTATCATTTTCTATTAATAATGTAAGGAATAATGAGTATCTATTACTTCGTCATGGCCAACTCCACGAGCTCCTCTAAAAGTTGCGAATAATTCATGTTTAACCCTACTCTTAGCATAGACGGATATCTGCTTACGCTTGTGAGTCCAGGGATTGTATTGACTTCGTTTAGGAGTATTTCTCCCTGTGGAGTCAAAAACATATCTACTCTAGCCATACCAGAGCAGTTTAAAGCCTTATATGTATTTATCGCAACAATTTTCGCTTGTTCTTTTTGCTCTTCTGTCATCTTGTGAGAGCGTGCTGGGCAGTGTATTTTTGAAGTAGTAGAATGGTATTTTTCATCGTAATTAAAAAAGTCAAAATACATTTCTATTTCGTCGACTTCGCCTATTTTGAGTGCGCTGTTTCCTAAAACGGCACAGCCTATTTCAAACCCTTCAATAGTAGTTTCTAAAACTACTTTTCTATCATAATTAAAAGCAAGTTTCATACCTTTTTCAAATTCATCATATGAACCTATTTTGCTTATACCATAAGAAGATCCTGCGTTTGCTGGTTTAATGAAAAAAGGCAGTTTTAATTTAGATGCAGCTTCTTCGTATATAAGTTTAAGATCTAAAAATTCATCGTTTTGTGCGCTCATAAATGGAGCTGTCTTGACTCCTGCTGCCTCGCAAACTATGTGTGTAAACTCTTTATCCATACATACTGATGAAGATAAAACTCCACAACCGACATAAGGAACACCTGAAAGTTCACATAATCCTTGTATAGTGCCATCTTCACCGTTTTTACCGTGAAGCACAGGAAACAAACAGTCTGTAGTTACAGTTTCAAAAGTGCCATCACTATTTAATTTCACAAATCCTTTAAGAGTCGCACTCGGACTTAAAATCATTTCACAGCAACCTGGATTTTTATGCCAAGTATCGTTATCTATTTCTTCAACATTGCCTGGGAAATACATCCATTTTCCTTCTTCAGTAATTCCTATCAAAGTGACATCAAATTTTTCTGTAGGAATATTTTTGATTATAGATGCCGCGGAGTGCAAAGAAATCAAATATTCACTCGATTTACCACCAAAAATTATAGACAAATTTATTTTTTTCATATGATTACCTCTAATTATATCAATTTATTTTTTCAAATCTTCAACTATAGTTTCAAAACCTAAACTTCTAGATGCTTTAAACAATATAGTGCAATCTTCTTCTAAAAAACTTCTTAAGTAATCAGAAATTTCTGTCTTGTCTGAGAAAATCTGTATATTTTCAACTAATCCCAATGCACCTTCTGCTATTTTTTGGCCTAGATCTCCTAATACAACTAATGTGTCAACATTATATTTTTCGAAGCTTTTACCTAATTCTATATGAATATCTGATTCATTAATGCCAAGTCCTAGCATATCTCCTAAAACAGCTATCTTTTTATTGCCAGAAAGTGACTCTAAGGTTTCTAACGCAGCAGTCAAACTTTCAGGGTTAGATTTGTAAGAATCATTTAATATTAGACTGTTTTTTATATTTAACATCTCATTTCTTAATCCAGTATGGTTGATGTTTTTTAATCCTATTTTTATCTCATCAACATTCAGACCTAATTGATTTGCTATCATTATTGCAGGCGCACAATTAAACATTTGATGTTGCCCAACCATATTTATGTTGAAAGTATCATTTATTTCGCCAGATGTTTCAAAAGTTAGACCATTATCATCTTGTTGCAACAACTTGTAAGACAAATCAAAAGATCTATCAAACCCAAAAGTTTTAACGTATATATCAGTCCTCAAACTAATGTTAGAAAGTGCTCCATTTATAAGTTTATCATCCCCGTTATAAATAAAAGTTCCACCATCAAGTATACATTCAAGCATTTCTAGTTTAGCAATTGCAATTTCTTCTACACAGTTAAATCCTTCTAGATGCGCTCTACCGACATTTGTTAGAACACCAATATGCGGTTTAACTATATCTTTTACAAATAGCAAATCACCTTTTCTGTCCAGGCCCATCTCTATCACAGCCATTTCACAATCTTCATCTAAACTCAAAATTGTAAGAGGCATTCCCCACTCTGTATTAAGATTTTTTTGAGTTTTTTGGGTTTTATATTTAACTGATAGTAATCCTGCTACTATATCTTTTGTAGATGTTTTGCCGTTACTTCCAGTTATACCAATAAATTTAGCCAATAGGGATTCTCTATATGCAGATGCTAATTTATAGAAACTATCAGCTGTATTATCTACTAAAATTACTCCTATTTGAGTTGGAGGGTTTGGCATATCCTTTTGCCAAAGAGTCGCTGAACATCCCATTTCAATTGCTTTATCTATAAAGTTATGGCCATCTGAAAACTCACCTTTGATAGGCACAAACAAATTGTTTTTCTGAGCAATTCTCGTATCTAAGCATACTCCATTTATTCTAGCGTCAAAAAATTCACTATTTGATAAAGTGGCACAAATCATTTCACATACTTCACTTAAACTTCTATTTATCATTTTTCTCTCCTATTAGGCTAAAGGTTTATATAATAAAATTTCTTGCAATTTAGTCAATAACAAGATACAATAAAAAAGTGTTTTGCTATGTTGCTAATTCAATATAAAGTCTAACATAAATTTTAGTTTTTTTCAATATTAAATAAAGCAGTGACAAAATATATATAAGAATACCTTAAGAATTATAGTATAAAGTAATAATTAATGTTATAGAAACGGGAAGGAGTAGTATAAACTTACATAGATATGTTTATACAAATTTAAATTAATGAATTCGATAGTTGATTTTCTTTTAGCAAAACTTTTTATATTACCTGGAATATTGATTGGATTGTCTGTGCATGAATTTGCGCATGCATTTGTTGCTTACAAATTAGGAGATACATCGCAAAAATTTCAAGGGCGACTAACGCTTGATCCAACTAAACATATAGATCCTGTAGGGTTTATCTTGTTAATTGTTGCAGGTTTTGGTTGGGCAAAACCAGTTATGGTAAATCCAAGAATGTTTAAAAATCGTAGACGTGACGATACCTTGGTTTCTTTGGCAGGGCCTGCTATGAATTTAATTACTGCAATTTTATTTACAGTCATCTTAGGATTATCATATGCATTTTTGCCAAATGGAGAAGTTATTTCTATTATAAACACTATAATTATAGGTATCATCCAGATAAATCTTGTGCTGATGGCATTTAATCTTATTCCGATACCGCCATTAGATGGACATCATATTGTAGGAAATATCTTTGGTGCTCCTGTGTGGAATTTCTATTATAAATACGCTGACATGTGGAGAATGGTATTACTACTTCTGATAATCACTGGAGGGACAAGTTTTGTTATTAGTCCTATAATCAATGTAATATATAGTTTTCTAACAGACATCTTGCTTTTCATTGTTTTGTAGATTAAATGAATAAAAGCTGTTATAAAATTTAAGTTATTGTGTAAAACAATTCTTAAATTTTGTAACAGCCTTTTTTTACCATAAATTCCTAATTCTTAATTTAATGTGACAGTTTTTTATATAATTTCTTTTTTCTTTTGAAACTTATATCCAAATATAGTTCCCATGCAACCACCTATTATATGTACAAACTGAGACACATTGTCGCTAACAAATATAGCCGAATATAGTTCATCTCCTAGATATAATAGAGCAACTAATACAAACGTAATTGGTATACTACCGCTTTGCATACCAGCTAAAGAAGACATCAAAATCAGCATAAACACAATACCACTTGCCCCTAATAGTCCAGTACCCGGGAAAAAAACAATATGCAAAAGTCCAGAAATAACAGCAGTAGCTAAAATGCCTATCAAAAGCGTCGTGCTTCCATACTTTTCTTCCATAGGGGGGCCTATAACTAAAAATAGTAGCATATTGCCTGCAAAATGATTGTAGTCTGCATGACCAAAAATATGACCAAAAATTCGAATGTAAGACAGTGGATCTGTAAAAGAAGAGTTATATACTGTGAAAAATTTTGTCGTAGTCCACATATTTGTTATTTCACCTAGTATTAATGAAATAAGCGATATTAGCGCAATACTTAATATAACTGGTGAATTGTAATGAAGTTTAGTTAAAAATTTCATGCAAAATCTCCTTATCGTATAAATTATAAACTTAAATCAATATGACAATAGCCATTAGGGTTTTTTTCTAGATATTTTTGATGATATTCTTCTGCTGGGAAAAAAATCACTAGTTTTTCTATTTCTGTGACTATTGGAGTATTATAATTTTTTTGCTCATTATCACGTGAAGAAATGATTGTATCTAACATTGTTTCATCAGTGTAATAAACTCCTGTTCTATATTGACTTCCAATGTCAGGGCCTTGTCTATTTAAAACAGTAGGGTCTATTATTCTCCAAAAATAATTTAATATTTCTTCTAAAAGAAGAACCTTTTCATCAAATTTTATGTGTAAAGTTTCTGCATGTCCAGTAGTTTTTGTGCAGACTTGCTCATATGTAGGACAGTCAACATTACCATTTGCATATCCTACTATTGTTTCTAAAATACCTTCTTTTTTATCATAGTAAGCTTGTACTCCCCAAAAGCATCCACCTGCTAAATAAATCTCTCTCATATAGTCACCTCATTATTAATACTTATAAAGTTGATAATAGATATTATACACTGTTTTGCGTATAAAATCAAATAAATTAAGTCAATTATAGGACAAACATATCAAAATTGCTTACAATTCACAGTTAACATATGTACCCCAAAGGAAAAAATAATAAACTATGTCGCTGGTACTCCAATCGTGAATAGTAACACTCGATATATAATAAAAATGCATATTTTGCATTTTTATATTGACAAAATTGCAAAAATATGTTATTCTATTATACGAAACCAAGTTTCGTCACATGAAATTTATTTTTTTAGGAGGACATATGGTACATAACAACTTTGAAGCACTGATAAACATGGTAAAAACAAATTCTGTAAGAAAGAAGATGGCAGTAGCGGTAGCAGAAGATCATCATACGTTAGAAGCAGTAGTAGATGCAGCTAAAAATGGAATAATTGACCCAATTTTAGTAGGCAATAAAGCTAAAATATTGAGTATTTTAAAAGAAATTAATGAAGAAGTTGATGAGGAAAATATCTATGATGCTCCAAATGAGGAAGAAGCTTGCAAATTAGCAGTTTCTTTAGTAAGAAACGGGAAGGCAAATTTTTTGATGAAGGGCAAAGTTGATACAAAAGTCATTTTAAAGGCTGTAGTTGACAAAGAAGATGGACTTGGAACAGGAAGAACTATGTCGCATTTTACAATAAATCAAGTGCCGACATATCATAAACTTTTGGTCAACGTAGATGGAGGTATGGTAACTTACCCTACTCTTGAGCAGAAAAAAGACATAATCGAAAATACTGTAGAGATACTTTTAAATATAGGGTATGAAAATCCTAAAGTTGGTGTATTGGCTTGTGTTGAAAAAATAAATCCAAAGATGCCTGAAACGGTAGAGGCAGATCAATTAAAGCAGCTTAATTTAAGCGGCGAAATCAAAAACTGTATTATTGAAGGCCCAATTTCTTATGATTGTGCAGTAGACAAAGAGGTAGCAGAATTAAAAGGCTATGTGAGTCCTGTGGCAGGAGATGTTGACGTAGTAGTCGCTCCTAACATTCATGCGGGCAATATACTCGGAAAATGCCTTACTTCTACAGCAGGCGGAAAGATGGCAGGTTTTATAGTTGGAGCTAAATGCCCTGTAGTACTGACATCGAGAGCTTCTTCAGCAGAGGAAAAATATTTGTCTATAGTAGTATCTGCGGCGGCATCTAAATAATCTTAAGATTAATTTTGGAAGGAGAATTTTATGAGTTTTAAAATTTTATCAATTAATCCTGGATCAACTTCTACAAAAATTGCTATTTTTGAAGATGAAAAAGAGATATTCGGGACAAATATTAAACATACTGCAGAAGAATTGGCACCTTTTACAGATATTCCTGATCAGTATGAATTCAGAAAAAATATTGTTATAGAAGAGATTAAAAAAGCTGGTTTTGAACTTTCGGAGCTATCTGCTGCAGTTGGCAGAGGTGGAATTTTCCCTAACATCAAAGCTGGGGGATACGCAGTAAATGAAAAGATGAAACATATGGTGTTTCACGGAAGCATAGTTCCGCATGCGTCTAATTTAGGAGCATTAATTAGTTCGGCGATTGCTGAACCACTAGGAATCCCTGCATATGTTTATGACTGTGTTTCTGCTGATGAAATGAATGAAATAGCAAGAGTAACAGGTTTGCCTGAAATAGTAAGAACTAGCATATGTCACGTGTTAAACACAAAAGCTATGGGTAGAAAAGTAGCTGAAAAACACGGGAAAAAATATGAAGAAATGGATTTTGTAATAGCACATTTGGGAGGAGGAATTTCTCTTAGTGCACATGGAAAAGGTGTCATTGTAGATATGATTTCAGATGATGAAGGTCCGTTTTCGCCTGAAAGAGCAGGCGGCCTACCAGCTCTTCAGATGATTAAACTTTGCTATAGTGGCAAATTTACCGAAAAAGAAATCGGAAAACATATAAGAGGTAAAGGTGGTCTGTTGGCACATTTTGGCACAGCAGATTGTATCGAAATAGAAAAAAGAATTGCTGATGGAGATGAAAGAGCAAAATTAGTTTATGATGCGATGGCTTACAATGTTGCTAAAAACATCGGAAGACTTGCACCTGCTCTTAAATTCAAGATGGATGCAGTAATTATTACTGGTGGAATAGCATATTCTAAATATTTGACAGACAAAATTTGTGAATATTTAGGTGATTTTACTAAAATAGAAATTGCTCCTGGTGAGAATGAAATGGAATCATTAAGCCTAGGTGCCTTAAGAATTTTAAGAGGCGAAGAAGCTGCTAAAGAATATAATTAAAATAGTTGAGATTTGGAGGTCAAGCATATGACTACAACAAACCAATCAGAAAGCAAAAATGCAATAGATAAATTGCTAGATATAATTGAATGTCTATATGCAAATGGTGGTAAAGCAAAAATAAACACTATTTCTGCCGACCTCGGATTGCATAAAAGTACTGTTCACAGAATTCTTAATACTCTAAAGTTGAGAGGATATATTTATCAAGATATTCAGGATTTAAGCTATGGCATCGGATATAAGTTTTTTTCTGTAGGACAACTGTTTCAAAACAATTACTCGTTTGTAGACTTGTTAGAACAAGGAGCAGAAAACCTAAGCAAGAAATATGGCGAATGCGTGCAAATTAGCATAGGTGATTTTTCTACAAATGCTCCTCAGCATATCTCTATTTATAGAACAAGGGTCAATACAAATATTTTGAGTATAGTACCAGCCGTAGGAAACTTGTCTCCTTCACATTGTTCTGCAAGTGGTAAATGCTTATTAGCCTTTTCAGAAAATTCTGTATTAGAAAGAATTAAAGATTGTGAATTAAAAAAATATACTGAAGAAACAATAACAAACTGGGATGATTTGACAAACGAACTTGAAAAAGTTAAAAAAAGAGGATGGGCAACAGATATAAATGAGCTAGAATCAGGACTTTCGTGCGTTGCTGTGCCGATATTTGGGACTAATAGAGCTTTGCTAGGTGCAATGAGCATACTCGGTGCTTCAGCAAGATTTGTTAATTATGATATAGAAGAAATGGTCTCAGATCTAAAAGAAACAGTAGGATGCTTTCTGAAATTATAACGCATGAGTTTTATGAAAGGAATTTAAGACATGAATAATACAAAAAAATTACCTCAACGACTTATCGTGTATTTGATAGGATTACTGTTTATAGCTTTTGGTGTTTCCATTTCTATAAATTCAGAGTTGGGGGTATCGCCTGCGAGCTCACTACCATTTGTTTTAACAAAAATTATAGATATACCGATGTCTATAGTGGTACCTATAGTTTATGGAGTGTTAATATTGTTACAAATCATCATTTTAAAAAGAGATTACAAGATAGTTAATTTATCTCAAATAGTATTTTCTTTTGTATTTGGGTTCTTTGTTGATTTTACAGGCATGATTATTGGAGATTTCGCTATACCTACATATTTTGGCCGCCTAATAATGACTGTTGCAAGTGTTTTTCTTGTAGCAGTTGGAGTGTCATTATATGTTAGTGCAAGATTGTTGCCAATGCCAGTAGAAGGCCTTGCAGCAGCAATAACTCAGAAAAAACCTAATATACCTTTTCACAAAGCTAAAATGTATGTAGATGTAACTAGTGTTTTAGTAGCAACAATACTTTCTCTAATATTGTTAAAAGGATTGATAGGTGTGAGAGAAGGTACCTTTATAAGTGCAATTTTTGTCGGCAAATGCATACCATATGTACAAAAGATTACATCGCCGATTACTAAAAAATATTGCGAATAATAATATGAAAATATATTAAATAAAATTTAGGAGGATTCAAATGAGAGTTTTAATGACCGGAAACGAAGCTATCGCTCGCGGTGCTTTTGAGGCTGGAGTTACTGTGGCTTCTGCTTATCCCGGAACGCCAAGTACAGAAATTATGGAAAATTTCTCACAGTATGAAGGAGTTCACTCAGAGTGGGCTGTAAATGAAAAGGTTGCATGCGAAGTAGCGATAGGAGGCTCTATTAGAGGGGCTAGAACTTTCGCAGCGATGAAGCACGTTGGATTAAACGTAGCTGCAGATAGTTTTATGTCTTATGCGTACCATGTTGTTAATGGTGGTTTTGTATTAGTATGTGCTGATGAACCTGCTATGCATTCATCGCAAAACGAGCAAGATAACAGATATTACGCATACTTTGGAAAGACTGCAATGATAGAACCTACAGATTCACAAGAATGTTTAGATTTTATTAAAGAAGCTTTTGAAGTGAGTGAAAAATTTGAAACACCTGTGTTGTTTAGAGTAACTACTAGAATTTGTCATTCAAAATCAGCTGTTGAAACTGGAGAGAGAGTAGTTCCACCATTAAAAGAGTATGTGAAAAACCCTGCAAACAATTTAATGACTCCAGCTCATGCAAAAGCTAGACATCCAAAAATTGAAGAAGAAAGATTAAAAGGATTACTTGAATATTCAAATAATTGTAAATTAAATAAATTTGAATACAACGATACTAAAATTGGTATAATAGCAAATGGTATATCTTATCAATACGCTAAAGAAGTTATGGGAGACGATGTATCTTACTTGAAATTAGGATTTACTAATCCATTACCTGACAAGATGATCAAAGAATTTGCTTCAAAAGTAGATAAACTTTATATAATTGAAGAAAACGAACCTTTTATGGAAACGCAAATAAAAGCTATGGGAATTGATTGTTTTGGTAAAGATACTTTCCCAATTTGTGGAGAATTTTCTCCTGAATTATTAAGAGAAATCTTGCTTTCAACTGAAACTGCTTCTACGTATTCTACAGAAATGAAAGCGCCTATCAGACCACCTGTTCTTTGTGCAGGATGTCCTCATAGAGGTTTCTTCCATGAATTAGGAAAATATAGAAAAAAAGCTTTTTTTAGTGGAGATATAGGTTGTTATACTCTAGGATCGATGGCACCTCTAAATGCTATGGATGCATCTATCTGTATGGGTGGTGCTATAACAGGTGCACACGGATTTGAAAAAGCAAATGAAATAGCAAACGATAAAACCATGAAATCTTTTGCTATGATGGGAGATTCTACTTTCTTTCATTCAGGTATCACAGGATTAATCAATGCAGTTTACAACAAAGCAAACTTCACTACAGTTATACTTGACAATAGCATAACTGGAATGACAGGACATCAAGAAAATCCTGGAACTGGAAAAACTGTTGCTGGCATAGATGCACCTGTAGTTGACATAATTCAATTGTGTTACGCAAGTGGAATTAAAAAAGAAAATCTTGTGGTTGTAGATCCATATGACTTAAAAGCTACAAGAGAAGCTATCAAATTAGGTTATGAAGCGACGGAACCTTTTGTTATTGTAACTAAAAGAGAATGTGCTTTGTTAAAGCCGATCATGAAGCAAAGAGCAAACATGAAATCTGTAGTAGATCCTGAAAAATGTAAATCATGTAGAGCATGTTTAAAATGTGGATGTCCGGCATTATCTTTTGATGAAAAAACTAAAATAGATGTTGATTCATGTAATGGATGTAGTGTATGTGCACAAATTTGTCCATTCGATGCTATAGAAAGGGTTGGTGAATAATATGTCTGACGTAAAAAACATACTTCTTGTCGGAGTTGGTGGCCAAGGCACTATACTTACATCAAAGATATTATCAAAAGGATTTTTAGAAAATGACTATGATGTAAAAATGGCAGAAATTCATGGAATGAGCCAAAGAGGTGGAACTGTTACAACTCAAATTAGATATGGTGAAAAAGTATATTCACCTGTTATTGAAAAAGGTTGTGCAGATATTATAGTTTCATTTGAAAAAAGTGAAGCATTAAGATTTGTTGATTATCTAAAAAAAGATGGTATAGTTGTTGTGAATAATTATGAAATATACCCAGTAACTGTAAATATTGGTATTTCTGAATATCCAGCTGAAATATTAGAGGAATATAAAAATATTTTTGGCGAAAGTAATGTACATGTGATAGATGCATACAATATAGCTAAAGAACTAGGAAATACTAAATGTATGAATATAGTATTGCTCGGTGCATTAGTAAAGATGTTTAAGCTTGAGAGCATTAATTGGGAACAAATTATAAAAGAATCTGTGCCTGAAAAAGCTGTTGATATGAATATTCAAGCCTTTAGAAAAGGTATGGAAATTTAATAGTCAAAAAAGTAGAGGAAACGACATATATTATATACGTCGCTTCCTCTTTTATTATTGTTGTATCATAATAATCCAATTAATTTTTCTACAGGAGTTCTATATCTATAATCACTAACATGTCTATAAACAGTTTCTCCATTTGTGTCGATAATTATATTTACTGATTTACATATAATTTTACCATTTTTCTCAACAGTATCTGATGCACCAAGTTCTTCGGCAACCATTCTTCTCTCGTCGCTTAAAAGTGGGAAAGGTAAATTCATTTTTTCTGCAAAGCTCTTGCAATCTTCAGGACTATCAACGCTTATCCCTACTACTTTTGCACCTTTAGCTCTTATTTGATCGTAGCTGTCACGCAGCTGTTCGAAATATTTTTCTCAGACCCCTCACCAAATTCCTCTATAAAAAACGATTATTAATTTGTCGTTTTTGATCTCTTCACTTAACGTGAAAATGTTCCCATTGCCATCTAATAATGTAAAATCATGCAACATATTTTCCTCCTATCGCTTGTAAATTTGCAATAAACGCTGCAAATTGCTATTTGTTAATCTATCAAGTGATATAAATATTTATATTATTAGCATAACACAAATATTTATACAAGTCAAGATAAACATGAATAAATACAAAAAATAATTAATGGTTAGTCATTACTCGAAATCAATGCCTGACGTTAAAAGGAAAAAATAATTTTTAGCTGCAAAAATTAAATTCTTGAAATTATTACAGTATTTTTGATATAATACGTTAACACGAAATATATACAAATAATTAGGGGGCGGTATGGCAGGTTTAGTTTTAGAGGGCGGATCACTGAGAGGATTGTTTACAGCTGGTGCGATGGACGCATTGCTTGATAATAATATAAATTTTGAATACGTGATTGGAGTTTCTGCTGGGATAACAAATGCAGTATCTTATATTTCAAAACAAAAAGGACGTAATCTTGAAATTATTAAGAAATATCGTGGTGATAATAGATATATGTCGAAAAGAAATTTTTTGAGATGCAAATCTCTATTCGGGCTTGAATTTGCATTTTATGAAATACCGAACAAATTGATACCTTTTGATTGGGATACTTATTATGACTTTGAAGGCGTGATTAAAGTTGGAATGACAGACACTGAAACTGGGCAAATTGTTTATAAAGATGGTAAAAGTTTAGATAAAAAATGCACGATTTTACGTGCAACTTGTGCTATTCCATTTTATTTTCCACCTATTATGGTAGAAGGAAAACAATATGTTGATGGTGGATTAGCAGATTCGATTCCTATTAGACAGTCGATAGCAGACGGAAACGATAAAAATCTAGTAATCTTAACTCAACCTAAAGGGTTTGTAAAAAAACAATCTAAATCTGGAAAGATGGGAGCTTTCTTCTATCGAAATAAATTTCCTAATCTATCTGAAGTTTTAATTGAGCGCCCTAAATTATATAATGATACCATAGATTATATTCAAAACATTGAAGAAACTCATCCAGAAAACATAGTTGTGCTATATCCAGATTATAAACTTAATTCATTCGAATCAGATGTCGAAGTTTTGGAAAAAACTTATTTACACGGCTATGAAACAGCTCAAAAGAATATTGAACAAATAAAACGATTATTTGAATAAGCTGACAAATAAAAAATATTATCTACTCATCAGTTTTATCGCTTGTAGAATAATTTTTACATAAAATTGATTCGCTAATGAGATTTTCTTTAGCAATTTTTTCAACAACTTTCCATGTTAACAAACCACCTATAGCGCCTGATAGTGCAGACAGTAGTAGTGATAAAACTAGTGGTATTAAAGGCAATCTGAAAAACACGCTATTAACTAAAAAAGTTCCTGAAATATTGCCTGAGATGCCTGCAAAAAAACAACTAATTTGCTTATCAGCACGACTTTTTAATAATGCAAAAGACATATCCATAAAAATCCCAGGAATAATATATGTTATGATACTTGCAATGCCATGACTTCCATACAAGCCGCTAATCATCACGATTATAGCTTGAACTATACAAATAATAGTAGCAGTATATGGTTTTCCTACTATAGCTGCTCCTATTATTACAAATGACATATAAAATCCACCCGCCAAAGTACCTCCTGGTATTAAAAGTGGACCTGTAATTAAATGAGCCAAATACGATATTAAAGGTTTTATAGCAATTCCCACTGCAGCAGTTAATGCCATGATTACTATTTCAAAAGTCGTAAATTTTTTAAGCATAATTTCTCTCTATTCTATCTTATTTTTATCATTTTTCTTGCTTTTTATTTCAGCAAAATAAATTTTTCTGTTTAACCAAAAATGATACGCAACTAATGCAGTCATCAAAAAACCGCCATAAGCATGAATATTTAAAAACAAATGTCTGCTAAACATGAAGATCATCCCTGATTTAATAAAAAACAAAGCTGCACCTGTAACAAAACAAGTAATTATAAGTATTATTAACAATGTTGATAATATGCCTTTTTTCTTCATGCGTACCTCCTATTTTATCAATTCTATCTTAACTACATAATTAGTAAATCTCTGTCCAAAATCATCGCCGATTACTATTAATCTCATACTCTCTATGTTGTCACTCAATCCAACAAGAGGTTTATCATCCTTTTCATACATCAGAAAAACTTTATTTTCCATATTTAATTCTTCTTTTGTGACTGTTGAAAAATAAGTATCCGCACCTGTTGTAAGTATCGTATTATAATCTTTGAGATAATCTTCATCTGCTAGTTTTAGCACATCAGACAACAAAGCTCCTCTAAAATCTCCTGTTTCTGTACCAGTAGACGAGTTGATAGTTATTCTTCTTTTATATGATTTCAATTTTTTTATATCTTCGAGTGAAACTTCTGAAAGCATTTCACCTTCTGATTCTATAATGATTTTTTCATTTTCTAAAACTTCAATTTCTTCTATTTCTGCTTTACAAGCACATAAAAGCAAAGCACATAGAAGCAATACGACTAAAAGCAATGAAGAATTGTTTTTTTTGTGTTTTATGTGATACATCTTATCTCCTTATTGCAAACATACGATTATTATTATTCACAGTTAATTGAAATTTCAACGGGAAAAAATAATAAAATCTGTCGCCGAGTACTCCAATTGGGAAGTTGTATGGCTCACTTTTGTTCAGAATCCCCAAAAGATGAGAGTCAGGAATGTCATACCCACGTTGGTGCAGTACCTTCACAAAAATTTCACACAACTTGATCCAATCTCCATAAGGCTTCCATATTTTATTATTTTTTCCTTTTAACTTCAGACATCGACTGTGAGTAGTAACATACGATTATTACATTAGTTTAGAATTCAATTAATAACTACTGCCTCCAACCTTACTTTAGGCATGGCATTTCCTAGGAAATATTCGTTATACAAACCTATGCAGGCATTGACTCCTAGCACTACGCCTTCAGTAGTAGTCGTTGCACCTGTAATAATTACTATTTCGTTGTCATTTTTTGCCTCTAAATGCACAAAATCTAAATAACTAGATATTGTTTTAGAAGTAAATCTATCTGTAAACCAATCATTTTGAAAATCTCTCACATAATGCTCTGTTTCTACATGCTCGATTATTTCTATTCCTACTACTTCTTTTATTGTGTCATCAATTACTATAGTCATAGTCATTGGACCATTATATCCGACTGGTTTTGATACAAACAAATATTTGTCTTGGTACGTATATATTTTCTTAACAGCTGGAAATTTTTCTGTAATTTCAGCTGATAACACTTCACTTGTAATATTAGTAAGTTCATCTAGAAATAATTCAGTGCTTAATATTTGATTAAACCCTAGAATTTCTTCTTGCGACAGCTCTGTATTTTCACTACATCCTGCCAATATTAAACTTATAGTAAAAAATGTTATAATTATTAAAATGTTTTTTTTCATAGTAAGCACCTTTATTTAACTGTTATTTCAAAAGTTACAATGCTACTATCGTATTTCCCATAACCTATAGCTATAGCCTTAATAGTAGTATCTTCATCTATTATTATAGGGTTGATCAAATCAGGTTGAAAATACGTAGTACTTGGGTTGAAAATTTGGCTATCAAAATTTGGATTTGTACCATCTGTAGTATAATAAATTTTGACATTGTCGATAGTAGGATGTGTAAATTTTATTTCAGTACCTTTTTCGACCGAAAAATCTTCTAATTCAATACTTGGTGCCTCCCAAATTGCGGGTGCTTGAGAAAAAAACTCAATATTTTTCACATCACTAACCATAGCCAAAGTATTTGGTTCGTTAATGCCATTTTGTCCGATATAAATTTTCAAATCTGCCATATTTCCGTCTTCATCTGTATAAGACAAAATCGTAGGCACTTGTACTTTGTTTGTATAATTCAATTCATTAGATTGAGGATAGTTGTATGTCTCGAAAAACTGTTCTGCAGTGTAAGAACAGTAATAGCCGTCTTTTGCTGAAACTTTGACAGCTTTTATATCTTTGTCGCCAAACTCTCTATCTACAAGTAACGACAAATCGATACCACTTGCCACATAATTTTTTTTCACAGGAAAATTATTTGATGCAGAATAATTTGCATGTGCGATTAAGCTTGAATCGGCAATTAATTCTTCAATCAATAGTCCTTTTTCTTCTCCATCAAAAGACATATATAAATCATATTCGACTTCTTCAATAATTTCTTCATTAAGAGTTTCATCTATAGTTTCATCTGCAATTTCAGCATTAGCATCTTCTTTATCAATCGCAGTGTCTCCTAAATCTACATCTGCGCTAGAATCAACATTTTCAGTGTTTTCTATATCATCTGTTTCTTCTTCTAACTCTGTATCAGCTGAGTTTATCTCTTCTGAATTTTCTGCGTTATCTACAACATCATCATTTGATTCAGAAGAAGCTTCGTTGTTAGAATCTTGTGAATCTGAAGAAATTATTTCGTCGTTTGAAACGCTTATTTTCATCAGATTATCAATGTTTTCAAGTTCCAATGTATCGTCAAATACTACAGAGTGAGTGCCGTCATCATTTATTACTAAAATACACTTGTCGAGATCTTCGCCTGAAACTAATATTTCTTCAGAATTAACATCTTCAAATTCAAAATTTTTATCTCTAATACTTTCAAATTCAAGTTCATACAATATTTCACTTATTGTATTACCAGATTTTTCAGCAATAGTTTCTACATCAATATATTTTTCAAGTTGATAAGGGAAAATTGCAGCATCTTTATCTGTAGAAAACCAAGAAATATTTTTTACGTTCATGCCTAACTTAATGTATGGTGCCATGTTTGTAGGTGCATCTTCGCCTTCTACTTTTATGTAATATTGAGGCTTAATCATATTCATGACTTCATTCTTTTTAAATCCATCTGATGATTTCATAGTGAAAAATGCCCTGCTATCCATTTCATCAAAACGCGAAAACACTTGTATGAGTTCGATAGACTTATCTTTACTTCCATAATATTCGTAATCATAAGTAGGCAATCCGTTGACTAAGTTATCAAATATCCAAACTGTTTGTATATCTTTTTTTGGTATATTATCGTACAATATTATGTTGCTAACTTTTTTCACCCAATATGGGCCGAATTGTCCTTGTACGCCTAGCATCGCAGGTGCCAATGCCTCTTCAGGCTTAATTTCACCATCTATAATTATACCTAACAACATATCTGGTGTAGATTCGATGATATCTCTAGGTATCAAGCAATAATATCCATCACTTCCAACTACACCTATGCCTTCATATTTTGTTATATCAGCTCCTACTGCTGCTATTACATCTGAAACTCTTGGGCCTTCTAATACATATTCATCTATTGTGCCTGTAGTTCGCTCATAGCTGCCATTTAAAGTTATTTGTTCAAGTTCTCTAAGCTCCGATAGAGTGATTTCTTTTGTGCCAATATCTTCGCCTTCTATAGTGAATATCGTATTTTCATATTCTTCGTCTCCACTAGTTTTAGGTGAAGTGCCACATGCTGTAAATAAAATTAAAATCAACAAAAAATTTAATATTAAACTATGTTTTTTATTCCTCATACTTGTTTCCTTTCTCGTAAAACTCAGGCGAAGCAGAGCTTTGCCTATACATTTTAATTTGATTATCATTTCACTGTAAATGTCATAGTAGCTATTTCACTATCTTTTTTTCCAAAACCGCTTACAAATGCTTTTATTACAGTATCTTTTTCAACAACTATAGGTTCATTCAATTCAGGTCGATATGTGCTGATATTATAAACCTTGCTATAAGGAGTAGGTTCGGTGCCATCAGTAGTATAATAGATCTTAGCGATTCCTATGTAATCATGTTGTAGCTTAATTTTTTCGCCACTTTCTATAGATCCTTCACTCGGAAAACTATATGGCAGTGACCATTGATCTTCTTCGGAAGATACTGTTATAGAAGTCACATCTTCTACAAATGCAAAATTAGTATATCTATTAGGATCGGTTTGCCCTATTACAAGTCTCAACTCGCCTTCCTCTGCTTCGTCTAAATCGGTGCTATCTTCTTTATACTCATAAGATAAAATGTTTTTAACTTCTGATTTTTCCACTCCATCTACATAATAATATTGTTTTGCATCTACTAGTTGATTTTTAGTAAAACTTTGCGAAAAACCATCAGATGAAGTCACTGTTATAGTATTTGCTTCTTCTAGCACTCCAGCATCTGAGAGTAAACCTTCTATAGTTATGCCTCTTGCAGCATAAGTACCAAAAGTCGGCCAGTTATTAATAGTAGAATATATACCCTCAAAAGTTGCATCTTCCATAGATTTAAGCTGTTCTAACGTATAACTTTTTTCTGTAGAAGAAGATGAGACAGTTAAAATAATATCATCATTGTTTGTTACATTTTCAGTTTTATCAGTATCACTAGAATTATCGACTTGCAAATTGGCGTTATCGCTTGAATCTATCTGATTGCAACCTACAAAAGCAAATGTGATTATACATATAAAAATAAAGACTATATTTCTTTGTTTCATTATGTTATCCATCCTTTATTTCATTATTTTTTGATTTTCTGTTGCAAATTTATTTTTTTTGTGTTATATTTAATTGCAGTAAACATATATTTTTATAATCTTTTTACAATTCTGCAAGGAGAATACATGGCTAAAAATACAGTTAAATATAAATCAGTCAATGTAGCATTTTCATTAATTTTGATACTTTCATTGATTGTAACTGCATCTAGATGCGGTCTTAATTTTGTTTTGGACATAGTGTTTTACTATGAACCTGTTACCACTTTATCAACAGAAGCATTAAATACTGAAGAACTTCGATTACTCATCATATCAGTATTAGAATACTTGCATTTAGCGTATATTATACTTCCAATATTACTTGTATTAGTTTATATACTGAGGCTAATAAGCGTAAAATCACCAATGGCGTTGGAAAGCAAAATTATTGGTGCTGCAATCTATTCAATATTAAATTATGCAGTCATTTTTATCTTTTTAATGATGTTAGGCACATCATCTTTACAAGCAATTTTAATAAGTGATTTGTTCATCTTCGCTGAAATAATAATATTGTTTGTAATTACATTGTTTGTAGAATCTTTATTTAGAAAAAAGAAAAAGAAAGCATAATGTATAGTTCTTAATTAATAAATCTGGAGCAGTAGGTACTGCTTCTTTTTTATTTTAAAGGTAATTTTCTATCTGTAGTTACATCGTAATGATGTTGAATTTTCAATGCATCCGTTGTTTTTCAAACAAGCAAACATATGTGTCCAAGGGAAAAAATAATAAAATCTGTCGCTGGTACTCCAATTGGGAACAAGGCATTTATAAACTTATTCAAGTATAAAGTTATCAATAATTTCATTCTTACTATTTCTTGTCTCAACAGTAATTAAGTCATCTGTAATAGAAATACTACTATAAACTGCACCCTCGTTATAAGTGGCAGCAGTATAATGCTTTTCAGTTGCTGTATATGATTTTTCACTCGAGTTCGAAATTAGATATACAATACCATCATTTTTTTCTGTAACTTCACCTTCAAGTATCGGTAAAGTTCTCATATACACATGTTGGTGAGCAGTTAATACTAAATCAATACCATATTTTTCCATTATCGGTATATACTCTCTTAAGATTGTTTCAGCGCGCATCACATCTTTAAAATTGTCTATTGCCACATATGGTGGATGATGAAACACTGCTATTTTATACTTTTTTTCAGAATTTTTCAAGTCATTTTCGAGCCAGTCTATAGTTTCTTGCTCCGCTGCTCCCATCAGATTGCTATCCATAAATGTAAAGTGTGTATTTTCATAGTCAAATGAATAGAAGGAATTATCTCCTGAGATATGTGGTCTAGTAGACAAGTCAAAATATTTGGTCTGCAATTCAGTATCGTCATGATTACCAACTGCAAAATAATATTCGATTCCTTTTGCTTTTTCGTTTAATATATTTATTAAAGAAGACCATTGTTCTTCATCGTTTCCATCATCTACTACATCACCTGCAATTACTAAAAAATCAGGATTATTTTCAATCTCTACAGCCGCTTCAATCAAATCGCTAAATACAGTATACTTGTTATCTCCACCCTCTGTCTCTTGTGTATCACCAAAAAATAAAAAAACAAAGCCATCATTTTGCTCACACGAACTAAAAAAAACAACACAAAGTATTAATGTTAATAACAAATATATTCTATTTAAAAATTGATTTTTAATTACTTTACTCACTATCTGCATATTTTGAAATTCCTTTAAATATTAATGTAGGGGCGAATCTATGAATTCGCCCGCATAAAAAATCTTGTTTTTATCAGATGCTCACATAGTCACCCCTACATTTTTATTTTAAAATTGTTTGTAACGAATAGGGAGAAGCAGAGCCCCTCTACTACGTTTTTATTTTGTCATTGTTTGTAATAATTTTGCTACTGTTTTTGCTACTTCAGCTCTTGTCATAAGCATCTTTGGTTCTGCAGCTCTATCAGCAAGAGGTACTAAGCTATAATCTATAACTTCTGCCCTATATAGGCTATCTAAAGCTCCATAAGAATATTCAGCTATTTCATGATCATCTACTAAATATCCAGCAGATTCTCTTGTATATTCTAACTCATATCCTACAGAATTCAAGAATCTTACTAACATTACAGATATCTGTTCTTTTGTAATATTAGAGTTCGGGCTGAAATTATTATTACCAACTCCATTAATTATTCCCATCTCGTTTGCCCAAGCAAGGTATGGTGCATAATAAGCATTTTCAGGTACATCTGAGAATTTCACAGTATCATACATTGATGTATCAATATTTGCAAGAGTTCCAAGTATTTTCACAAATTCGCCTCTAGTTACACTAGCGTCAGGATCAAACATACCATTGCCTTTTCCGTTTAAGATTTCTCTTTCAGCTAAATATTGTATGTATTCTTGAGCTTCATGTCCATTAGTATCTGCAAAAGTTATGTCTACTAAACCATCATTAATTCCATCAAGGAAAGTTAAATCTTGTACTACTGCTTCTTCAAATGCCACGTTACCAGTGATAACTCCATAACCTGTTCCGATATATATCATATCATCTTTTAAAGCAAGTGCATAAATATTGTTTGAAGCGTCTAGTCCATCCCAGAACATAGTTTTTGTGCTATAATTTCTAACTACATCATATGGTTTTGTTAAGTAGAATACTCCATCTAAAGTAGTACCAAACCAAATTCCACCATTTTTATCAACGTCTACAGTTCTAATTTCAGAAACTGCTTCTTCTGGTTTGTCAGTTAGTTTTCCAAGAAGTAATCTCTCACCTGTATACTTAATAACTTCACCTTCAGGTGTAACATAGTCAACTCTTCCGCCTACATTGTCAAGTTCTCTGTAAGATCCTGATCTAACTATCCAAGCTCCACCTTCTGCGTCTAAAGCTATATCTCTTACCCAAACATCTGCAAGTCTCATTGAGTCTATTAATTCATTTTCGCCTGCAACATAGGCTGTGATTTCACCTTCAGGGCTTAAGTAAGCATATCCACCGTGATAAGTAGTTTCGCCTGCTGCGTTTTCAGAAGTATCTGGATAACAACCAATCCAAACTCCACCGTCTTCGTCTATTGCTATATTGTCTACAGACATTGCAGGAAGTCCATCTTCTTTATCCCAAGTAATCCATTCGCCTGTTTTAGCATCAAGTTTAGTAAGTCCTGCAAAAGAACCAAACCAAACATTGCCTTCACCATCGATTTGGATTTCTTGTACATAGTCATGAGGGATAGTATCTCCATCAGCTGTAGTATAGTATGTGATTTCGCCATCTTTTAAGTAAGCAACGCCTCTGTTAGAAGTTGGATCTGCATAGCTTCCGCTTTGAGATATCCAAGTTCCGCCTTCTGCATCTGTAGCTATTGCAACTGCAAATAAACTTTCAAGCGCAGGATCACTCATTTTATTATACAATTCGAACTCTGTAGCATCTACAGCCATATGAGCTACTCCACCACCATAAGTTCCTACCCACATACCGCCGTCATTGTCAAAAGTAATACTTCTAACTCCTGCTGCAGGTAATTCACCAGCATTGTCTGTAGCTTTGTATGTAGTAAATTCATCATTAATAGACAATTCGATTCCTACGATACCAGTAACTCTATTCATCCATGATGTAGCAGGTACTTCCATGTCTCTATATACTCTCACATAAGCAGTAACTCCGTCGTTCCCTAGATCTTCAATTATTCCTTCATTTAAATCATATGCGATGAAATAGTTTTGAGAAGCTAAATCTTCGTAAGGTATATCTACATAAGTTCCTCTTCCATCAAATCCATCACTTGTTTTTAGAGTGACTTTATAATTATCTCCATTAAATCCTAGAGCTTTTACTAAGTCTGTTGCAAATATACCTACAACGTCATCTTTAACTATTGCGTTGGCATCCTTGTCGAACCATTCGAAAGTTGTGCTAGCTTTACCGCCATCATATCCTTTTATAGTTCTAACATCAAGTGCCGTGTCTTCTTTGCCTTCTTGTGTAACTGTAAGAACAGTGCTCACAGTAGGTTCTGTAACTATATCACCTGAAAGTTCTACTATAACCT
The DNA here is from genome assembly GCA_964371035.1 of uncultured Clostridia bacterium. Classification (GTDB taxonomy): domain Bacteria; phylum Bacillota; class Clostridia; order Tissierellales; family Sedimentibacteraceae; genus UBA1535. The sequence goes on along the minus strand of CAYJLG010000015.1, from coordinate 48 downwards.
TAACTGTGTCTTTTAAACACGCACCTTGATTTAAGTGAGTTATAAGTC
>CAYJLG010000014.1:0-64930 GCA_964371035.1 uncultured Clostridia bacterium | reverse complement strand
TGTAGCAACTTTCGTCGCTACATTATCAGGTCTAACTTTTGGGGGTCACATCAAAAATTGCTAATTTTCTGCTAATAAAATCACTGTTGCTAATCATGTATTAGCAGATTTTGTTAGCAGTTTTTTTGCAAGCAAGTTATTTCAATCTTTACATCTATCTATATTTCATTTCTGTTTCTTAGGAGGAAAAAGAAAATGAAGAAGATTTTATCTTTAGTATTAGCATTGACATTAGTGCTTTCATCAATGAGCATGGCATTTGCTGATACATTCCCTGACATCGACGAAGACGATAGAGACTTAGTTGAAGCAGCGGAACTGCTTAACAGCCTTGGCGTGTTAGAAGGTAACGAAAACGGAGAATACATGCCAGAAGCACCATTAACAAGAGAAGCTATGGCAAAAGTAGTAGTACACTTGTTAGGCTACACAGAAGATGACTACGAAGGATACGGAAATGAATTTACAGATGCTCAAGGATTATGGTCAACAGATGCCATCGGATTAGCAGCAGATGCAGGAGTAGTAAATGGATACGGAGACGGAATATTTGCGCCTACTCAAAATGTAACATACTTACAAGCAGCAATCATGTTGATAAGAGCATTAGGATACACAGATGCAAGCTTAAACAACGGAGTAGATGCATATGATGCTGGAGCATACAGATCAAAAGCATTGCAATTAGGATTGTTTGATGGAGTAGCGCCAAACTGGGATGCACCAGCAACAAGAGGCGACTTAGCAATCATGTCATACAACAACTTAAACAATCAATTAGTATCAATTAATTCTGACAATGAAGTTATAGGATTGGAAGATTCAGGAAATCCTGTGTCATTGTTGTCAAGAACAGCAGAAACTTATGAAGGTGAATTAACACCTGAATTGGTTGCTGATGCACAAACAGATGTTTCTATGTACACTTATCAAGTAGTGACAGCATACTATGTAGAAATGATCGACGAAGACGGAGATGAATATGACTCTATTATATATGTAGCAGATTCTGATTCTGATATAGTTGAAGGTTATGTATATCCTACTGATGGAAATAACCATACAGATGATGATGAAATATTTATCGATGACGAAACTGTATATGATGTTCTCGGAACAGCAAATGTGTTCTTCAATGGAGCAGAAACTGCTTACACAAATGTTTATAATGACTTAGCAGATGCATATGCATATGTTACTTTGATCTTAGATGAAGACGGCGATGTAGCTAATTTAGTAGGTGATATAGTAACTGATGAAGCATTTATAGAAGAAGCATATGAAGAAGACGATATTTACTTTGAAGGAATTGCATTACCACAAGATGATGACGGTGATGTTGATCTTGATAGAGTAACTGTTACAGGAGAAGTAAATGATATCTTTGACATCGAAGTTGATGACGTAGTTAAAGCATATGAATCAGAAGATGCTGTTGATGAGAAAGTAATCGAACTTGTTGTAACAAGAGATAGCGTCGAAGGTATGGTAACAAGAAGTGATGATTCTGGAACTGAAGTTTATATTGATACTATAGGTGATTACGTAGATGTGTATGGTTATAGTGGATATACATCATTGACTGTAGGTGAAGAAGGAACTTTCTACTTAGATGAAAACGGAGATATTTTCGCGTGGAACACTGAAGATGAAGCAGCTGAAAGCGACTATATGTTGATTACTGGTTCATCTGAAGGTTGGACTTATACAGATACTGATAGTCTTACTATTATAGGTAGTGTTACAATGTTAGACTCTGATGGCGAATATATAACATATGATATCAATGAATATGCAACTTACACTTTAGATAATGGTAGTGAAGACTATATTTACTCTACTTATGATGAGACTAATGATGAATTCCCAGCTGGAGATGCACCTCTTGAAAGTGATTTTGCTGACGGAGCGATAGTTTCAACATACACTTTAGATGATGATGAAATAGTTGAAATTGAACTTGTTACATTTGATAACAACACTGCAGCTACTGTAACATTTGATTCTGCTACATTTGTACCATCAAGTGATATAGCAATATTCACATCTTCAAATGGTGTTACTGATGATTTCGAAGCAGGATATGATGTAGATGACTTAGTAGCTATGTATGACTCTGATGAAGTATGGTATAAAATAAATGAAGACGGCGAGTACGAATTGATAGTAGTGGATGAAAGCATAATAGATGCAGAAATAGAATATGCTTTGATAGTTGACAGATATGTTTATATCAACAGCGATAGTGAAACTGTATATGAATTTGACGTTTATATAAATGGAGTAATGGAAACTATATTGTCAACAGCTGATTACTATGATAGCCCAACTACAACTGTAGATGGAGTTCTTTATGACTTAGAACTTGAAGGCTCAGACATCAGTGACATAACAGATCTTGATCAAAGCTATGTTGAATTATTAGGAACGATCAATGTTAGAGATAACTCTGGAAACATAACTACTGCTTCTGCAATAGTAAGCGGAGATAGATTCAATTATACAGATGCTAACGGTTCTAGCGAGTGGTTCTACATGGATGAAAATGCAGCAGTATATGTAATTGATGTAGACGGAGATATTCGTGTAGGTGACATAGATGATGTAGAATTATACAATGTTGATGTTACAGTATACGGTGCTGAATTAGCTAATGGTGTTAATATCCTTAATGCTATAGTTATTCAAGAAAACGAATAATAACTTTTGACCAATAAAAAACACGCAATGTAAATTGCGTGTTTTTTTCGTCCCTGAAAATTGATCATCCTATAACTAAAGAATAATCTTTCCAAATTAACTAACAAAAATCAAATATATCTCGAAACTAAAACAAAACATTTGATATTTTATTCCAATTTAACTTGTTTAATTCAAATAATCATGGTATTGTATAAATATAATATAAATCCAGAATTAGAGTATCAGTAAGGAAAAACTGTGAAAAATATTGAATGAAAAAATGTTTTAATATAATTAGATATTCTACCAGTATCACTTGGAAAGGAGAAAATTATGATTTACAACTTTAATGAAAAACAAGTACCAAAGTTATCTCAAGTTGGAGGTAAGGCAAAAGCTTTAATTGAAACTAGCATTGCAGATATGCCCGTGCCTAGTGGATTGGTGTTATCAGTTGAATTTTTCACCAATTGGCTTAACTTTGTGAAATCATCGGAAGAGTTTAAGGCCGCTTTAAACTCCACCACAAAAGAAAATTGTGATAAGGTAAAGGCGATAGCTTCTTCTTTACTTTTTGATGAAATGCAACGTAACTTATTTGCAGCTGAAGTAGAAAAATTAGACGGGACAGTTTTTGCAGTACGTTCTTCTTCTCCAGAAGAGGATTTAGTTGGAACATCTTTTGCTGGAATGTACGAAACCTACTTAGGCACTAAAAAAACTGATTTAGAAAAATATATAGCATTGACTTTTTCGTCTTGCTTTGATACTAGAGTCATGGAATATAAAAAGCAAAATAATATCGCCTTAGAAAACACAGCTATAGCAATCATTGTACAAAAACAGATCGCATCTGATACTAGCGGTGTTGGTTTTTCACTCAATCCATTGAATAATGCCTATGATGAAGTTTTCATAAATGCATCGTTTGGGTTGGGCGAAGCTATTGTTTCAGGAATCGTAACACCTGATAGCTATATTTATGATGCTGCAAGAAAGTCTATCATCCAAAAGAAGATTAGCTCAAAAGAAATTTCTTTGTGGTTAAATGATGATGGCGGAATTTATCAAAAAGAAAATGAAGATAAAGAAAAGCAAGCGCTAAGCGACGAACAGATTGTCGAACTATCAAATTTAATAAAAAAATGCGAAAAATACTATGGTAAACCTATGGATATCGAATGGGCATTTGAAAATGGCAAGCTATATTTGTTACAATCGCGACCTATTACAACATATTTTCCACTGTTTGAAGAACTTCAAACTAAGCCTAATGACTATAAACGATTTTACATCGACATCACTATGATGACACAAGGTTTTGATGAACCAATGAGTGTTTTAGGGCTCGAACTATGGAGTAATATGTTATATGATATTAAATTTGGAATGTTTACGTCGCACCCAGATGGAACTGCGCCAGCAATATATGGCAAGCATTATTTTAGTGTGACAGCTATTTCAAAAGCACTAAATCCTACTATGATGACAAAAGTTATAAAATCATACGACGGCAATATACGCAAGATTTTTGATGGAATTGATGTTAAGGCAAATCCTTACAAGGGTGTTCCTTATGGTATAAAAGGAGCAAAACTTAAAATGGCAAGTGGCGCGTTTTCAATGATGCCTGGCATATTTAAATCTATATTTTCTGACCATAAAAAAGTGGTTGATGCTTATCTTCATCAGTGCAACGATTTGATAGCTGATGCAAAAGCTATGACAAAAGATGAGGATTTTTCTAAAAATGCAAAAAAATCTCTTGCTGGAATGTGCACGCTTATGAGTACTGCTTCTGTCATGATCGCTGGAATGTTCGCTCAAATGAGGCTTGCAAAATTATTTAAAGGCAGTGAGGTTGAGGAAGATGTTGTTACAATGGGCATGGATTTAGATGGAAATCCAACAAGTGAAATGGGACACCTTCTGTTTAAAATGGCTAGTAGCGATGAATTTAAAACACTTTTAACACGGGAAGAATTTGTGATAAGGGCTGAAAATCGAAATTTTAGCAGCAATTTCTTAAAATTATACGATGAATTCATGGAAAAATTTGCTGTTCGTGGATTTTTTGAAATAGACGTTGCATCAAAACGAATTTATGAAGATGTAGGAATGCTCTATGATAAACTAGAGAAAATTAATACACAAGAAAATCAAATTCTAATGTTAGGTAAAAAACGTGAGCAGGCATATAATCGACTTTTAGCTTATGCAAAACAAAATGGATTTGAAAAGAAATTTATTAAAAACGCTAATAAATATAAAGAAACTTTTGGCTATCGTGAGCATCCGAAATATATTATCGTGTACATTACTGCCCTCTTACATGAGGTAGCGCTTGAACTTGCTAAAGATTTTGTCGCAGAAGGTAGATTAGATAAGCCTTATGATATTTTTGATTTGCATTCTGAGGAAATTTCTAAAGCACAACAAGATAATAATTTTGATTTGCGTATGGCAAGAGAGAAAAACCTTAGTGGATACAAACTGATTGAAAATGTCAAAGAATTTCCACTTGTAATTGATAGTCGTGGCAAGATTTACAAACCAAAACTTGAGATTGTAGATGGCGATTTGATAGGTGACCCTATTGCATCTGGTAAGGCTGTTGGCAGAGCAAAAGTTTTGCGTACTCCTTATGAAAAACCTCTTTTGCCAGGTGAAATTTTAATTGCAAAAGCAACCGAACCTTCATGGACACCAATTTTCACTAATGCTGTTGGCGTTATCATGGAAATTGGCGGACCTCTTCAACACGGTGGAATTATTGCAAGAGAATACGGCATCCCTTGTGTCAGTGGATTAATTGGTATTATGGATATTATCAAAGATGGTGATATGGTCGAGGTCGATGGAACAAATGGAGTAGTGAGAATTATACAAGAAAACAAGTAAAATTTAAATAGGGCGATTGAGCAGAATTAGGCTTAATCGTCCTATTTATAAAATAGCATTAAATTTAGATATTTAAAATAGCTTTTACTTATTAGATTTTAGGAGTAACACTCTTCCCGCACAGTCTTTATCACCAGTTCTGAAAAAACAGTTTGGACAGTTAAGACATTTTCCTACTTCTTTTTCATTTTTTGCATCATTTGCCCAGTTTGGATTTACGAGTGCACCTTTGCCTATACAAATCATATCCACATCTGTTGCTTCAAGTGCATCTTTCGCTTGTTTAGCAGTAGTTATTCCATTTACAGCAAAAACAGGAATGTTCACATGCTTTTTTACTTCTCCCGCTCCGTATACCGCTCCCGAAAAAGGAAAATCTGAAGGAGTAGGATCGTCTGCTTCTAAAGAAAATCCATAAGATACATTTAAAAAATCAAGCCCTATTTGTTCAAAAGTTTTAGCATGATTTATTCCGTCATCAATAGTTGGTTCAAATGCACCCATTCTGATTCCGACTATGAAGTCATCATTTGTATTTTCTCTAATTTTTTTAAGCATGTTTTTTACGATAAGCGTTCTATCTTCTCCATATTCATCTTCTCTTTTATTAACTCTAGAATTTAAAAATTGCGTCAATAAATAGCTGTGTGCTCCATGCAGTTCCACTCCATCATATCCTGCTTTTTCAGCTCTTATCGCGGCGTTAACGAACGAATTTTCTATATATTTCACCTCATCTGTAGTCAAGGCTCTTGCAGTTCTTTCTCTTACTGTATATTCAGAAGATGAAACTATATTTTTACAGACTCCCATAACGCCTGCATGATGTATTTGCACAACAACAGCCACATTCTCTTTTTTTATCTGCTCTACGATTTTTTTATGACCTTCAATCTGGTCATCGTTCCACAACCCAAGCTGATCAAAAGACAGCCTACCTTCTTTTTCAACTGCATTTGCTTCGACAATAATTAATCCGAATCCGCCTTCTGCTAAACTCTTATAGTGTTCAGCATTTTTTTCAGTAGCTTTACCAGTGGAATCACTCAAATTAAAGTACACCATAGGTGGTACGCATAATCTGTTGCGTATAACAGTGTTTCTGATTTTTAATTCTTCAAATAGTTTTTTCAAATTTATATCCTCCTAAAAATAAAATTGATTTCATTTGGTTTTTTATTATGATTAATATGCATGATATAATTATAATAAATTTTGAAACAATATACAAGGATTATTAAAAAAGTAAAATAGCAATTGAAAATAATTGTAGAATGAATTAAAATACTTATTAAACAGATTTAAATTAACGATTTAGGAGAAAAAATGAAAGAAATATTAAAAAATATATACCAAATAGATGTTACGCTTCCAAATAGCCCTCTAAAACTTTTACATGTTTATCTAATTGTAGGAAAAGAAAGAAACTTACTCATAGATACTGGATTTAATCATCCTGTGTGTAAAGAAGCTTTGCTTGACGAACTTAAAAAATTAGACATAAAATTAGATGAAACAGATATTTTTCTAACTCATTTGCACTCAGATCATACAGGACTTGTCTGTAGCTTGATGACAGGCAAAAATAAAGTTTATATCGGTCAAAAAGACGGTGTTTTAATGAATGCGCTTACTGGTGATGCATATAGGGAAATAATAATTGGAAAGATGATTTTGGCAGGAACTCCTTTAGACAAAAGAGTTGAATATGAAAAACATCCTGCTATAGCACAAAAACTTGATTATGAAGTAGATTATACTCCGATTAAGGAAGGATACCTATTTGAGATAGGAGACTATAAATTGAAAGTTCTTGACCTTTCAGGACATACTCCTGAACAATTAGGACTTTATGAAGAAAAAAACAATATACTTTTTTGTGGCGATCACATACTTAACAGAATCACTCCAAACATAATTTATTGGGAGGATGATTTTGATGCTCTAAGAACATTTTTAACGAATTTAAACAAAATAAAATCTATGAACGTCAAATTAGCTTGTCCATCTCACAGAGGCCTAATAGAAAATATCAACCACCGAATAGACGAAATAATCGCACATCACGAGCAGAGATTAGATGAAACACTAAAAAGTATCATGGAAGACGATAAAACAGTCTATGAAATAGCCCAAAATTTGACGTGGGATTTTGGAGGAGGCGATTTTAGCAAGTTTCCTAATCAACAACTTTGGTTTGCCGTTTCAGAAGCATTTGCACACGCAGAATACTTAAGGCATAAAGGTGTGCTTCAAAGATATGAAGAAAGTGGAGTCTTAAAATATAATAAACTTAAATAGGTATATAACCTGAAAAATAGGTAATATTTTAAATTTGGCGTAAACTCTAAAATCCCATAAAATACATAATTTTTAAAAGGACGATTAAGCTATTTGTGCTTAAGCGTCCTTTTTAAAAAGTCTATTTTCTATTAATCCGAAAAATAAAAAATTAGTTGATTTCTATTTTTTCTGCTTTTTCAGGTTTAAAATCATTCTTGATGTCATAAATGTTATGAGCTGTGGATTCCATAGACATTTTGCCTTCTAAAGAATAAGTTCTCATAAATCTATTTTCATTTACTAAAGTCCAGTATTCTTTGTCCCATGTAAGATATCCTACATCATCAGTTTCTTTTTCTGCAAGTGTAAATTCTACTTGTCTGTTTTTTCTCATTAATTCTACAAGAGTATTAAAATCTACGTCTAATTCTACTTTATTTATCAAATCGTATGCTTTCATTTTATCCTCACTTTTAATATATTTTACTTACAAATATATTACCACTAATTTGATGTTAAGTCACTAAAAAAATTTCAAAATATTGCTTCGAAAAACATATTAATTTTTTCAAAACATTAGTATCAATAAAACATTTAACTATTTTAAATATTAAATCATGTTAAATCTATTAGGCAAAATAATATTAGCTCCACTTCTAATATCTGCAGCGTGTTCCTTAGCTATTCCTGAAACCCATTGTCCACCAGCTTCTACTATAGATGTGCATCCTGATTTAATCTACTCTAATGCACAAAGCAAAGTAGAAACATATGAATCTTCTATATCAAAGTTATCTATATTTTAAATTACATCATTTTCTATATAAACATTTCCTCTAGTATAAACATCTCTATTTTGATTCATAGAACAATCACAGCATTTTTTAACAATATTTTCAAATGTATCTCCAACAAATTAAATCTATACGTTAATTTTAATATTTAATACGTGAAAAATCATTAAAAAAACACGCAATTTGCATTGCGTGTTTTTAATGTGTAAATTATTGATTACTTAAGTGTTACTATTATACCAACCACTTTTTCTTTAGCATCAGTAGCTGCATTATCAGCTACATAGCAAACAACCTCAGCATCAGTCTTATTAGCAGATAAATCGTCAATATACTCTAAGTCTACGATTCCGCCATATGATCCATCTTTGTTTACTAGATAAACAACAGCATCATCAGTTAATACATAGTTTTCATTATTTGCAACGTCTAATAATACTGAACTATTGATTGCTGAAAGTGTTGTTGACGTAGATAATGTAGGAAGATAATCAGCAGCAACAACATCTACAACATCATTTCCATCCATTGTTAAAGTATAAAGACCTTTAAGTATTTCAGTATCGTTATCTACCGCATTTGTAGTAGTTCCATAATACTCTTCATCTACACCTGCTACATTTGCAAATATATAATCAACTGAATCGCCGTCATCATTTGCTCTAGTTTCAACAGAAGTAATTATTGCATAATCGCTTGAAGTAGAAACTAATGCTTTTTCTGCTATTACTAGCACTATTTTGCCATCATTGTTGAATAACACTTTATATTCATCAGTAACTCCATCATTCTCTAACTTAGCTGCTACTAATTGTTCTAATGTTCTCGTCGCATAAGTTGTGCCATCAGCTTCAAATATTACAACATCATCTGCAACATATGCATCAAAAGTTTTAGAATCTGTAGTATAGCTAGGAGTTTTCAAAGTAGTTGAGTCAACTACATCAATATTTGTAATTTGATCATCTTTTAATGTTATATTAGAAATAATATTTTCTTCTGCTAGGTTTAAAACTGCAACTGCGCTACCCACAGTATGAGTGTATGCAAGGTTAGTAGTGTCTTTATTCAATGTCGCACCATCAGCAACTTCATAAGTAACTGTTTCGCCATCATTATCAAGGAAAGTTACTTTACCTTCTATAAGAGTAGCAGTTCCGTTAGAAACTCCATTTACAACTTTAGTTACCATCATGTAATCTGCAACTGCAGCACTTTCGCCAATGTATCCTGCAATATTTCCTGCAGCATTAAGTAAGAAAGTTCCTTCAGTTCCTACTTCTAATGATAATCCCATTCCTGCAACTTCAGTTACATATTCACCAAGCGTATCAATATAGAATTCACCATCAGAGTTTTCTCTTGTGATTTTACCTTCTACTGCGTTTCTTGTTACAACTAATTTAACAACAGATCTATCAATTGCAGAATAAGCTTCAACAATATCATTTTCTTCTATTTCGTACATATCACTAGCATCACCAGTAACTGTTACTTTTGTTAAATCAACTTCGTTATCAGAATCTTTAGGTAAAGTTATACCTGCAAAAGTAGTATCATCTGTTTCATATTCATCAGCAACTTTTTTAGTTCCGTTTGAATCTAATACATTTACAATTATACCTGTAACAATATGAGGATCGTTTGAATCAGCAGCTTCTTTGTAAACTATAGTTGCAGTTTTTCCTACGATGCTAATCTTATCAAGCGTAGTTTCAGCTCCATTGTAAAATACTTTAGTAGTTGCATCAACGTCATACTCAATTACTTTATCATTACTATCTTTAGTAGTGATTTCTGTCGTTCCTGTAGCAGTTTCAACTTTATCAGTAACTGTTTTAGAGTTTGATTTGTTTACATAGATTATAGAATCATACTCTTCACCGTCTTCATCTTCTAATTCTACATAGTAAGCTTCAACATTTTGATAAATGTACATAGAGATATCAGTAGAAGCATTAGCAACATCATCTTTGTCAATATCCATTACTTTAACAGTAGCAGTTTCAGACAATAATGTCTTATTAACGATAGTAGCAGGATTTCCAGGTATTACTTCTGTAACTACTTCTGCTTTACCTTCTGCGTCAACTACAACTAAATCATTTTCTAAGTTGTTGTATGACATGATAGCTAAATCACCTCTAGTTGCTGGCTCATTCCATGCAGTAGCTACTCCATCGAATAATCCTAATTGTAATGCTTTTGCTCTGTATTTACCTGCATCAAATGCATCAACTCCGTTGTTTAAGCTTGCATCAGTATATCCTAATGCTCTTATTAACATGATTGCTGCTTGTAGGTAAGTTACATTTTCTTTAGGTGCGAATATTCCATTACCATATCCTTTTACGATTCCTTCATCTGCTGCTAATCCAATTACGTCTGTTGACCACATGTTTTGTGCATCTGTAAACTCATTTCCGTAACCTTTGTAATCGTCTTCTGTGTAACCTAACAAGTGTACTACAACTTTTGCCATAGCTTCTCTTGTTAATGGATCTTCTGGATTATAGTTTCCATTTTCATCGCCTGCTAATACACCAAGGCTGTTTAATAGTCCTGCAGCTTCTGCTAATTGATCATCATCAGCGTCGATGTCAGGGAATGCAGTATCAGCAAATGCCATGCTCATTGTTGAAAGCACTAATGTCAATGCTAATACTAAAGATAAAATCTTCTTCATTTTCTTTTTCCTCCTAAGAAACAGAAATGAAATATAGATAGATGTAAAGATTGAAATAACTTGCTTGCAAAAAAACTGCTAACAAAATCTGCTAATACATGATTAGCAACAGTGATTTTATTAGCAGAAAATTAGCAATTTTAGTGCGTTTTTTTACTGTTTTTTCAGCATGTTACAGAAATTTAAAACGTTGATAAATATGGATTTTTTCATTTCATATATTTCATATATTTTAAATTTTTGCATTTTCCTTAAAATCGTATTAGCAAAATCATTCATCAACGCTAGGTGAACGCTTTTATTATATAATTAGTTTGTCGAATAAAAAAAATCATCAAAAACTCTAGCATTTTTTCTTCGTTCTTCGTCTAATATGTGTGCATAGATGTTCATGGTAGTGTGGATTTGAGAATGGCCGCTGTCTCCTTGCACAGATTTGATATCGCCATTGCTTAAAATAAGCTTATAGGTAATACTTGAATGTCTCAATGAATGAAAAGTTACTTCAGGCAATTTACATATAGCAAGAGCGTTTTTAAATCTACCTTCAATTACACGTATATCGACAGGTTGCCCATGTGCAGTGAGAAAAACTAAATTGGGTTTATTCGTAAACTGGTTTTTTGAAAATGCATCTATAGAAGTAGTGGTTTTCAGACGACAAAATTCTTCAGCTAGAGTTTTAGGCAACCATATTGTTCTAACGCTGCTTATTGTTTTTGGCAGTTTTAAAATTACTCTACTTTTTCTAAAGGCGTGCTTAGATTCAAAAATATAAATCACATCTTTATTGTTAAGTTCTTTAATAACATTAATGTTTGCTCTAGTTAGCGTTTTATTTACCTTAACGAAAGAAGAGTTTGTCTGGATGGATTTATCTGAAACTTCTAAATCTTCCCACGTTAAGCCTAATATTTCACCTAATCTCATGGAGCATGCAAATGCTAAATTGATACAAGAATACAACTGATAATCATTTTGTTTACAATAAGAAACTAACTCTTTAATTTGATCTACCGTCAAAATTGTTTTTTGGATATATCTTGACTTTGGCAAATCAATTGAATTGAAGGGGTTTTCTTTTATTAATTTTAGTCTTAAGGCGTGTCCATAAGCACATCTTAAAAGTTTATGTACTCTCGCAATTATTTTGTTATCGTTTAATTCGTTGTAGTATTCTTCGATTTGTTCTGAACTGAAAATGTGAATAGGGAATTTACCTACATAAGGATACACATAATTTGAAAGCAAAGAAACATTTGCAGAATAAGTCGAAATCGACCAATTTTTTTTACCATATGTGTCGATAAATTCCTCCATGTATATTTCAATGTTTTTGATTAAGTTTTTTTTGCCAATAGCTTTTACGTTGGGCATAATGTTTTCAGCTTTTAAGTATTCAATTTCAGCTTTTCGTTGGACAGCTTCTTTATAAGTATCTACAACTTCCCATTTTTGTTTTCTTTTTCCCTCCTCTGTTTTATAGTAGTAAATTACCGAATAATTTTTATTTCTTTTAACTATAGTTGCCATATAAATCTCCTTTACAATATTTTTTAGAACTTTCCTTATAAAAGAAAAACTCCATAATATTAATATGTGCTTAAAATAATAAACTAAACAAAAAACTACACGTTTAGTATGTTTTTCTAAACGTGTAGCTAATATTAATTTAAAATAATTGTTTATGGTAGATTAATATTCAAAATTTGGTAGTAATCTGTAGTTAAAATATCGTTGGAATATCTGAATTTATCACTTAAGATGCTATAAATTTCAGTTGCGTATTCATTGCCAGCATCTGAGTCTTCATTTGGCATCCACAGATCTACTACAGAATTATATTTACCTTCATCAGTTATAAAGCTCCTGTTTGCAAAAAGTACAAGTCCTGGAGAATCAGATAATATATCTCTACCCATCAATAGTCTAGAATCATATTCTAATCCAAACAAATTCAGCAGTGTAGGTAAAATGTCTACAGAGTAACAAGGTTTGTCAATAACTATTGGTTCTTCCATGTCGCCTGACCACAATATTAATGGACTTCTAAAAATTTCAAAGTTTTCATCTATATCGCCACCATAAAATTCGTCCCAAGTTTCAGGAGTCATTCCATACGGGTAATGATCTGCAGATAGACAAATAACAGTATTTTCTAATTCGCCTGCAGCTTCTAACTGTTGGATCGTGTACTCTAGTGCTTTATCTAATTCAATGTTACATGCTATATATGCTTGTGCTTCTTCACTCATTTCTAAATCAGCTACAGCGTCTTTGTTTTTCTTTGACATTGTATTTCCGATGAAAGAATAATTCAAATGTCCACTGACAGTCATATAGTAGTTATGAAATGGTTTTTCACCTGCAATTGCATCAGGTATAGTTAATTCCATCATTTCTAAATCTGATGCAGGCCACACTTCGGTTACATTAAGCCCATTGCCAAGTCCGAAGTATTCATAACCCATATTTGGATGAGAAAGATGTCTATCATAATATGTATAAGTATGATTATGGTATGCCTTAGTCGGATAACCCTCGTTTTTCAACATGTTACCCATGAAAAACGGCATATGATTTGAAGATGAAGTATTAAATGCAAAAAACTGATTAGATGGCAAAAGACCACTGGTAGCAGCAAATTCACCGTCTATTGTCGATACCCACCACAAAGGGTTGTAAAAATTATTAAAAACAAATCCTTCATTAACTAATTTATATAGTGTAGGCGTATATTTTTCGTGCACAGCATATTGCCAAAAACCTTCTGCAGTAAGAAAAATTAAGTTTTTTCCTTCAAACATGCCTGTATATTCGTTTTTAAGTGTAGGCGTTTGTTCGGAAAAATATGTATGCATTTTTGCGATTTTTGCATCAGATTCTGTGCTGATAAGAGTTTCAAAATCAATATCTAGAATGTTTGGTTCATATACTACTTCTTCAGTTTTTTCTGTGTCTTCGCTATCGTTATTTTCATCACCCAAAATGATTGTTGAAGAAATATTATTCGTATTTGCAGGATTTGTTAAATCTGTAGGAGTTTCGCTTAAAACAGTTTGTGTATCTTTTGCCGATGTAGATTCTTCTTCTGTATCGCCTTTTAACATATTTGATAAATCAAGCCTAAATGTAGTTAAAAAACCGAAGTTAGAAATTGATAATTCTGTAGTCCACGAAGTAGTATAGATAGCAGCTGGAGATAAGATTCCTGAAGTAGAAGCCATAACGGCTATTACGGCTACAATTTGAGCGACTACAAAACTTGCAAAGTAAATACCTGATTTTTTATAACTAAATTTTGAAAAAATATCTGGATATTTATCGCGTCTAATTATTAATAATAGCAGAACCAACGGTACAAAAATCAAAATTAAATAAATGGTGCTATTTAATATTCCTGTAATGACGTCAGAAGTAAAACTGCCAATCGCAGCGCCTGCCATAGCTATAGATTTTACTTGGTAAAAAGTTTTGAACACATCGTAATAAACGGTTTGAGATAAATACCAAATCATTGGCAATATTAGCAAGATGATACAAACCAACTTATTATGTTTAGGTTGAAAAAGCGAGCTAATAAATGTAAATAGCATACTTATCGGTATAGTAAAAAGCATAGTATAAAATAGACCTCGACTAAATATACCTCCAGTAGAAGACAATTTAACTATGCATTCCATCAAAATTAATGCAATGAAAAAGAAAATAGGTTTAAAAATATACTTTGGAGTAAATAATTTTTTATACATCGAAAGCTCCTTTGTAAACCATCAGTATCATGGTTGAATTAACTAAGCATAGAAAACATATCTTTAGCATCGTCTTTCATCACATGCTCTAATAGTTTTTCTACTCTTATTTTCATAGGGTTTGTGCCGAAAATAATTTCTATTTCGTCTCCGATAGCAACTTCTGTACCAGGTTTTGCGGGTTTTCCATTTACAATTACTCTGCCTTGTTCACAGGCTTCTTTAGCAATTGTTCTTCTTTTTATTACTCTTGAATTTTTTAAAAATTTATCAATACGCATAGGTATCTCCGATTAATTATCTAGATTTTTAAGCTTTTCAGCTTGATCAGACGTTACTAGTCCATCTATCATTTCATTTAAATCACCATCTATAAAATTGTCTAATTTATATAGTGTCAGATTAATTCTATGATCTGTAATTCTTCCTTGTGGAAAATTGTATGTTCTAATTCTTTCACTTCTGTCGCCTGAACCGACTTGACTTTTTCTTGCACCTGCTATTTCATCATTTTGCTCTTGTTGATACTTGTCATATAATTTTACTTTCAACAATTTGAGTGCTTTGTCTCTGTTTTTTAACTGAGATTTTTCATCTTGGCAAGAAATAACAATACCTGTAGGTATATGTGTAAGTCTAACAGCTGAATCTGTGGTATTTACACTTTGTCCACCGTTTCCAGATGATCTAAAAACGTCAATTTTTATATCGTTTTGATTTATTTCTATTTCTATGTCGTCTACCTCAGGCAAAACTGCAACTGTAGCAGATGAAGTGTGGATTCGTCCACTTGATTCTGTATCAGGAACTCTTTGTACTCTATGAACTCCGCTTTCGTACTTAAGTTTAGAATATGCGCCGTTTCCTTTGATTGCAAAAACGACTTCCTTTACTATACCCATACTTTGCTCGTTGATAGAAATCAATTCAGTTTTCCATCTGTTTCTTTCAGCATATCTAGAGTACATCCTAAATAAATTTCCTGCAAACAAACCAGCTTCATCGCCACCTACACCTGCTCTTATTTCAACAATTACATCTTTGCTATCGTTTGGATCGGTTGGCAACAACAAAATTTTAAGTTCTGATTCGTATGTTTCTATAGCCTCAGTCAATTCTTTGACTTCTTCTTTTGCCATTTCTCTTAATTCATCATCTAATGTTTTGTCGTATGACATTTCTTTAGATTCTTCAAGCTGAATTTTTGCTTCTTTGTATTCTTTGTATTTCAATACTATCGGCTCAACTTGAGCATGTTCTTTTACTAATTTTTGCCATTCTTGAGTCCTCGCAATAACGTCAGGATCAGCGATTTTTTCGTTCAAATCGATATATTTTTCCTCAAGAAATTCTAATTTATCTAACATTTGTAACTCACCTTTCTATATTAAAGCACTTATTTTAACAAGTGTTATTCTAATTTGTGTTGCTTTCAACGTAAAATTATAACACGAAAAATGACTAAACGCAATGTTTTTTTCTCAATATCATTTTTGTGAAAATTAAATTTCAGTTTCATGGAACCCCAAAATATTGATGATTTTAAAAATAAATAAAAAATGTTTGAAATTAACTGAATTTTTTTGTATAATATTATAGGTAATAAATCGAAATTAATTAATTTATATATATAATTTATAAAACCTTGGAGGTAAGATAATGGGATTAAGAGCAGACATTGGAATAGACTTAGGCACTGCGAGTGTGCTGGTATATATTAGAGGCAAAGGTATTGTCATTCAAGAACCATCTGTTGTTGCAATTGATAAAAATTCAAATAGAATACTGGAAGTCGGCGAAGAGGCTAGAAAAATGTTAGGAAGAACTCCAGGCAATATTGTTGCGATCAGACCTCTAAGAGATGGTGTTATTTCTGATTTTGATATAACAGAAAAAATGTTAAAATATTTCATAAAAAAAGCTACTGGAGCGTCTATACTTAAACCAAGAGTAATTGTTTGTGTTCCTAGTGGTGTTACAGAAGTAGAAAAAAGAGCTGTGCTAGATGCGAGCAACAATGCAGGTGCAAAAAAGACATATCTTATTGAAGAACCTGTTGCAGCGGCGATAGGTGCAGGATTAAGCATAGAAAAACCTACAGGCCATATGATTATCGACATAGGTGGTGGAACTACTGATATTGCTGTGATTTCTTTGGGTGGTATAGTAGTTAGCAAATCAATCAAAATAGCAGGCGACAAGTGTGATGAAGCTATAGTAAGGTATGTAAGAAAAAAATACAACGTTATGATAGGGTCAAGAAGTGCAGAAGATTTAAAAATAAATATAGGCACTGCATATCCTTTAGAAGAAGAAAAGTTTATGGAAGTAAGAGGAAGAAATCTTGTGTCAGGACTTCCTAAAAACATTACAATTTCAACTTCTGACATGCTTGAAGCTTTAGAAGAAACAGTGACTGCCATTGCAGACGCTGTACATTCAGTATTCGAAAAAACTCCTCCTGAACTTGCTTCTGACATCAGCGAGAAAGGTATAATAATGACTGGTGGTGGCGCATTAATAGGCGGATTAGATAAACTAATATCCAAGAGAACAGGCGTAGTAACAAGAATAGCAGACGATGCGGTATCTTGTGTGGCTATGGGAACAGGTAAATCATTAGAACATTTAGATATTTTAAGCAATTCATTATTGACAGACGATATCAGAAAGGATTATAGACAGTTATAATGAATAATAAAATAAAAAAGGCTATAATTCCTGCGGCAGGCTTAGGTACTCGTTTGCTCCCTGCTACAAAATCGATGCCTAAAGAGATGATACCTATCATAGACAAACCTGCAATCCAGTATGTTATTGAAGAAGCGGTCGAAGCAGGTATTAAAGATATTTTAATCATAACTAACAAAAATAAAAGAACTATAGAAGATCATTTTGACAATGCTACAGAAACAGAACAACTATTAAAGGCGGCAGGAAAAATAGACTTAGCAGACGAGTTGAGAGAAATTTCTGAACTTGCTAACATACACTATATAAGGCAAAGAGAGACAAAAGGGTTAGGACATGCAATATGTCATGCAAAAGCATTTGTAGGAAACGAACCTTTTGCTGTAATGTTGCCGGATGACTTGATATATGCTAAGACTTCTTGTTTGAAACAAATGGTCGATTCTTATGAAAAACATAACTCATCGATCATAGCAGTTCAGAAAATTGATATAAAAGATGCAAATAAGTATGGGATGGTGTCAGGTAAGCAATTAGATACACGTACTTTTTCAATAGATGCTCTTGTGGAAAAACCTTCTATAGGTGAAGCTCCAAGCGATATATCCATAGTAGGAAGATATATTATTACACCTGAAATCTTTAATATCCTTGAAAATATTAGTCCTGGTGCATTAGGAGAGATACAGCTTACAGATGGGCTGTTGGAATTACTAAAAACTCAAAAGATGTTTGCATATCTTTTTGATGGAAAGAGATATGACACAGGCAATAAATTAGGATATTTAGAAACTATTGTAGATTTCGCACTTAACAGAGAAGATTTAAGAGATGATTTTATGAATTATCTAAAAAAAATTGTACAGTAGAGGAGAAATCATGAATTATTTAGAACAATACAAATTATGGCTAACAGAAAGTTTTACAGACGATAAAACTAAAGAAGAATTAAGAGCAATAGAAGAAAATGGATCAGAAATAGAAGATAGATTTTACAAAAACTTAGAATTTGGCACAGGTGGAATGCGAGGAGTTATAGGAGCAGGCACAAACAGAATGAACATTTATACTGTTGCCAGAGCTACACAAGGGTTTGCAAATTATTTGATTGAAGAGTTTAAAGAAGACATAAGTGTTGCCATTGCATACGATTCAAGACATATGTCTAAAGAATTTTCTGAAAAAACTGCAGAAGTATTAGCTTCTAACGGAATAAAAGTATTTTTATATGAAACTTTAAGATCGACTCCTGAACTTTCATTTGCTGTTAGAGAGTTGAATTGCAAAGGCGGAATAGTGATCACTGCAAGCCATAATCCACCACAATACAATGGATATAAAGTGTATAATCAATCTGGTTGCCAGTTGCTTGATGACGAAGCGGAAAAAGTGATTGATAAAGTGCTAAATGTTGATTTTAACAACATCAAGCATGCTGACGATGCTAGTGAAAGAATAAATTATATTAAAAGTGAAACAGAAGATAAATTTATAGATATAGTTAATAGCTTATCTATCAGCAATGACATAGATAAAGATATTAACATAGTATTTACACCGTTACATGGGACGGGAAATGTTCCAGTCAGAAAAATTTTGAGTAACAAAGGGTTTAAAAATGTTTTTGTCGTGAAAGAACAAGAAAAACCCGATTCTGAATTTTCTACTGTCAAATTTCCTAATCCAGAAGACATTGATGCATATGCATTAGCTGTTGAAACGGCAAAAAAAGTAGATGGAGATATAATTTTAGCAACAGATCCTGATTGTGATAGAGTAGGTATGATGGTAAAAGATGATACTACAGGAGAATTTATTTTACTTACTGGAAATCAAACAGGTGCATTGCTTGTAAACTACATACTACAAATAAAAAATGAAAACAGCGAATTACCTAAAAATGGAGCTATAATCAATACTGTAGTAACAAGTGACTTAGGTGAAAAAATTGCATGTAAATATGGTATAGAAACATTGAAAACTCTAACGGGATTCAAATATATTGGCGATCTCATGGATGAAATTAAGAATAATAATTCTAATACTTTCTTATGTGGCTTTGAAGAAAGCTATGGTTATCTAGTTGGAGAACATGTTAGAGATAAAGATGCAGTTTCTGCTTCTATGCTAATAGTTGAAATGGTAGGATACTATAAAAAACGTGGAAAAACTGTGTTTGAAGTATTGAATAATATTTATGAAGAATTCGGATATCATATTGAAGAAACATCATCTTTTACACTTGCAGGTATTAGTGGACAAAGCAAGATATCAAATGTAATTGAATTTTTCAGAGAAAGTAAGCCTACTAACTTGTCAGGATTAAACATCGTAAAGCTTTTTGATTTTAAAGTTAGCTTAGCTTATGATTTTATTAAAGGTGATTTTGAAAATATTGATTTTCCTAAATCAAATGTGCTTAAGTTTTGTTTTGAAAATGGTTCGTGGTTTAGCATTAGACCATCAGGTACAGAACCGAAAATGAAAATTTATTTTTCTTCTTGTGCCAATACATACGAGCAAGCAAAACTACAGCTTGAAAAAATAAAAAAAGATGTCACAGATATTATTGACAGAATGATTTAGTGGTTTTTAGAAAGGTTGGTTATAATGAACTTTAGTTACACAAGTATGAAAAAATTTATTGCAGCGTTTACAGCATTGCTTTTAATTTTTTCTGTTTTAACACCATATACTGCTTTTGCTGAAGAGGTATATGAAGAAAGTATTGAAGAGAAGATTGAGAGAGTAGCAAAAGAGAGAGGCGTTCCTGCTGTTATTCTTAAATCTATAGCACAAATAGAATCGTCTATGGCTCATTTTTATAATAATGGTGATGTAAAAGTATCCAGAACAGGCAATCTTGGATTAATGCAGGTAGGAAATAGCCATGGTATGTTTGATACTGAAAGATTGAAATATGATATAGATTACAATCTAGAGGCAGGCATAGAAATTTTACTTATGAAATGGAGCTCTAGCGTACAAAATTATTCTATATCAAGCGTAGGAAACATGGATCCAAACATACTTGAAAATTGGTATTTTGCAATTTGGGCATATAATGGTTGGGCAAGTAGTAATAATCCTATTAGCAATAGCAAAGCCTATCAAACTAGAGTTTATGAGATTGCAAAAGAACAGTTTGGTCAAGATATTACTCCAATAGATATGGCGTACTTACCTTACAGCGGTAAACCTGCAAAAAAACTCAATGTACCTACTCCTGAAAATTCACATTCCGCTAACTTATATCAATTCAAAGTTGGAGATATTGTTTCTGTAAATAGCATACTAAACGATAGAGTTTTATGTGCAACACCAGGAAATACTTCTTTAGCTCAAGTTTATCATGGAGAGGTAGCAACTGTGCTAGAAGCACCAGTGCTCCACGAAGGATATTATTGGTACAAAGTGCAAACTGAAAATGGAATGACAGGCTGGATACAACGAAATTGGATCAAGAAAATAGGCGATTCTGTCAACGGTATTTATCCATTTGAAGACATCACGTATCACTGGAGTGTTAATTCTATAATGAATCTTTATAATTCAGATATAATAAGCGATAGAAATGACAATATGTACTCTGTAGATGAATTGATGACAAAGGAAGAATATTTTGCTCTTTTAGCAAAAACATTAGACTCTTTTGACGAAGAATCAGAACTATATGGTGTGACAGATGAAGTCGATAAAGATGAAACTGAAATAGACTCAGACAATGAAACAGAGAGCGATGACGCTGAAACGAGTGAAACAGCTAAAACAGATGACGAAAATATTGATGAAGATAGAGATAACGAGACAGGCAAAGAGACAGAATCTTCTGATAGCGAAAATGAATCAGAAAATGCAGAAACCTTAGATGACTCAGATGAAAATGATAAAACAGATGATGAAAATGAATCTAAAGAAAATGTTGATTTAGATAATGAAAATATTGATAAAGATGCTGAAGCTACAGATGAAGATAATGAAGTAGTAGATGAAGACGCGAACACAGAAGATATGACAGATGGAAATTCGACAGAAAAAGCGACAGATTTGAGATTCTTAGATAGCAATGAAATATCATCATGGTCTTTGAAATATATAGAATATTTAGATGATTCAGAGGTTTTAGATTTTTATACTGATTATTTAGATCCAAAAGATGCTATATCAAGAGGCGAAATTACAGAGTTGATTTCAAATATTTTGATAGAAGAAGCAAGACTCGAGTTTAATGAAAGTGAAATATTAGACGAATCAGAAGAGCTTTCAGAAGATGATGAAGATAAGAGTTCTAAAAATAAAAAAGATAATAATGAAGACGAAGGTTCAGAAACTGATATAATAGAATTCAATCATAGTGATGTTTTCAACTTAGATAGTATTGAACTTGAGTTTAAAGATATAGAAACCCTTACAGATAATCAAATCGAAAGCATTAAAATTTTGACTTCATTAGGCATTATGCATGGAGAAAATTCAGAAAACTTTGGATACAATGACTTGTTGTCAAAAGGCGAGGCAGCTGCGGCAACCTATAAATTGCAGAAATTATTATCTGATGAATTGACTTTAGCCGAAATCATAGAAAAAATGAAAATAGAGAAATTAGATGATATTGAAAATTCAGAAAATATAGACGAAGAAAATTCAGATGATTCACAAAACCAAGAAGAAGTAGAAAACCAGGAAGAAACAGAAGACTCAGAAAATATAGATAAAGACGAAACTTCTGATGATAAAGAAGAATAACAAATAAAATGAAAATTATTTTTAGGAGGATTTTATGTTTAAATTTGTTCATTATAATTTCAATGTACTTGACTTAGAAAAAAGTTTAAAGTTTTATGAAGAAGCTTTAGGATTAAAGGAAGTAAGAAGATCAGAACACCCTAATGGAGATTTTATTATTGTCTACATAGGTGATGGAAAATCAGATTTTTTATTAGAATTAACATGGCTAAGAGATTGGAAAGAACCATATAATTTAGGTGATAATGAAATGCACCTAGCGTTTGTAACAGATGATTATGATGCTGCGTATAAAAAGCATAAAGAAATGGATTGTATCTGCTTTGAAAATCCAAGTATGGGAATTTACTTCATAAATGACCCTGATGGTTACTGGTTAGAAGTGCTGCCAAAAAGAAAATAGCGTTAAGATAAAATGTAACTATATTCAAATATAGAATTTTAATGCAATGATCCTATATAAGAATTCATTCGCAATTATCAATAAACTGCATAAATATTGATTTTTCAACATTTGTTTTAAAATAAATTGAATTTCATGTGTACTTTGAAGAGAATTTATGATATAATTTAATTAAGTTTAAGATGTTTTATAGGAGGAAAAATATATGAAACACGTAACGCTTAAATGGCAGGGTATCGGAGAAAGACCGAAACACATAAGACCGGTTGAATTGTATGTACTGTTTAAAAACAAGTCAGAGTCGCTTAAATCAACACCTTATGAGGCGTATCAAAAATGTATTAATTGTCAAAATAGTGAAAAATGATATAACTTTATGTATGTAGAATAATTGAGATTAGAACAACAGCAGATTAACATTATGGGCGAACAAATATGTTCGCCTTTAATTTTGCCAAATATTTTAGATTGTATTTTTAGCAAAAAAATAAGGATAATTAGGATTGTTTGTTGAAAAAGCGAAAAATATATCGTTTTTTTATACATTAACCCTACTATCCTTATTTTAATGTTTATTCATATTTTGACAAATTATTTTTTGTTTAAGATATTAGTTTGAATTGATATTATCTTCTTTAATAGTTTCAGCAAATGCAGTAGCAATATTTGCAACATTCTGCAAATTAGATGGTATAATTATCTTTGTAGATTTTCCATCAGCTACTTTTACCATAGTTTCATAGCTCTTTAAAGTGAGGACTGATTCGCTAGGTTCTGCTGCTTTTAACATTCTTAAGCCTTCAGCTTCAGCATGTCGAACTTTAAGTATAGCTTCCGCTTCACCCTCCGCACGTTTTATAGCTGCTTCCATCTGAGCTTCTGCTATTAATATCGCAGAAGTTTTTTCAGCTTCAGCTTCAAGTATCATAGACGCTTTCTTACCTTCAGCAACTAGTACTGCAGATTTTTTCTCGCCTTCTGCTCTCAATATAGATTCTCTACGCTCTCTCTCTGCTTTCATCTGTTTTTCCATAGCATCTTGAATTTCAGAAGGAGGCATGATATTTTTAAGTTCAACTCTGTTAATTTTAATTCCCCAAGGATCTGTAGCTTCATCCAATACACTTCTCATTTTAGTATTAATTATTTCTCTAGAAGTAAGAGTTTCATCAAGTTCAAGATCACCTATTATATTTCTAAGGCTTGTAGCAGTCAAGTTTTCAATAGCAGATAAAGGATGATCTACACCATAAGTGTATGACTTAGGATCTGATATTTGAAAATAAACAACTGTATCAATTTGCATAGTTACATTGTCTTTAGTTATTACAGGCTGAGGCAAAAAGTCTATAACTTGTTCTTTTAATGAAACTTTTTTAGATATCTTGTCAATCATTGGAATTTTAACATGAAGACCAACACTCCAAGTTCCAATGTATGTTCCAAGTCTTTCCACTACAAAAGCATTTGCTTGAGGGACGATTTTAATGTTTAGTGCGACGATTATAGCCAATACAGCTAAAATAATAATTATTACATATTCCATAATTTCTTCCTCCTTGTTTTTAAAAAATTATAAAGTTTTACTTACAATTAATTTAACACCTTGAATTTTTTTGACATACACAACTTCATCAACTGCTATTTGACTACCATCCATTGATTCAGCGGACCAAATCAAGCCTTTGATCTTTACATTACCAACATTATTCAAGTTGTTAATTGAAGTCGTGACTACAGCCTGTTCGCCTATCAAAGTGTCAAAATTTGTTTTTTCTTTACCTATTTTCAAATGCTTAACAGCTACAGGTCTAGTAAATATGAGTAAAAGAATAGAGATTAAGAGAAAAATTATAATCTGAGCAGTCAATCCTATTCCTGTCAATGAGAGTAATGCAACAATTAAAGCTCCTGCTGCAAACCAAATTGTTGTTAATCCCATTGTGAAAGCTTCTATGACGATGCATGCGACCATCACAATCAACCATGTATATTCCATTAATATTCACCTCCAAGTATATTTTACTATAAAATCATTTAAAAAGATACAAAAATTTTATAATTATTAACTAATAAAGTGAGATTTTTTATATTTATTAAGATAACTTTAAACTATTAATTTAATTAATAATCCCATCTCTCCATAGCTTGATATGGGTTCATATTTGTATTATAAATGCTGAATGCAAAATGAAGGTGAGGGCCAGTAGAAAAGCCTGTGGTGCCTACAGTGCCAATTATATCACCTTTTTCCACTGTTTGACCAGCCTCTGAGCCTAAAGTGTGAAGATGATAATAAGTAGTGAAAATTCCCATGCCATGATCAATAACTACTGTATTTCCAGTCAAAGTCATATAATCAGCAAGAGCTATAACGCCTGAATTTGACGCTTTGATTTCTGTTCCAGTAGGAGCAGCCCAATCTATTCCTCCATGTCTCGAAGAAGAAATTTCGTCATTAACATATCTTATTTCACCAAAATCTGTAGTTAATCTACCTTCGATAGGTTGTATAAAAGGTCCCTCCCAGAGTTTTTCATCTACACTCTCAGATCTAGCACCTCTTACATATACAGAATATTGATAATTTGCATCTGCAGTATCTGTCTCTTCGACTATTTCCTCGGAAATAACTAAATATTGAACATCGAATTCTTTATAATTTATAATAATAGGTTTAGTTACGATATATTCGCTATCTAAATCTTTATTTACAGTCAAAGTAAGTTCATAGGCACCTTCATTAGTCCAATACGAAATTGGAATAAAAGCTACATATTCATCATCGTCTTCATATATTTGGATTTCTTCAGATTGAGTGCTGCTAGTCAAATTGAAAGTTTCACCTTCCTCTGAGTTTCGTATTGCAACAGCTATTACATCTCCTTGATAATTTATGCCTGAAAGTATTTCAATATCGGTCGGCATATCAACATCAATTTCGAAAGGAATGCTACAACTTCCATAATATTGAATATCGTCAGATTCATTCCAATTAGAGACTATTTCTGCGTAATAAATTCCTTCATGTTCAATTTGTAGTATTAGTTCATCTAGTGTATTTCCAATAAAAATGACTTCATTATTTTCAAACAATTTGAATAATTGCTCATCGGGTGCTTCAGAAAAATCTACTACAAGAGAATCTTCAATGCTAATAATCGTTTCACCTAAATCATCTAACGTTCCCTTTGCGTTTATGACCAAATTTTTTCCTGTTACATCCAAAGAACGGGAAAATGTGATAGTTTCATCGTTTTTATAGCTCCAGTCATATACACCTAAAACTTCTGTTGTTGCTCCATTGATACTGATTTTTTTATCAGGGAGAGTATCGTGTATAAATGCATCCGCAAAAACTTCTTTTGCAAACATGGATTCTGATATTTCATTAGGTACTTCATATATCGTAGAAGAATCATCTATACCCAAATATGTTTTTCTATTTCTAGTGTCAAAATATAAATTATAGTGTTCTTTTGTAGAATCATCCCTGTTAACTGTAAAAACATAGTCTAAATCCATGTTAGAATCGCTAGGAATTTCAACCCTCGCTTCTGAGGCTTCAAGTATCAAACTGATAAGCTCATCATCAAAAGAGATATAAGATACTTCATCTGTATGACGATTTTTAAGTTCAGCATCAATAATTTCAGCTTCAAACAGTGAACACGCCGAAAAAATAAAAGTTGTTAACACAATAGATAAAACAAATAGTTTGTTTTTCATAGTTGCTATACCTTAGCATACCTAAACAATAATGTTGATATGCTTTCCTTTCAAAAAATTGTGTTACTATTCACAGTTAACATATGTATGCCAAAGGAAAAAATAATAAAATCTGTCGCTGGTACTCCGATTGGGAAGTTGCAAGTGCAGTTTTATTCGCAAAGTCATAACACAGTATATTTTGGGGCTAAGCCACAAGATGACTATAACGCTCACAAAACTGCACACAACTTAATCCAATCTCCATAAGGCTTCCATATTTCATTACTTTTTCCTTATTTACTCCAGAAATCGGCTGTGAGTAGGAAATATGTGTTTGATTATGTCTTGATTATACTACAAATTTTTCATTTTGCATATTATTAAGTAAAAAACATCAAAATTAAATTTTCATCAATCTTAGCAGATTTTTCTTACTAGACATAAAAAATAGAGGCGAATCACTGTATTATAAAATTAAATTTAAATTAATTTATAAATTACAGGAACGCCACTATTATTAGTTGTAATAGCTAAAAAGTTAGATTACAAATATTTTTTCAATGCCTCGACTTTATTCAATTTTTCCCAAGGCAGATCTAAATCATTTCTTCCGAAATGTCCATATGCTGCTACTTGTTTATAAATAGGCTGTCTAAGATTTAAATCTTCAATAATAGCTGCAGGTCTTAAATCAAAATTCTCGACTACTGCTTTTTCTATAGTTTCTTCAGCAATTTTATTTGTGCCGAAGGTATCTACCATTACAGAAACTGGTTTTGCAACACCTATTGCGTATGCCAGTTGTACTTCGCACTTATCTGCAAGTCCTGCTGCCACTATGTTTTTAGCTATATGTCTAGCAGCATAAGCTCCTGAACGGTCAACTTTTGTAGGATCTTTACCTGAAAAAGCTCCGCCACCATGTCTTGAATATCCGCCATAAGTATCAACTATAATCTTTCTTCCTGTAAGCCCTGTATCTCCTTGCGGACCACCAATAACAAATCTACCTGTAGGGTTGATAAAATATTTAGTATTTTCATCTAAAAGATTTGCAGGTATGATAGCATTGATTACATGTTCTTTCAAATCTCTTGCTATTGTTTCTACAGTGACTTCTTCGTCATGTTGCGTAGATATAACTACAGCATCTATTCTTACAGGCGTGTTTCCATGGTATTCTACAGTAACTTGTGTCTTTCCATCAGGTCTTAAGTATGTCAAAGTTCCATTTTTTCTAACTTCAGACAACTTTCTAGCAAGTTTATGTGCCAATGATATTGGCATAGGCATAAATTCTTCAGTTTCATTACAAGCAAAACCAAACATCATGCCTTGATCTCCAGCTCCTGTAGTATCTCTATCATCAGTTTTATCAGCTTTAAATTCAATAGCCGCATCAACACCCATAGCAATATCAGATGATTGTTCGTCTATAGATGACAATACAGCGCAAGTAGAGTTGTCAAAACCATACTTTGCTCGAGTATATCCTATTTCTCCAACTATTTCTCTTACTAACTTTGGTATATCGATATAGCATTGTGTCGAGATTTCTCCTGCTACTAAAACCATACCAGTAGTTGCAGTAGTTTCACAAGCAACTCGCCCCATAGGATCTTTTGCTAAAATTGCATCTAAAATACCATCAGATATTTGATCGCAAAGTTTATCTGGGTGACCTTCTGTCACTGATTCAGACGTAAAAAACATTTTTTTCATAAAAATTCCTCCTAATTCACAATAAAAAAATATCTTCCTCGTGAAGAGAAAGATATCTGTAAATAGCTATTTTTCTCCTCATCTCTCGATTAACGTAGGATTTAGCACCTTGAATTAACAGGCTGCCGGGTTTCATAGGGCCTAATCCCTCCACCGCTCTTGATAAGGTTGATACACAAATGCTATCATAAGTAAAAACATTTGTCAATATGAAAATTTACAAAGTTATTCCTTGATAAATTTCTACTAATGGATGTACTACTCACAGTCGATTTCTGGAGTAAATAAGGAAAAAGTAATAAAATATGGAAGCCTTATGGAGATTGGATTAAGTTGTGTGATAGTTTTATGAGCGTTTTAGTCATCTTTGGCTTAGCCCCAAAAATATACTGCGTTATGACTTTGCGAATAAAACTAACTCATGCCCTAACCCCATTTTCTAAATGAAAATGGCGGTAGGTCACATGCATGGAGAACCAAATCTTTGTGAGTTTAACGAGCAAAAAGATTTGATGTTCTCTTCTGCGTCATACAACTTCCCAATTGGAGTACCAGCGACATATTTTATTTTTTTCCTTTGGAAACGTTGTAATCCGCAGATGAAAGAAATTTATTCCTTGAAAAATTTCTACTAATGGATTATAATTAAGCGAACAAATGTTTTGAGGTGGGAAATTGAATAAATTCAAAATTAATTCGGAGTATAAACCTACAGGAGATCAACCACAAGCGATTGAAAATCTTGTAAAAGGTATAGACGATAAATTAAAATATCAAACTCTATTAGGAGTGACAGGTTCGGGTAAAACTTTTACTATGGCAAATATTATAGAAAAAGTGCAAAAACCAACATTAGTGCTTGCTCATAATAAAACTTTGGCTGCACAATTATGCTCTGAGTTCAAGGAGTTTTTTCCTGATAATGCAGTAGAATATTTCGTATCGTATTACGATTATTATCAACCAGAAGCCTATGTGCCTGGAAGTGATACATACATAGAAAAAGATGCAGCAATAAATGATGAAATAGACAAATTGCGACATTCGGCTACTGCCTCATTGTTCGAAAGAAATGATGTAATAATAGTAGCCAGTGTATCTTGTATATATGGATTAGGAAGTCCTGTAGATTACGAAAATTTGGTGATTTCACTAAGACCGGGTATGGAAAAAGATAGAGATGAAGTAATTCAAAAACTAATAGAGATACAGTACAAAAGAAATGACATTAGCTTCACAAGAGGTAATTTTAGAGTAAGAGGAGATGTTTTGGAAATTTTTCCCGCATCTTCATCTGAAAGCGCAGTTAGAATAGAATTTTTTGGTGACGAAATAGAGCGAATAACAGAAATCGAGACAGTCACGGGCAAAGTTTTAGCGAGAAGAAATCATATATCTATTTTTCCTGCATCACACTATGCTACTACAGAAGAAAACATCAAAAGAGCAGTAGTCGGTATAAAAGAAGAATTAGAGGAAAGATTAAAACAATTCGAAAGCGAAAATAAATTATTAGAAGCACAGCGAATTGAGCAAAGAACTAAATATGACATAGAAATGCTAGAAGAAATGGGATATTGCAACGGAATTGAAAATTATTCAAGGCACATAAACAATCTGACGGCAGGCACAAGGCCATTTACGTTGATAGATTATTTGCCAAAAGATTTTTTAATGTTTATTGATGAATCACATGTTAGTGTGCCTCAAGTTAGGGGTATGTATAATGGAGATAGAGCTAGAAAGCAAACTCTTGTAGACTATGGCTTCAGATTGCCATCTGCGTTAGATAATAGACCACTTAGGTTCGAAGAATTTGAAAAAATAATAAATCAGGTCGTCTTTGTTAGCGCTACACCTGGCCCATACGAAAAAGAGTTTGGAGAAAATACAGCAGAACAGATAATCAGACCTACTGGATTAATAGATCCACCGATATTTGTTAGACCAGTGGAAAATCAGATAGATGATTTGATGAAAGAAATACGTGAAGTAGTAGCGAGAGAACAAAGGGTACTTGTGACTACACTTACTAAAAAAATGGCAGAAGATTTGACCTTCTATTTTAAAAATGCGGGTATAAAAGTTCGATATTTGCACTCAGATGTAGATACACTTGAAAGAATGGAAATAATTAGG
Organism: uncultured Clostridia bacterium; assembly: GCA_964371035.1. Lineage (GTDB taxonomy): Bacteria > Bacillota > Clostridia > Tissierellales > Sedimentibacteraceae > UBA1535. The sequence continues at coordinate 34,420 of CAYJLG010000014.1, read as the reverse complement.
GATTTGAGAGTTGGAAAATTTGATGTGCTAATCGGAATAAATTTACTAAGAGAAGGACTTGACTTGCCAGAAGTTTCATTAGTTGCAATACTCGATGCAGACAAAGAAGGATTTTTGCGTTCGGAAACTTCCATGATACAGACGATTGGTAGAGCAGCAAGAAACGTAGACGGGAAAGTTATAATGTATGCCGATAAAATTACTGGATCAATGGATAGAGCGATCAAAGAAACTGAAAGAAGACGTAAAATTCAAAATGATTACAATGAAACGTACGGCATTGAACCAAAATCAGTCAAAAAAGGCGTTCGTGATATTATTGAAGCAACTTCAGTTGCAGAGGCTCAAGGTGGATATAAATCATCTAAAGGCAAGCGAGGCGCTAAGTCTAAAGATATGTTTGATAGCTTCAATACGATAGATGAACTACGACAGCACTTGATAGAATTAGAAAAACAAATGTTTGAAGCTGCTGAAAACTTAGAATTTGAAAAAGCCGCGGAACTCAGAGATGAAATCAAAAAACTTAGTAAAAATTTATGATAACAAAATCGCAGGGTGACTTTATTTCGCCCGAAAAAATCACAAAACAATCAATGTTAGGGGCGGAGTAATATTCCGCTAGAAATACATACGTACAATCAATAAGAAAGGAACGCACTTAAAAATGCGTAATGTAACACAATGGATAAAATAGTAATAAAAGGAGCTAAAGAGCATAATTTAAAAAACATAGATATAACTCTTCCAAGAAATAAGTTTATAGTATTTACAGGTTTGAGCGGATCGGGAAAAACTTCTTTAGCATTTGATACGATTTATGCTGAAGGACAGAGACGATATGTAGAAAGTCTATCTTCGTATGCCAGACAATTTTTAGGACAGATGGAAAAACCAGATGTCGAATATATAGAAGGTTTATCACCTGCTATATCAATAGATCAAAAAACAACAAATAGAAATCCACGTTCGACAGTGGGTACTGTAACTGAAATTTATGACTATATGAGGCTTCTTTATGCGCGAATAGGGACTCCTCATTGTCCAAAATGCGGAAAAGAGATTACTTCACAGACTGTAGATCAGATTATTGACAGTATATTAGAACACCCTGAAAGGACTAGATTGCAAATTTTAGCGCCTGTAGTTAGAGGTGCTAAAGGTACACACAAAAAATTGTTAGAAAACATTAAGAAAGATGGTTTTGTAAGAGTTAGAGTCAATGGCGAACTGTACGAATTAGAAGACAATATAGATTTAGATAAAAATAAAAAACATAATATAGAAGTACTAATTGACAGAATAATCATAAAAGAGGGAATAGAAAAAAGGCTGACAGATTCTGTAGAAACGGCACTAAAATTGGCTGAAGGACTGATTTTAGTGGAGATCACCTTGCCAAAAGATGAAAACGAAGAAATGACTGAAACTACTCCTGAAGGTGCAAATAAAACAGGCAAAAGCAACAAAAAATCTAAAAAAAATGATGGCAAACAAGAACTCTTGATGAGCACAAATTTTGCATGTATAGATTGCGGAATAGGTTTTGGCGAAATATCACCACGTATGTTTTCTTTTAACAATCCATTTGGTATGTGTAATTCATGTTTAGGATTAGGTGTAAAAAAAGAATTAGATATAGATTTAGTTATTCCAGATTGGAGTAAGAGTATAGGAGAAAGGGCTATCGCGCCATTTGGAGCAGATGAAGATGGTTATTATTTTCAAATTTTCAAAGCTATAGCAGATTTTCATAACTTCGATATTTCAAAACCCCTATGTGAAGCACCTGAAGCATTTGTGAATGAAATGTTGTATGGTACAAATGGAAGAAGAATAAAAGTACACTTTGTAAGTAAATTTCAAGGTGAAAGACTTTATGAAAAAGATTTTGAAGGAGTTATAGTAAACCTTCAAAGACGATATACAGAAACCAAATCAGCAGATATGCAAGATTGGATTGAAACTTATATGAATGAGCACCCTTGCCCGAGTTGTAATGGTGCAAGACTTAATGAAATATCACTATCAGTAAAACTAAACAGAAAAAATATACATGAGATGACTCAACTATCTGTTGAAAAATTAATAGACTTTTTGCACAATTTGAAGCTAACAGAAAAGCAGCAATTCATAGGACATCAAATATTAAAAGAAATAAATGAAAGAGCTAGCTTCTTAAAAGATGTAGGATTAAATTATTTGACTTTAAGTAGAAATGCAGGCACTTTGTCAGGCGGAGAATCGCAACGTATCAGATTAGCTACGCAAATAGGTTCAAGTCTTGTAGGTGTATTATACGTATTAGATGAGCCTAGTATTGGATTGCATCAACGTGACAACAGCATGCTCATAAAAACACTTAGAAACTTAACAAATTTAGGCAATACTTTAATCGTTGTAGAACACGATGAAGAAACTATGGAAAGTGCAGATTATATTTTAGACATGGGACCAGGAGCTGGTTTGCACGGAGGCGAAGTAGTTGCATTTGGTGATTTTGAAGAGATTAAAAAGTGTGAAAAATCTATTACTGGCCAATATTTAAGTGGTAGTAAAAAAATAGATGTACCAAAAAAGAGAAGAAAACTTGGAGATAGATTTCTTGAAATCAGAGGCGCATCTCAAAACAACTTAAAAAATGTGAGTGTTAAAATTCCTTTAGGTGGAATAGTTTGTGTTACTGGTGTTTCTGGATCAGGAAAGAGTACACTTATAAATCAAACGTTGCATAAAGGACTAATGCAAAAATTAAGCAGATCTAAAGTCAAAACAGGAAAATTTGATGAAATATTAGGAATAGAGCACTTAGATAAAGTAATCAATATTGATCAATCTCCGATAGGTAGGACTCCACGTTCAAACCCTGCTACTTATACAGGCGTATTTGACCACATAAGAGATTTGTTTGCAATGACAAACGAAGCAAAAACTAGAGGGTATAAAAAGGGTAGATTTAGTTTCAACGTAAAAGGTGGAAGATGTGAAGCGTGTAACGGAGACGGAATCCTTAAGATAGAAATGCATTTTTTACCTGATGTATACGTGCCATGTGATGTATGTAAAGGTAAAAGATATAGCAGAGAAACTTTGGAAGTTAAATATAAAGGTAAAAACATATCAGATGTATTAGACATGACAGTAGAAGAAGGACTAGAATTTTTTGATAGTATACCTAAAATAAAAACTAAGCTTCAAACCATGTATGATGTAGGACTTTCATATATTAAATTAGGTCAACCATCTACTCAACTTTCAGGGGGAGAAGCTCAAAGAATTAAACTTGCTTTTGAATTGAGCAAAAGAGCTACAGGCAAAACTTTATATATATTAGATGAACCTACAACAGGCTTGCACATAGCAGACATTCACAAGTTGATAGAAGTATTAAACAAACTTGTTGAAACAGGCAACTCAGTTCTTATTATTGAACATAACTTAGATGTAGTTAAAACAGCTGATCATATAATTGACTTAGGGCCAGAAGGTGGAGACGGCGGCGGAAAAATAATAGCAGAAGGCACGCCAGAAAAAGTAGCTAAAGTTAAAAGCTCATATACAGGACAATATTTAAAAAAATATTTGAAATAAGTAAAAAGGATATGGCGAAATGTACCAATCCCCAAAAGTTAGACTTAAAATCTAACTTTTGGGAGGTCACTACAGTTTAGTCATATCCTTTATATTTTTTTTAAATCAACAGAAATAGCATGTTGATGCTTAGATAAAAGTTATGCTGAAAATTATATTTTTGCTTGCATCTGATGATAGCGTATTAACTTTTATAGTTCCATTGTGAAGTGTAGCTATGCTTTTTGCAATACTAAGCCCTAATCCATAGCCTCCGCTTTGTCTCGTTCTTGATGCGTCAGCACGGTAGAATCTGTCAAAAAGTTTTTCTGTTTCGATATTTGAATCTTTTGCTATCTCATTTTTTATAGTAAAAACAGTTTTATTATTTATACGATTTAATTCAATGTAGATGTTTGAATTATCCATTGAATATTTTATAGCATTATCTATAAATATAACAAACATTTCTTGCATTTTTCGCAAATCACAGACAAATAATAGATCTTGCTTTACGTCAATAATAAGTTTGCAATTTTTATTATTAGCCATTACTTCAAAGGTTTGAGCTGTTTCTAAAACTAATTTGCTCAAATTTTCCTTTTGATGATTAAATGTAGGATTTTCATGTGCAGAAGAAAGCAACAATAAATTCTCAATTAAATTTGTCATGCGAACTGTCTGATTTTTAATGTTATTTATATATACTTCTTTATTATCTGTTTCAATCTCTAACATTTCTGCATTGGCGGATATGATTGCAAGCGGTGTCTTTAACTCATGCCCTGCATCACTAATAAATGTTTTTTGTTTTTCTATATTTTTTGTTATAGGTTGTACTATTCTATCGGAAAACCATAATAATAAAAGGAGTAACAATACCATAGATATTACAGCAGAAAATACAAAGTTCTGGGTTGTTTGTGTTCCTAATAATTCTTCTTGCCAAAAATCCCCGAATGAAATAATGGTATTACCTTTGTAATCATCAACTACATAATGGTATCCACCAATTACACCTGTGTCTGCGCCTAAGTCAAGTACATCAATAGCTAAATTTTCGTATATATCATCAAATTCACCTCTTGAATTTTCCGAAATTAGCTCGAATTCTTTATCTGAATGAACAATTACAGAAAAATTGTTTTCATTAAAACCTCTTTTGATGTAAGTTTCGATATTAATGTCTTTCTCATCTATAAAATCTGTTGGAGGTAAACCACCATTTTCTGCAATGCTATACAATATTTCATTAAAAAATGTATCTACTTGGCTAGCGTTAAATAATCCTGTTACAAACTGCAATGAGATCATGACAGCGAAAATTGAAAAACTACCAAATAAAATAAAGTTTCTTTTGATTTTATTGTAAAGTTCATCATTTTTTATATTTTTCATTTAGTCACCTCAAAATGTATCGGTTATTTCTATATGATAACCACTTCCTGTTGCGTAGCTAACAGATATATCAGCTTTAATAGAATTTAGTTTCTTTTGCAAAAATACGACATATAGAGAAATTGTCTTAGTATCTGCGGGTTCATTGATCTGTCTGAATTTATCAATAATAAATTCTTCTTCTATAATTTTTCCATGGTGGGAAATAAGTTCTTGTAAAATAAAACCTTCATTGCCACTAAGTATTATAGAACTTCCAGGTCCGCACAATTCATAAGTACGCTTATTGTAAGTGATATTTCCGTATGACAAAATTTCAGTGTGGTAGTTAGTATTTCTACGAATAACTGCTTGAACCCTTGAAGCCAATTCTGCTAAAGCTACAGGTTTAGATATATAATCATCAGCTCCACCATCATAACCTTCTATCCTATCAACAGATGTATTTTTAGCTGTTAAAAGAATAGTCGGCGTCGTATTGCCACTTTTTCTCATAGTTGAAAGAACAGCAATTCCGTCAGCATAGGGCATCATAATATCTAATATTATGCAATCATATATATTTTTTTCAATTAATTCAAGCGACTGTTTACCGTCAGACGCAGTATCTACGATAAAACCTTTGTGTTCTAAAAACTTTGCGGTAGGGTAAAGTAGTTCTGTCTCATCATCTGCTAATAAAATTTTCATAATAACAATTCTCCTGTTCAAAGTTATTTATTTTCGAGATTTTCTATAATATCTCTGATAGATTGTAGTGTCAAATCAGTTGATGTAATTTCATCAGAACAGCGTTTTAATTGTGAAATTAAAAACTCCTGATTCTCTATTTCTTTTTTATATTTCAGCTGATGTTCAAGGCTTGCCCAAAAATCCATAGCGATTGTTCTAATTTGAATTTCAACATATATATCATGATATTGTAAAAATAAGTAAGACGGCAACTTCAATATTATATGGTAACTTCTATAGCCATTTGGTTTTGGGTTAGCAATATAATCTTTTTCTTTAACAATTTCGATATCCGAATATTCTTTAAATGATTTAGCTACGGTATACACATCATCTATGAATGGGCAAACAATCCTTATTCCGGCAGCGTCTCTAATTTTATATATAGTATTGTTTAGCGTGATATCTAAATCATTTTTTTTAAGCTTATTTACTAAGCTATCAAAAGATTTTACTCTTGATTTGCAATGATCTATGCAATCTCTCCCATTTGCGTTGATAAATATTTTTCTTTGTAATTCTATTCGCAGCAACACTTGTTCTATAGCTGATTCTAAGAAAATTTGTGCCTCAGTATAAAAGTTTTCTTTTTCATCTAAAATCATATATGCCTCCTTATCATTATAGTCATAACTTAACAGATCAAAATATCAATTTAGCTATGTTTAGCTGTTTTTATTATAACATTATAACTACTTTTGAAATTAAAGTCGAGAAATAAATATTTAAATTCTAAAAATAATATTCACAGGTAGTTGAAATTTTAAAGGAAAAAATAATAAAATCTGTCGCTGAGTACTCCAATTGGGAAGTTGTATGACGCAGAAGAGAATATCAAATCTTTTTGCTCGTTAAACTCACAAAGATTTAGTTCTCCATGCATGTGGCCTACCGCCATTTTCATTTAGAAAATGGGGTTAGGGCATGATCATTCTTGTTCAGAATCCCCAAAAGATGATAGTCAAGAAGGTCATACCCACGTTGGGGCTGTACCCTCACAAAAATTTCACACAACTTTATCCAATCTCCATAAGGCTTCCATATTTCATTGTTTTTTCCATAGGATATTTATGTAGACTGTGAACTGTCAATAGAAAAAAATATTTTTCCTATTGACAGTTTTGTTTAGTTGTGATATATTTTAGTAGCTTAATTATTAATTAAATTTAAAAAGAAGGAGATTAAAAATGAAAGACATAAAAAAAGAATTTTTTGACACTTTAAAAGTTTTTGCCAAGTTAAGAGATTTTATTCCTAACAATCCTAATATTTCAAAAATGGAAATGATGTTTTTAAATACGATTTTAGAGATAGAAAAAGAAAATAAAGAAAGCAAAATCACAGTTAATCAGATTAAAGAATGCACGGAAGTGTCTGCATCAGCAGTTTCTCAAGCTTTAAACACGTTAGAAAACAAAAATATCATCAAAAGAGAAATAGTAAAGCATGATAGAAGATCTGTGTATGTAGCTTTCACCGAAGAAGGTCGCTTGATGATAGAGGAGCATAGAGGGATGCTAAACAATGCATTACAAAAGATTGTAACTGAATATGGACTAGAAAATTTTGAAAACTTAGTTGATAAATTAAAAGAATTTTCAAATGCAATCGATAGAGTAAGAGAAAAAGGAGTTGGAAAATGTTAAAACTTAGGAAATATTTAAAACCATTTATAGTTGGAATATTTGTCTCAATTATTCTGCTTTTTGTTCAAGCAATATGTGATTTGAATTTACCAAATTACATGTCTGACATAGTAAATGTCGGAGTGCAACAAGGTGGAGTGGAATCAGGTGTTCCAGATGTAATATCTGAAGAAGGTTATAATTTTATCACTTCATTCATGAATGAAGAAGACAAATTGTTGATGGCAAATTTTTATGAGATAAAATCATCGGATGACCTGATAAATGATGATACAAAGTATTCTGATTTATATGATAATTCAGAAAATATTGTGTTCTATGGATTAAAGCAATATAGAGAAGATATAGATGCAGAAAATTTAGCTACTTTAGAAAGTACAATCGGAAAATCAATTTGGACTATGCAAGGAGTAATACAGTCTTTGATGGAGCAAGGTGCTATTGAAGCTCAACTAGATGCAGAAGAAGAAGATAGTTCTGCAGCTATGGATTTAAGTGAAATGTATAAAATGCAACCAATGTTAAGTATAGTACCTCAAGAGATAATGCAAAAAAGCATAGAAGAGGCAGAAAAAACAGATGATATGATGCTTTCTCAAGGTAGTATAATGATGGTAAGCGCTTTTCATAAGGAATTAGGTGCAGATACTGAAAAAGTACAGAGCGATTATATACTTCAAATCGGTGCTAGTATGCTTCTGATATCTTTAGTAAGTGGATTATCTACAGTTACAGTTACATTTATGTCTTCAAGAATAGCAGCAGGTGTAGCTAAGAACTTAAGAAATGATATTTTCAAAAAAACGATGAATTTTTCTAATAAAGAATACGACAAATTTTCAACATCTTCATTGATTACTAGAACTACTAATGACGTAATCCAAGTACAAACCTTGCTTACTATGTTGATGAGAGTCCTTATCTATGCACCTATTTTAGGTATAGGTGGTATAATAATGGCGATAAGAAAATCTGCTTCCATGGCTTGGATAATTGCCTTAGCAGTAATAGTGTTGCTTGGGTTAATTTTAGTAATATTAGTAACAGTAATCCCTAGATTTAAACGATTGCAAAAACTTGTAGATAGAGTAAACTTAGTCTCAAGAGAAACTCTAAATGGATTGATGGTTATTAGAGCTTTTGGACAAGGAAACTTTGAAAAAAAGAGATTTAATGTTGCAAACAACGACTTGACAAATGAAACTTTAAAAATAAACAGAGTCATGGCGCTACTTATGCCAATAATGATGTTTATTATGCAAGCTACATCATTGTTAGTAATCTGGATAGGTTCAGAACAAGTCGCTCAAAGCACAATGCAAGTAGGCGATATGATGGCGTTTATGCAATATGCAACACAAGTAATAATGGCATTCTTAATGGTGTCTATGATATTTGTATTTATACCTAGAGCTTCTGTGTCGGCAACAAGAATTTTTGAAGTATTAGATACTGAGCCTTCTATCAAAGATCCGATCAATTCTAAAAAATTAGACGAATCTAAAATGGGCGTAGTTGAGTTCAAAAATGTTTCATTCAAATACGAAGGTGCAAGCGAAGACGTGTTAAATGACATTAATTTTACTGCAAACCCTGGCGAAACTACCGCGTTTATCGGCTCGACAGGATCAGGAAAAACTACACTCATTAATCTAATACCAAGATTTTTCGACGTTACTGAAGGCGAAATTATTGTAAATGGAGTAGATGTAAGGGATGTAACTCAACACGATTTAAGAGAACGTATCGGATATGTACCTCAAAAGAGTATATTAATGAGTGGTACAATTAAAAGTAATATAGCATATGGTGAAAGTGAAGCTGAAGATGAAGACGTAGTGAGAGCTGCCAAGATAGCTCAGGCTATCGAATTTATATCTTCAAAAGAAGATGGCATGGATTCGGAAATATCTCAAGGTGGAACAAACGTATCTGGAGGCCAAAGACAGAGACTTTCAATTGCTAGAGCACTTGCAATCAGACCTGATATTTTCATCTTTGACGATAGTTTTTCGGCACTAGACTACAAAACTGACGCTGCATTGAGAAAAGCATTAAAAGAAAACACCGGAAACAGCACAGTTATCATAGTAGCTCAAAGAGTAAGCACTATAATGGAAGCTGATCAGATATTTGTATTAGATTCTGGTAAAATTGTAGGTAGAGGAACACACAAAGAATTGCTAAAATCTTGTGAACAATATTATGAAATAGCATCATCACAGTTATCAAAGGAGGAACTTGAAAATGAGTGATAAAAATACAAAAAATAATTTTAGTAGTTCTTCTGCAGATATGCAAAAATCAGGAGGACCTAAAAGAGGACCAGGAGGCCCAGGCATTGGAATGGCTGCTGAAAAAGCTAAAGATTTCAAAGGAACATTGAAAAAACTCCTCAAATATCTAGGAGCATACAAAATAGCAATTCTAATAGCTATTATAGTTACTATTGCTTCAACAGTTTTTGCCATTGTAGGACCTAAAATATTAGGTAATGCAACAGATGTATTGTTTGATGGCATAATGGCTCAAATTGCTGGAACAGGTAGCATAGATTTTGTTGCTATAGGGGAAATCTTGTTGTTCTTATTAGCTCTTTACGTTGCAAGTTTAATTTTATCAGGCACACAAGGTTTGATAATGTCTTTTGTATCTACAAAAATCGGTTATCGAATGAGAGATGACTTGATTAAAAAAATACATAGATTACCATTTTCGTATTACGACAATACGACAAACGGAGAAGTATTATCAAGAATTACAAACGATGTTGACTCTATAACTCAAAACTTCAACATGGGAATAAGACAGCTTATAAGCTCAACTGCGACTGTTATAGGTATATTGTACATGATGTTTAGCATAAGTTGGCAGATGACGATAGTAGCATTAATTACACTTCCATTATCAGGATTGATAGTAGTTAACATTGTTAAGCGATCTCAAAAGTTCTTTAAAAATCAACAAAAATATTTAGGAAAAGTAAACGGACTTGTCGAAGAAAACTATAGCTGTCACAATATCGTAAAAGCGTTTAATGGGCAGGAAAAATCTTTAGAAGAGTTTGAAGAAAGCAATAAAATTTTATACGAATCAGCGTGGAAAGCAAACTTTATGTCTGGTTTGATGATGCCTGTAATGTCATTTATTGGAAATCTTGGATATGTAGGAGTTTGTATTTTAGGTGGATATTTGGCATCAATGGGAGCTGTAAGTGTAGGTGAAATTCAATCGTTTTTGCAATACGTAAGACAATTCAACCAGCCGATAGCACAATTATCTCAAATATCAAATGTATTCCAGATAATTATTGCAGCATCAGAGAGAATTTTTGAATTTTTAGAAAGCGAAGAAGAAGTTCCAGAGATTGCTAACGCACATACTATTAGACGACATGACGATAAATCAAACGATACTGATGTAGTAATTGATGGAAGTGTTGAATTTAAAAATGTGAACTTTGGATATGTTGAAGGCAATACTATTATTAATGACTTCACGTCAAGTATAAAACCAGGTGAAAAAATCGCAATAGTTGGACCTACGGGTGCAGGAAAAACTACTATAGTTAAGTTATTGATGAGATTTTATGATATTAATGGCGGAGAAATATTAATAGATGGATACAACATCAAAGATTTTGAACGAGATGAACTTAGAAGTGCATTTGGTATGGTTTTGCAAGATACTTGGTTGTACAATGGATCTATCGAAGACAACATAAAATATGGGAATAGATCTGCGACTAAAGAACAAGTTATTGAAGCTGCAAAAGCTGCACAAGTCGACCACTTTGTAAGAACGCTACCAGATGGATACGACATGATATTAAACGAAGAGGCAGGAAATGTTTCACAAGGACAAAAACAACTTTTGACTATTGCCAGGGCAATACTTGCTGATCCGAAAATTCTGATTCTAGATGAAGCTACAAGCTCTGTTGATACTAGAACAGAAACACTTATACAAAAAGCCATGGATAATTTGATGGAAGGAAGAACTAGTTTTGTTATTGCACACAGACTCTCGACAATTAAAAATGCAGACAGAATTTTAGTTTTAGATAAAGGTGATGTTATAGAACAAGGTAATCATGAAGAACTAATGAAAAAAGCAGGATTTTACGCCAACTTATACAACAGTCAGTTTTCAAAAGTTTGATAAAGAAATGGGTTGTATCACTAAGCATAGTGATACAACCCATTTTTAACAATGAATACATTTTTCAGAGATTGCTTTTACATAACTTTTGTTAATTAAAAAAGCAACTGTTCCAATAAAATTCTTGTACCTATTAAAATCAGCACAACACCACCAGCAAACTCTGCTTTAGATTTATATTTCAATCCAAAAGCATTCCCAATCTTTACTCCGACAGTTCCACATAAGAATGTTATAATCCCTATCGTTAATGCTGCAGGTATGATGTTTACGTCAAGACAGGCAAAAGTTATACCTACAGCCATTGCATCAATACTTGTAGCAACAGCTAAAGGTAGCATAGTTTTAAAGTCAAACGAATCATTTAAGTTATCACATTCAGAGCGAGATTCTTTAATCATATTGCCACCTATAATTAACAATAAAACAAAAACAATCCAATGATCAACAGACGTAATCAGCGCTTCAAATTGTACACCTAAATAAAATCCTAGAACAGGCATTATCGCCTGAAAACTTCCAAAATATGCACCTGTTACAATTGCATTTTTCCAGTTCATTTTTCTTATCGAAAGACCTTTGCAAATTGATACTGCAAAAGCATCCATAGCTAAACTTAAAGAAATTGCAAAAATTTCAAAAATACCCATGTTTTCTCCCTATATCATATGTTATTAATTAATCATTCATGGCATACCACCATATTGCAAGCAATTATAACATGCATCTGTTTTTAAGGCAATATTTTTATGAAAATTAGTTACAATTCACAGTTAACATATGTACCCCAAAGGAAAAAAATAAAATATGTCGCTGGTGCTCCAATTGGGAAGTTGTAAGGTTTAGTTTTATTCGCAAAGTCATAACGCAGTATATTTTTAGGGCTAAGCCATAAGATGACTAAAGCGCTCACAAAACTGCACACAACTTAATCCAATATCCATAAGGCTTCCATATTTTATTATTTTTTGCTTATTTATTCCAGAAATCGACTGTGAATAATAACGAAAATTAGCCGTAAAAAACAGTTGAAAATCTAATTTATCTTGACAATTTGCTTATTTTTTTGTATCATCTATTTACTGTAAAAAAATTTTTTAAACGTAAAACTCTAATAATATATATTTAATTTTTAAAATGTTCCAATGTGAAATGGAAATAGATATATTGATTTTTCAAACACCTTGGGTATAGAGGTAAATAATGTTAAATTTTGATAGACCCATAGGAGTTTTTGACTCTGGTATGGGTGGCATAAGTGTTTTAAAAGAATTAAAGTCAATAATGCCCAATGAAGATTACATTTATTTTGGAGATTCTTTGTATGCTCCTTATGGGACGAAAAATAAGGAAGCGATAGTTAAAAGATGCGAAAATATATGTGATTTTTTGTTGCAAAATGGCGTTAAAGCAATAGTAATAGCTTGCAATACTGCTACTAGTGTAGCCGTAAATCTATTAAGAGAAAAATACCAAAACATACCAATTGTTGGCATGGAACCTGCGCTTAAAGTAGCCGCACATCAAAAGAGCAATAATAATATTGTTGTAATGGCAACAGAACTTACTTTAAATGAAGAAAAATTTAAAAACCTTATGGAAAAATACAGCTTTGATAATAATATTATCAAAATACCTTGTCCGAAATTAGTTGAAATAGTAGAAAACAACTTTTTAGATGATAAAAAAATGGTTAAAGAAACACTTAGTGAGTATCTTTTCAATATTTCTAATGAAAAGATTGATAGCATAGTGCTAGGATGTACACATTTTGTTTTTTTTAGAAAAACTATTAGCGAACTATTAGGAGAAAATGTTAAAATAATTGACGGTAACTTAGGAACTTCTCTTAATCTTAAAAACATTCTGAATTCGCGTGAAGACCTAAAACTTTCTGAAATAGAAGGAAACATAATTTTTAAAAATTCAAGTGATGATAAAATTTTTGATAAAATAGTTGAAACACTTATGAATAACAAATATTAATTTAAAAGGATGGAATATGAAATCAGCACCATTATTAATACTAACTACGATGGGAGTATTATTAGAAACAGTTTTGCCACAAAGCCCTAGCAACTACGAAATTTTAGACTCATTGAACAATTACGAAACATATATAGAACAAACTGTAGAAGAAATCGAAGAAAATCAAGTCATCACTTATGACGATCAGTATAAGTTAGAACACGGAGAAGAATACAATACTTTTACAAACTATGTCGATGGGTACAGTTTATTAGTCGATAAAGATTTAGAAGTAGACATGACATACTCTGAGATCGGAACATCACTTTATAGTGAAGACCTTATAGTTGAGATATACAAACAAAGCTTACGTAATGTAAGCCACCACACTTATGTAAACTATTCAAATGAATTTTTAAACAACAGATATGATCACAGTCTAGATTTTGAGAAAACATTAATTTTGAATGGTAGATCTGTTCAAATTACAGCTTGGACAAGAGAAAAACTATCTAGAGTAGAAAATGATAAAAATCATTATATTTGCATGGAGATTAAAGAAGGCGACTACGGATATACTATTTTTATAAAATCTGCAACTCCGATATCAGGAGACAAAGATTTATACGAATACTTTGCAAATAGTTTTAACACATTTGAACCTACAGTAGATGCAGTATCTTTTAAGAGCAAAGTTATTCCTATCGAAGACAAAGGACTCAATGAAGAAACAGTAGATTTCTACAACAAATACTATTCAGAAGATGCGGAACTAACTTGGGGAATTTTCGAATATACTTCTAACTATTTCGAGTTTGATATAATCAATGGATATGAAGAGTATATTGGCTATGAATTTCCTATAATGCTCATATATACAAAATTTGAAAAAGATGAGATGGCACATAGTTTAGAGCAAAGGCTTGAAACATCATATGCAGAAGGTAAGATTTTAGAATTGACACTCCAAACTTCGTGGCTAGATTCAGGAAATGTGGTATATGATGTATTAAACGGAGAATATGATGAATTTTTAACAGAATATGCGGAAATTGTAGCTGATTTTGGTCATCCTGTAATGTTTAGGCTCGGAAATGAAATGAACGGTGATTGGTGTCCGTATTCATCTTATAATACTTCTAAAGATACTATTATGTTTAGAGAATTTTATAAATACGTTTATAGTTTCTTTGAAAATGCAGATGCTGACAATGTTTTATGGGTTTGGAATCCAAACGAAAAGTCATTTCCAAATTTCAACTGGAATCATGAATTAATGTATTATCCAGGAGATGAATATGTTGATATAGTAGGATTAACTGCATATAATACAGGTACTTATTACTATGAATATGGTGAGAGGTGGAACGAGTTTGACACTTTATATGATCATCTTTACTACGACTATGTCGAAAAATATAACCAACCGCTTATGATTACAGAATTTGGATCTACGAGTAATGGCGGTGATAAATTGGCATGGACAAAAAACATGCTTAATAAAATTAATGAGTACGATAGAATTAAGGTTGCTATTTGGTGGGATGGACAAGATTGGGATTCACAAGGAAATGTGGCGAGAGATTATTATTTTTCAAAGCCAGAAGGAATGTTAGATATATTTAAAGAGTATTTCAATAGAGATAATAAACATTAATACTATTTATATAAATCTAAATTGATATTGTTTTAAATATATTTTAGTGGAGCAAAAATGGAAATAATAAAAAAATTAAGTAATCAAGCTAAAAACTGGTTTGATAAATATGGAATAATAAGTTTAATAACAATAATTTTAGTCCCTTTAAAATTGTTGTATTTCTATGATTCAATCGAAGTGAGTTCATATTTTTTCGCAATTGTAGGAACTACTACCAGTTTAGTTATATTATTGTTTTTATCGTTTAAAAACAAACTTGTACCTTCAGTTATTTATGTAATATTGAGTATTTTAATGTTTGCAGATACTTTATATTATAGTTTTTTTAGAGATGTATTATCTGTCAATCTTTTGCAATCAACGAGCATGTTAGGAGATGTTTCTGAAAGTTTAAAACAAATAGTGAAATTTGAGTATGTTATTGTACTTTTAGATGCTCTATTTATAGCTTTTTTACCGTTAAATTTAAAACTTATTAAAAAGGTGAAAATAGAGGCGACTAAAGATTTAAATGCAGAAGAAAATGAAACTGAAAAAATATATATCGAAGAAGCTGAAAATCAGGTAGAACTAGGCGATGACGTTTTAAGAGACAAGACCGATACAGAGACAGATAAGCCAGATGCATCATTAGAATTAATAGAAGTTTTGTTCAACAGGTACAATGCGGCTAAATTAGCCATGATTCTTATAATCACAATAATTGTTATGATAGGAGAGGATAGTGAATTCACATTATCCTTAAAAAATCAAGAGTTTTTTGCGTATCATATATCAGACATTTATGAAAACTATTTTGCACCTGAAGAAGAAAAAGAAGACATAGAATTTACTGATTCATATATGGAGGAAAAGCTAGGGGATGACTTTGGGATAGCTAAGGGTAAAAATCTTGTTGTAATACAGCTCGAATCTTTTCAAAGTTTTGTACTAAATTATGAATATAACGGCGTAGAAGTTACTCCATTTCTAAACAGTTTACTAAAAGAAGATTCTGCATATTTTGCTAATTATTTTCAACAAATAGGAAAAGGAAATACTTCAGATGCGGAATTTGCTATAAATAATTCATTGATGGGATATCCAGAAAGCTTTACATATTCAATCTTTGAAGACAATACTTTCAGAGGATTACCAGTTTTGCTAAAAGAGGAAGGCTACCACTCAACGGTAATGCATGCGAATGATAATAGAGATTTCTGGAATAGAGAAAATGCGTATGAAAGCATGGGATTTGATACGTACTATGCAGGAATTGATGAAAGCCAAGAATATCATTATGAATCTACAGAATGGATGGGATGGGGTCTGACGGATCTAGAGTTCTTCAGACAATCTATTGGATTTATAGAAGAGTTACCACAGCCATTTTACAATTTCATGATTACTTTAACTCATCATCATCCATTTATTTTAGACGATAGTTTTAAACAATTTGATTTAAAAGAAGAAGATGAAGACACATTAATTGGAAATTACCTGATCAGTATAGGATATGCTGATTATGCGTTGTCAGAGTTTTTTGACATGTACAAAGAATTAGGCTTGTATGAAGACACTATTTTTGCTATTTATGGCGATCACAGAGGCTTAAGTTTTGGTGATGAAATTGAAAAAGAATTTTTAGATATTATAGGATATGAATTAGATTGGTATACTCAGATGAATGTACCTATGATTTTTCATGTTCCAGGTGCAGGCGAAGAGTTTACAAGGACATATGAAGTCGCAGGCGGACATATGGATTTTCTACCTACAATAACATATTTGATGGGATTTGATACGCTAGATACTTTCTACTTAGGCAACAATTTGTTTAGTATAGATGAAAATATTGTCATTCAAGAAAGTTACCTAGAAATAGGATCTTTTTTTACAGAAGAAATAGTGTATGAAGCTAGTAAAGACGAGATTTTCACAAATGGAAAAGCGTACAATTATAAAACTAAAGAATATGTAAACGTAGAGGATTATTATGAAGATTATCTAAAAGGGATTGAAATATCTGAAGCTTCAAAATTTGCTTTAGAAAATGACTTATTAAAACAAATTTATGTAGACGGAAAAACTATCGAAGAAGCCTTAAATGGAGAAACGATATCTACTTGGAATAATCCGTTCATAGACATAGACAAAGAAGATTGGTTTTTTGATAGCGTAGAATTCGTTATTACTGAAAAAATAATGGGAGGTATCACAGATACTGAATTTGGCCCAAATGAAACTCTAAGCGCAAATGAAACTATGGTTATGCTAGGAAATTTTGATAAAAGCATTGAAAATTCAGGTGATGAAGATTTGTCAGTCGATCAATATCTTAGTCTAGATGTAGAAAAAGAGATACAAGATAGTTTTGAAAGTTTGTTTGGCGATATTGAATCAAATATTAAATTGACTAGGCAAGAATTTGCGTTATTGGTTTATGAATACGCATCTTCAAAGATAGATACAGAAAAATACAAAAGTGAAGAAGAACTTGTATACGTAGATTTGGGTGAAGTAGACAATTACGTAAAAGAAGCCATAGATTATTTGATTGAAACTGAAATAATTAGTGATTTAAGCATGAATTATGAAGGTAAAATCTTCTATAACGCAGAAGAAGAAATTACACGCGCTGATGCAGTATCGGTATTTAAAAACCTATCAGAATTTTTGAAATGATAATCTCCTAATTTTTACTTGTATTTAGACTAGTATTATGATAAAGTAAAAAAATGAGTGAATATAAGAAGTTTTCTAAGTTTACAAGCATGCCGCTTGTACAAAATAGTTTAAAGAGGTTAATTAAATATAAACGTTTAATCAGTTATTTATCAATATCCGGCACTGCAACTATACTAGATGTGATTGTTACATGGATACTATTTAATATCGCTGATATTGATCTTGTAATATCAAATTCTATTGGTGTAGGCGCAGGGTTTATATTAATTTTTTTATTGACGCCGAGCAAAGTATTCAATTCAAAATCAGATATTTTGTCACTAGTCATTTTTGTTGCTACTTCAGCATTAGGATTATTGATTGGCAATTTTATGATAGTAGAAAGCTATGAAATTTTATCAATACTTTTAAACGAACAAATAGCTTTTTCATTAAGTAAATTGATATCGATAGTAATTCCTTTTTTTGTTATGTATTTTTTAAGAGTAGTGTTTTTTAAATGGAGAAAGTGAGCAAGCGACGTATGAATTCGATTTTAGTTTATCTTCCTTGTTACAACGAAGAAGAAAATATAGTGCCATTAATAGAAAATTGGCAATCAGAGCGCGAAAAATTATCAAAAAAAGGTTATCAACTTAAAATCATGCCAATAGATGACAAAAGCAAAGATTCGACACTTAAACTAATGAAAAATCAGGCAGAAAAATATGATAATATACGTGTAATTCAACACGAAACAAATAAAAATCTTGGTGGTGGCATCAATACGGCAGTCAATGATTTTTTAGCTACATCTCAAATAGGTGATTTTATGGTGTTGATGGATGGCGACAATACACATAATCCTTGTTACGTTCACGACATGTTAGCGCTAAATCCGAATGAAAACAACTGTATAATAGCATCTAGATACGTTAAAGGGGCAGAAATCAAAGGCGTATCACCATTTAGGTTGTTTTTGAGCGATGGAGCTAAATTTTACTATACATTAATGTTACAAGTGCCTAATGTAAAAGATTACACTTGTGGATATAGACTTTATGGAAGAGAAGCGTTAGTGAAAGCTAAAAACAAGTATAAAGAAAACCTTATAACTAGAAGTTCATTTTCTTGTATGATGGAACTATTATATAAGCTTCATAAATCAGGTTGTAAATTTATGGAAGTGGGATTTTTCCTTAGATACGACTTGAAGCAAGGAGAAAGCAAGATGAGAGTTATAACAGTAATGAAAGACAGCTTGATAACAGCATTCAAATTACGCTTTTTAGGTAACTAATATGATTGAAATTAAATCTAAGAATATGGCTAAATCGAAAAATAGAAGCTTAAAAACTTCACTAATCGTTATTGCGATAATTGCCTTTGTTGTGATTCAGTTTCCAACTTTGATAGCTGAACCTTGGGAAACATTTGCTTCTTGGAGGCAGACTGACACTTATAGTGTGGCTGTGAACTATGTACAATACAACATGAATCCACTATTGCCGCAATTTAACTATGATGGTGTATCAGAAAATTATATGCAACTTGAATTGCAAATAATGCCGTATTTATCAGCAATAATTTTTAAATTATTTAATATTATGACACCGTTTGTACCAAGGTTGATCAGTCTAATGTTTTTTATCGGATCAGCTTTGTTTTTATTTGGAATATTGGAAAGGCGTTGTAGTTTTTTTGCATCATTTGTTGGATTTTTAATTTACATGGCTATGCCTATATCATTAGCATATGCAAGAACAATAATGCCTGAATCTACAGCACTGTTTTTTCTTTGTGGTGGATTATATTACTTAATAAAATGGATGGATCTAGACGACAATAAATTTTTGTGGCTAGCCTGCATAATGACATCATTTGCAATAATGCAGAAAATACCAGTTGTTTTTGTAGGGTTAGTATTTGCATATGTATTTTTCTACAAAAAGGGAAAAAAATTATTTACTGATCCATTGACTTATGTAGCGATGACAATAATTTTATTACCGCCTATAGCATACTACATGTATAGTGGTCATGTAAGTAAGTTTGATTTTGTTAGTGGAATTGCAACTAAGCATATTTTTACTGAAAAACTGTTTTCTTTTTTCACTCCAGAGTCAATGGAGTTTTTTAGTCATAACTTGCCGATGCTTTTTGGAGAAGTAGTTTTAGCAATTAGCATACTAGGTTTTATGATCAGTTTTTTTAAAAAATACCATTTCTTCTTGTTTTGGGCGATTGCTTTTCTGTTAGAAAGCATGACTATAGTAGCTATAATCAAGTTTGATTACTATTTGATTTTCTTAGCCCCTTTATTTGCATCGTTAGTTGCAATAACTATAAATGAAATGTTTAATAGACAAAAATTGATATCAGGAATCGTAGCATTTGCATCAATTTTCTTTACGCTAAATACTGGATACGAATATTTTCAAGAAACTTTAATTTTAGATGAATTTATAGGCAATGTAGGTAAAACTATCGAAGAACAAATCCCATTTGAAGATAGCATAGCAATTAATTCATTTTCTCCAGCATATCTAAACGTGGCAAACCGTAGAGGATACAGAGCCAACTTGCATTATTATGACTACATACCTTCAGATCCTCAAGGAGAAATAGATTACTTTATTGAAAATGGAGTCAAATGGTTTATTGTACTAAATGGATATATGAGTGGTGAAAACGGAAACGAGTATTTAGCACTGATACAAAGCAACTATAATGTACATTATGATGATTCAATTTGCACTATTTATATATTGCAGTAGATTTTATTAGCAATGTAAATTATTATGATGAACTTGTATTTTAAAAATCTCTAATTGATGAAACTCAATCTAGAGATTTTTTTATGTGTTTAAAGATTAATTTAAATAAGCAATATAAATAAATTTGTTGATGATATTAAATTATTTTATATAGGATTACATTGAAAAATCAGTAACTTAGTGTTATAATTAATACAATTTAAAAGGGCATGAACAAAGTTAATATATTATTTTATGGAGGAATGAAATGAAAAATAGACCAGATTATCTTGATAGGATAGAAAGATTGAAAAACAGAGTATTGTCGACAAAACCAGAAATAGATCTTGAAAATGCTATTTTATTGACGAACAGTTTTAAAAAAACAGAAGGACTTCCGCATGTTGTTAGAAAGGCTAAGGCGTTTTTAAAACAATGTCAAGAAAAAACTGTGCATATCGCTGAAGATGAATTAATAGTAGGGTGTTCAGGAAGTAAAATTAGAGCAGGCATTGTGTGCGTAGATACATGTTGGTCTGTACTTGATACAGAACTTGAAACTATAAGTGAAAGAAAATATGATCCATTTTATTTAAAACCTGAAGATAAGAAATTATTTAAAGAAATAATTAGACCATATTGGAAAGGACGATCTGATTATGAAGCTTGGTTAGCACAAATACCTTCAGATACAAAAACACTCCGAGACAATGGCATCGTATATATTGACAGAAAAGCAGTAAGAGGATGGGGAGAAACGACTGCAGGTTATGAGCTTTTGATTACAAAAGGTACACAAGGCATTAAAAAGATGATTAACAAGAGAAAGAGTCAATTAGATATTACAGTACCTGGAGATTACGAAAAGATGAATTATTTAGAATCATTGTTAATAGTTTTAAAAGGAATAGAAACATTATCCGAACGATATTCGCAAGAAGCTTTAAGACAAGCTAATGAAGAAAAAGATGAAAAAAGAAAAAAAGAACTTATAAAAATTTCAGAAATATGTCACAACGTGCCTAAAAACCCAGCTACAGGATTTTATGAAGCTTTACAATCCATATATATGTATCAAATATGTATTTTTATGGAACAAAATGCAGCTAGCTATAATCCTGGTAGAATGGATCAGTATCTATATCCGTTTTATAAGAATGATATAGACAATAATGCAATAGACGAAAAATTTGCTCAAGAATTATTAGATTGTCTTTGGGTAAAACTTAGCGAACCTTGCCTGTTTCAAGACGAGTTAACTGCAAAATTTGCAGCAGGGTATCCTATGTTTCAAAATGTATGTGTTGGTGGAGTAGATAATGGAGGTAATGATGCGGTAAATGAACTTTCATACATGATTTTACAAGCAACGATGGATGTACAATTATATCAACCATCACTTTCTGTAAGATATAGCCTTGCTAAAAACCCGAATAAATTTTTAAGAAAAATTGTTGATTTAATAGGCTTAGGCACAGGATTTCCAGCTTTTCACAATGATGATATGGGAATTATGATGTTAATGAATAAAGGGATACCTTTAAAAGAAGCATATAACTGGAATCCTTGTGGATGCGTTGAAACAAACCTTGAAGGCAGATTGAGACATTACACTGCGCTGGCAGACATTAATCTGGGTGGAATAGTGGAATTAGCATTATTCAATGGGAAAAATACGAAAAGTGGAAAATATATTTCTAAAAAAACTGGTGACGCATTAATGTATAAGACATACAGTGATTTTATTAATGCTGTAAAAGAACAATTAGCTTATGTAGTTAAAGCAGTAGTTAAAGGTAGTCATGTCATAGACGAAGTTTGTATGAATAGAACTGTACCAGCATTATCTGTCACTTTTAAAGATTGCATTGAAAATGCTAAAGATTATGCTAATGGAGGAGCAAAATACAATTCAGGAAATGGAATAATATTAATAGGGATAGCAGATCTTATAAATAGTGTTGCAGCAATAAAAAATCTCGTTTATGATCTTAAAATGATAAGCATGAAAGAAATGTTAAGTGCCTTAGAAAAAGATTTTGTAGGTTATGAAGATGTTCAAAAAATGTGTGTAGAATCTCCCAAATATGGAAACGATGATAAAAATGTGGATGAAATAGCTGGAGAAATCTTCACTTTCATTGCAGATGAGATAGAAAAATATGATAGTAAATTTGGAAAAATGACGCCTGGTATTTTACCTGTTTCGGGCAACACACCTTTTGGACTAGAAATAGGGGCATTACCTTCTGGCAGAAATGCTTGGAAGCCGCTTGCTGACGGAGTTAGCCCAACAGGTGGAACTGACTTCAATGGACCAAGTTCAGTACTAAAATCTGTTTCGAAAGTTCCTCATGGTAGGTTTGTTCAAGGTACTTTGTTAAATATGAAAGTAGAGCCAGGGATGCTTAAAACAGAAAAAGGAATTGAAGGGCTTATGACTATGCTAAAAAGCATGTGTAGTCTAGGTGTTTATCATGTTCAATTTAATGTAATTGATCAGGAAAAGCTAATCAAAGCTCAAAAAAATCCTGAAAAATATAAAGGATTATTAGTAAGAGTTGCAGGTTATACTGCTTATTTCACCGAGCTTGGAAAAGATGTTCAAGATGAAATAATAGGACGTACTACTCAAAATTCAATATCGGTAGGCTAGCTTTATGGAAAAATTGAAAGCTACAATTTTGAGAATTGAAAAGACATCAATTTATGATGGTCCAGGGCTAAGAACTGTAATTTTTTTCAAAGGATGCCCACTGAATTGCAAATGGTGCTCAACTGTAGAATCTCAAAGCTTTGACATAGAAATAGGACATATAAAGACAAGATGTATTAAGTGCGGAAGATGTATAGAACTTTGTAAAGAAGCTGCTCTAAGCTTGGAAAATGGAAAAATTGTAAGAGATAAAAGCATATGTAATCATTCATTTGTCTGTGTTAATAGATGTATTCAATCATCTTTCAAAAAATATGGACAAAAAATGACTGTACAAGAAGTATTTGAGGAAATAACTAAAGATGAAGTTTTTTTCTTTCATTCAAATGGGGGAGTAACACTTAGTGGAGGAGAACCTCTTTGCTATTCAAATTTTGCTAAAGAATTACTTAAAGAATCAAAAAATATTGGGATTAATACAGCCATAGAAACTAGTTTCTTTGTAGATTACAAAGACATAGAAAAAATACTACCATATATAGACATTATTTACGTAGACTTAAAACATATGTCTAAACATAAGCACAAAATTTTGACAGGAGTAGAAAACGACTTGATTTTAGAAAACATCAAAAAAGTTGATAAAGCGACACTTAACTTCAAACTACGAGTTAGAGTACCTCTTATACCAAGTATTAATGATGATGAAGAAAATCTATTAGAAACTATAAAGTTCTGTGAAGAGTTAGAAAAACTTGAATACATAGAAATACTGCCATATCATAGATTAGGCGTAGATACATATGAATATTTAGGTCTAGAATACGAGTTAAAGAATTACAAATCACAAAATATTACTCAAATGAAAGAAATTGAAAAATTTATGAAAAGCAATTCAAAAAAAGTAAAAATTGTGATTTGAAAATAATTGTTGAAAAAATAGTTTAAATTATAAATGCAATAAAAAAAGTGTGTACAAAAAGGCACACTTTTTTTATTGCATTTATAAAGTCTAATATTCAATTAAGAATTAAGCTGTTTGTTTTTTAGGTTTAGTCAACAAAGATACTATTATCAAAGTAGCAAATGAAATAGGTACTGCTACTAATATTGTTGCTATTCCAAAAGGATGACCCATTAATTCCCAAGAAATAGTTGCTAAAGTTCCGACTATCATAGATGAAATACCACCAGCTTTAGTAACATCTTTCCAACATAGTGCTGCTAAAAGAGCAGGAGTTATTCCAGCGCCGTTAATTGTATACGACCAATATTGAATAGCTAGTACTGAAGGGAAAAATTGAATTAATATGTAAGCAAAAATACCTGCGCCTACTATAGTATATTTTATAACCTTAAATTTTTGCTCATCGGTAGCCTTTGGGTTAATCTTAGTTGCATATATATCATAAGTTATATTAGTTGCACCTGAAAGAAGATAAGAATCCCCTGTAGTTACAATAAATGCTGTAGATGCAGCTAATAACAATCCACCAACAAAAGTAGGTATAATTGTTGTTGTAGACATAAAGGCCATTCCAGCTTCTATGTTATTACCAAAAATAAATCTAGCACAGAAAGCAATTATGGCAACTAGAGGCATAACTATTAATATACCTAAAAACCATCCTAAAAATCCTATACGCATTGATTTATTATTTTTACCAGCAATAATTCTTTGATACATGTTTTGATCGCCTAAAGTCATAAATAGTAGTGGGAAATATCCTGCTAAAAATCCATAAAAAGTTTGTCCACCGCTCAATGTTAAACTTTCAGGAGCAGTAGCTTCAGCTGTAGCAACAACATTTGACCAACCACCAGCTGCTTCTAAAACGAAAGGAGTAGCTAACAATATACCAATTAACATTATAAAGGCACTTAAAGCATCTGTAACTGCAACTGATTTAAGTCCGCCAGAAAACGCAAGGAAAATAATAAGGATTGCTGAAACTGCTATACCAATGTTGATATTCATTCCTGTAGTAACATTTAGAACATATGCTAAGCCTTTATATTGGTATGCACAAATAGATATCATTGATAAAGATATTATTCCGCCAGAAAGAACATGGGCAAAATCTCCATATTTCAACTTAAGAAGTTCAGCCAATGTATAAACTCCAGAATCTCTTACTTTCTTAGATAGTAAGAATAGACCAATAACAGCGCCTATTGCAGGAACTGCAAAGAATATTCCAGGCCAAATTCCAAAAGTAAAAGATAGTGAATTTCCTCCACCAGAAATTGTTCCATTACCAACATATGTAGCTAAAAATGTACCGACTAATATCAATGGACCAAGTCCTTTTCCAGCCAATACAAATTCTTCACTAGTTTTTGCTTTTTTAGATTTGCTGGAATAATAAAACCCTACTGCAATCAGTACTGCAAAATAAATTGCAACGAAAATAAATAATGACGGTTTTGATACAAATTCTTTCATTTTAAATCTCCTTTTTTATTATTATTTATATGCAAAATTTCATAAATGCTATAACATGAAATTTTGCAAATATGTCAAGATATATTGTCACTCTATAGAGTGAGATTTAAGCATTAATGACAACTAAAAAAATCGGAAGAAAATTATTTCGAATGAATATTCTTATTCGAAAATAGTAAAAGCTATACTATAAAACACTTACACCGTTTTTATATACTTGTTCTAATGAATTTGAAAAAGCATTAAGATTTTCTATAGGATTTTCAGATAAAATCAACAAATCAGCATTTTTGCCCTCGCAGATCGAACCTATTTTGTTGCTAATTCCTAAAACTTCCGCGCATACTATAGTCGCTGATCTAATTACATCAACATTAGACATTCCATAAGAATGCATGTCTGACATTTCTCTTTGTACACTTGGATGTTCTCCAAAATTCATAGAACCAGCATCTGTACCTAATGCTATTGCGATGCCAACTTGCATAGCGTTTTTAAAAGTTTCTTTTTGATTTTCAACAACTTTAGCAGCCTTAGCTACAGAGTTAGCGGGCAATACATCAGGAGATTCTGAAATATGTTTATAAACACTTAGCGTTGGAACCCATGCCAATCCTTTTTCTTTCATTTTTTGCAAATAAGGAATTGAAATCTGAGCACCGTGTTCTATACAATCAATACCTGCTTCAATGCAATTTTCTATGCCGATTGCTGACAATGCATGAGCGCAAACTTTCATGTGTAATCTATGTGCTTCATCAACTATTAGCTTTAATTGTTCAAGACTATACATCGATGGCCCAACTTCTTCAGCCCCTGCTGCACCACCTGTTGCCATGATTTTGATCCATTGACAATTTTCGCCTGCCTCAGTCAATAAAGTTTTTACCGTTCTTATCGCTTTTTGAAGCTCCCCATCGCTATCTGCAATTCTTCCAAGTTGAGGCACATGTCCAAAAGAAGACATTATAGCACTACCACATGGTATGATGTCACAACAATTTTCGATTAAACCTAACCTAATTGCATGATTAATATGAATTGTAACATCGTCGCATGCACCGACATCACGAACCGTTGTTACACCCTTTTCAACGCTTTTTTTTGCGTTATAAACTGCTCGCAACATTGCTACTTGTGGACCTTCATTAACCATAGTTTGAGTAGGATTCATAGACAATCCGTTCCACACCATATGAGTATGCATATCGATCAACCCGGGTGTTAAATACTTGTCTGTACAATCATATACTACATCGTTTTTTTCTGGGGTATTACCAATAGAAGAAATAACACCGTCTTTAATCTGAATATTTGCCTTTTTAAAAGTTCCTGCTTCTAAATCTAAAACAAATCCATTTGTTAGCCAAAAGTTCATAATTTAATCCTCCAAATTAGTGTTGGGTCAAACTTAAGTTTAAGTTTGCCAGTATGAAATCGATATCAGTTCAAAGAAAACTATACTAACTTCATACTACATATATAAATTTACACTATAATTATAGATGAGTGTTAATAGATAAATTTTATGTTGCATTGAAATTTTTGAAACTCAAAAGGTAAAAAAAAATCTTACTTTATAATTTTAAAGTAAGATTAATTATTTTTAGTAATAAATTTACAAATCTAGATTTTGTTTTAATAAATTAATAAATTGCTTTCCTGTTTCATTCAAAGAGTAGTTATTTTTAGTAACATATCCGAAAATTATTTTATCGTCAGTTCCAGATAGCGGAAAGCGGATCATGTTTTCGTTAGTGAGGCTATTTCTATAAATAGGTTGCAATCCAATGAAATAATAATCAGTTCTTGAAATTACATCTATTAAACTGTAAACGCCTTCAACATAAAAGGAATCTTTAGAATTTTTTGAAATTAAAGGTTCGGTATATTTAAACAAATCATCATTGCAGTCTAGAACATGTACGCGCGATAAATTATCTAACTCATGAATATCAGCATATCCTACAATATCGGTAAAAAGACTATGGTTTTTTCTCACATACACATATAAATCTGTAACAAATAAACTATGAAACTCCAAATTGTTATCTGATATTTCACTCAAAATTTTATCTTCAGATTTTTTTGAATAATATATGTAACCTACATCTGATTCTTGAGTAACCACACTATACAAAACATCGCTAATTCCGCGTTTTAGTGAAAGATGTAGAGCGGCTTCACTATAATAATTTGCAAGTTCAGTAAAAGTTTTGCTAACAAAAGATAGTGGAAAAGAAGAAATTGATAAATCTAAGCTAGAACAACTTTTTCCTAGCATGGCCAATTCATCAAAAGATTTGACAACCTCGTTTGCCTTTACTATAAACTCTTCTCCAAATGGAGTTAATGTAGTACCGTTATTAGATCTAATTAAAATTTTCCTACCAAATTCATTTTCTAATTGCTTTAAAGAGTAACTCAAATTAGATTGAGTAGTAAAGAGATTTTGAGCTGCCTTAGTAATAGATTTAGCTTTTACGATTGCAATTACATGTTTTACTTGTTCAATTTTCATGCTTATCGTTCCTTTGAATAAATTTTGAGCTTGATATTTTAAAAATAAAGCGTATCAATTTATGTATGCGTATGGGCAAGAACTGATGCATTTGCCACATGCGTCAGCAAATCCTATAGTATCATTCATCAGTTTAGCATTTTTGATTAAAACATTATCATGACAATTGAATCGATCGAAAGTATCTTGCTTTAAAGCAGATACAGGGCACTTATCTAGACAAATTAAACATGATCCGTTTTTTTTATATAAACAGTAGGTTTTAGTAGTGGTATTTGTAGGTTCAATTTTAGCAGAAGTTAAAAACGTGCAAAATCTTCCACTCGATCCTTTGTCTGTAATTACTAATCTATTAGCTCCAAAATCCCCAAGGCCTGAAATTACTGCAGCACTTCTGTGTGACCACATAGATTGAAGATTTTTAGGATCATAAGTGTGAGTTCCTGCTATCCCCATAGATTCATAATTTAAAGATTTGAAATAGTCGTATAATGAGTTGTTAATTATGTCAAAAGCAGAATTTAACAATATATATGATTCAGCCCATTTATGCGCTATATTTGGAGATGAAATAGGAGATACGGTAACTTCTTTTGTAAACGGAATAAAATATGAAATAATAGATTTAACTTCAGGAAAAATTTCATCAGGATTTTTGTGAAAAGGTCCTATTAAGGACTTTAATTGTAAATATAGAGGGTTGAAGGGATCTGAAATTGAAACTAAAGCCGATCGAAAGAGATCATATCTATTAATTTTGTCTAATTCAGAATTAATTAAGTTAATGATATCGTTGTAGTAATTATTCATATTAAAACTCCTTTCGTATCACTAGATAACTAATATAATTCTATCATGCGTTCATATAATTTTGCAAGAACAAATAAAAAAAAATCAAAATCAGTTTTTTAAAATCAAAATATCTTAACTAAACTTAGACATTATATTGCAATTATTAAACGAAAAATTACATTTTATCAAACAAAAAGCTTGCAAAATTATCTAAAAGGTATTAAACTAACTCATGGATTTAGAATTGAAATGAGGAATAAGATGAAAAATAAGATAGTAAACATTGCCGTAATAGCGCACGTTGATGCGGGAAAATCCACACTTGTAGACGCTTTTTTACAACAGAGCGGAATATTTAGAGAAAACCAAGAAATGGTTGATTGTGTAATGGACTCAAATGATTTAGAGAGAGAAAGAGGAATTACGATTTATTCAAAGAATTGTTCAGTAATGTACAATGATATCAAGATAAATATAGTAGACACACCGGGACACGCCGATTTTTCTTCTGAAGTTGAGCGAATAATGAAGACAGTCGATACAGTTATTTTGCTAGTAGACTCGATAGAAGGACCTATGCCACAAACGAGATTTGTTTTGCAAAAATCACTCGAATTAGGACTTAAACCTATCCTTTTAATCAACAAAATAGATAAGAAAAACCATAGAGCAGAAGAAGTAGTAAACATGGTATTTGATTTATTTGTTGAACTTGATGCGACAGATGAGCAAGCTGAATTTCCTGTGCTTTATGGTATAGCAAAAAAAGGAATAGTACAAAAAGAAATAGAAGATGAAGGTGAAAATATTACGCCTTTATTTGAAACAATAGTTGAACACGTAAACCCATATCCTGACAAAGACTCAGAACCATTACAACTTCAAGTGTCGTCACTTGCATATGATGATTATATAGGTAGACTTGGAGTAGGAAGGATTTTCTCAGGAACGCTAAAAGAAGGCCAAACTGTATCTGTTTGTAAAGCAAACGGAACTATAGTTAGACAAAAAGTTTCGGGATTATTTGTTTACCAAGGACTTAAAAGAGTAGCTGTGAGTGAAGCTAAGAGTGGAGATATAGTAGTTGTAGCAGGATTATCTGATATTTCTATAGGTGAAACTATATGTGAAAGCGACAAACCGATGCCTATGGAAACTATTAGAATAGAAGAACCTACTTTATCTATGAATTTCCTGATAAACACATCACCTTTTGTAGGGAAAAGTGGAAAATTCGTAACTACTAGACACTTAAAAAATAGACTTGAAAAAGAATTAGAAGTAAATGTAGGATTAAGAGTTGAGCCGCTTGAAAATGCGGTAGACGGATTTAAAGTCTCAGGAAGAGGCGAATTACATCTTTCTATACTTCTTGAAAACATGAGAAGAGAAGGTTATGAAGTAGCTGTGTCACGACCAGAAGTAATTTATCATAAAGAAGATGGTGTAATCAAAGAGCCGATAGAAAGAGTAATAGTAAATGCGCCAGAAGAATACTCAGGAACTGTAATAAATAAACTAAACCTTAGAAAAGGTATGATGGAAGCAATGTATCCAGATGGAAATTTTGTTAAGATTGAATATCTTGTACCAACGAGAGGACTTTTAGGATATAGAACTGAACTTATAAATGACACTAGAGGTCAAGGAACAATGGTTAGAAGTTTTGAAGCATATGACAAGTTCAAAGGAGAAATCCCACAGAGAACTAATGGTGTACTGATTTCGAGCGATGAAGGCGAAGCTTTAGCATACGCACTTGGAAACCTTGAAGAAAGAGGTACTTTGTTTGTTAGTCCTGGTGAAAAAGTGTATGAAGGAATGATAGTTGGCATGAATGCTAGAGATGACGATATGACAGTAAATCCATGCAAAAGTAAAAAACTTACAAACACTAGAGCTTCAGGATCTGATGATGCAGTAAAACTATCTCCTGCAAGAGTTATGACTTTAGAAGAAGCTCTTGAATTTATAAATGATGATGAACTTGTTGAAGTAACACCGGATTCTATCAGATTGAGAAAAAGACATTTGACAGAAAATGAAAGAAGAAAATTTGCTAATGCAGCAAAAAAAGCAGTAGAATAGATAAATTTAGTTTAATACTTTAAGGCGACCATGGTATACGGCGAAAGCGAGATGTCATGATCGCCTTACATTTCATGTAAATACTAGATACGTGGTTTGAAGCATTGATCAAAATCTAAAAATAATTTTGTCTTATGACAAGGAGGAAAAATGACTACAATATATATTACAAGACATGGACAAACATACTGGAATGTAGAAAAAAGATTGCAAGGACAAGGAAATTCCGATTTAACAGAACAAGGTGCACAAGGAGCTCAAATGCTTGGCGAAAGATTAACAGATACTTACTTAGACTGCGTAGTTTCAAGCCCTTTAAAAAGAACCGTGGATACTTCTGAGATAATAATAGGAGATAGAAATATACCGATATACACAGAAGACGGATTGATGGAGATGCACATCGGAGATTTTGAAGGGATGACATACAAAGAAGCAGAAAAAACAAATCCTGAACTTGTAAAAAAAATTGAAGACGACCCATTCACAAATAATTATCCAAATGGTGAAAACTTAAAAGAATTCTACGACAGATGCGGTGAAGCATTTGACAAAATATCTAAACAATATAAAGGAAAAACCATACTCATAGTTGCGCATGGAGGCGTGTTAAAAGCATTAGACCATTATGTTATAAATGAAATGGTTCCAAAAAACTGGTTCGAAGATGTACCTCCAAACTGCTGTCTGACTAAGTACGAAATAGATGAAAACGGACTGAAAGTTATGTTTAAACATGATATCAAACATTTTGATGGTAGTAAGGTTGTAGTGTAGACAAAATCATAAGCAACATGATAAGAAGACAAAACTCTTAATGAATAGTAACAGCTTACATTATAGATCATAAATTATGTTTTTATTGAAATATTTTGACTAAACCTGTATAATATTAGCATAATATAGTAGGAGGGAAATATGCGCGAAAAATTTATTGTTCAAGCTTCTGATGGAATAAAACTAAATGGCATCAAATCGATTCCTACACATCCAATAGCAACTATAGTTATAAATCACGGTTTTGCAGAACATGTAGCGAGATATGATTATGTTGCAAACAAACTTGCAGACGCAGGATATGCGTGCTATTATTACGATCTAAGAGGTCATGGTAATAGCGGTGGCGAAAGAGGCGATATAGTAAAATATAGCGATTTTGTTGATGATGCTAATCTTATTGTTAAAAAAGCAAAAGAAGAGTTGCCAAACAAGCCTTTATATATGTTAGGTCATAGTATGGGGGGCTTCATATCAGTATTATATGCACTGAAATATAAAGACAGTCTAAATGGACAAATTTTATCAGCAGCTGCTACCATTTATCCTCTACAAACCAATGCTTTTTTAAGAAGTTTCATTAAAATTGCATCAAAATTGATGCCTAAATTTAAAATAGCTAGTGATCTCTCTAGTCTAGTTTCAAGAGACCAAGAAATAGTTAAAACGTATAAAAGTGATCCGTTGGTACTTAAAAAAGCCACTCTAAGATTTTACAATCAATTTTTAATAGAAGGAATGAGCTATTTAAAAAACAATGTATCCGCATACAATTATGATTGTTTAATTCTTCATGGAGAAGATGACAAAATTATTAGCTGTGAGGCGTCAAAAAATCTCTATAAAAATATTGCGTCATCAAAAAAAGAAATAAAGATATATCCTAAACTATACCATGAGATTTTTAATGAACCAGAAAAAGATGAAGTCATAAACGATTTAGTTTTTTGGTTAAATTCAAGGTCTTAATATATAACATTTTATTAATAGGAGGAAAGATGAGAGAATACTTTATTAATGCTTTAGAAAAAAGCAAATCTCTAACACATCTAGGCAATGTTGCAACTTATATACCTGAGCTTTCAAAAGCGAATAGAGATGATGTAGGTATTTATGGAATAACTGTAGATGGTAAAGAATATTTTGCAGGCGAATATAATAAAGAATTTACTATACAAAGCATATCTAAAGCGATAGTGTTGATGTTAGCATTGCAAGATAATGGTGAAGATAAGGTTTTTTCGATGATAGGTGCAGAACCTACTGGCGACGGATTTAATTCTATCGTAAACTTAGAAACAAAGGAAATACATAAACCATACAATCCTATGATTAATGCAGGTGCTATTTTGGCATCATCCATTATTAAAGGATCAAATAAAGAAGAAAAAATAGATAGAATTTTAGATCTGACAAAAAAACTAACAAATAATGAAAAAATTAGAATTAATGAAGAAACATTTTTGTCAGAGAAAAAGACAGGTGATAGAAACAGAGCCTTGGCATACTTTATGAAAAGCTACAACTCGATGGAAGGCGAGGTAGAAGATATTTTAGATATATATTTTAGTCATTGCTCTATACAAGCAACTTGCAAAGATTTGGCGATGATTGGAGCTGTGCTGGCTAATGATGGCGTATCGCTTTCTGGAGAACGAATAATCTCTAAAGATATTTGTAGAATAACTAAAACTATAATGGTAACATGCGGATTATACGACGCATCTGGAGAATTCGCAGTACACATTGGAATACCAGCAAAATCAGGTGTAGGCGGAGGAATTTTGGCCTCTGTACCTAAAAAAATGGGTATAGGAGTATTTGGGCCAGCGCTTGATGCGAAAGGAAACTCGGTAGCAGGTATACAAATGTTAAAAGAGTTATCAGAAAATTTAGAATTAAGCATTTTTTAAAAATAAAATTTGGAGGAAAACGAAATGAGCAATGAATTTAAACAAATAACGCCATTTGAAATGGAAGGCAATGTTTTTAAGGAATTTGGTAAAGACTGGTGTCTAATCACAGCTGAAAAAGATGGTAAAGTTAATACTATGACTGCTGCATGGGGCGGATACGGAGTTATGTGGAACAAAAATGTGGCTCATGTAGTTATTAGACCACAAAGATATACTAAAGAGTTCGTAGACTATGCAGACAGCTTTTCGCTTACATTTTTTGATGAAAGTTTCAAAAAAAAGTTGGCGTATTTAGGAACTGCATCGGGAAGAGACGAAGACAAGATTGCAAAATGTGATTTGCATACTGTATTTGACGAAAATATACCTTACTTTGAAGAATCAAACTTAGTTGTATTTTGTAAAAAATTGTATGCATCTGAAATTGTGGAAGAAGGCTTCATCGAAAAAAATATCATAGACGAATGCTATCCCGATAAAGATTTTCATGTATTATACTTTGCAGAAATCACAAAAATATTAAAAAAATAGAATGACTGAAAAAACTAGGGCATGGTGAATAATCATGTTCTTTTTTTTGTGCCTTTGAATTCTTCACATGATAGTAAGCGTATCTCAAAAACTGCTCCATCGTCATTTGAAGCCTTTACTTCACCGTTCATCATTTCTACCGAGGTCTTAGCGATT
>CAYJLG010000013.1:31092-68350 GCA_964371035.1 uncultured Clostridia bacterium | reverse complement strand
TTATAAAAAAAAAATAATTAAATTATAAAAAAAAAATAATTAAATTATAAAAAAAAAATAATTAAATTATAAAAAAACATCTTGATTTTTTTATAATAATTATATATACTACTTGTAGTTAAATAAATATTTGGATGAAAGTTGCGGGAGAGATTTTTTATGGTTTCACTATAAAAAACGCCGAAGGAGTAAGTTTTGATGTTAGCCACAACAAAACGATGATCTCAGGCAAAAGGACCGCAATCGGACAATACTCTGGAAAGCTTAGCACCGAAGGATCAACTCTTATTTGTATATGAGGAATATCTCAGGTTAATAACAGAGCAGAAGGCATGGACTTTTTGCTCTGTTTTTTTATGCGCTATGCCCTAACCTACCGAATGTTGAGGGCTAAATAATTTTGTTAGCACCAGAAAGAGGTAGAAATGAGTTTTTTAATAATTACTAATAATGATAAAGTATATAATAAATATAATAATGATTTGAATGTAGAGTTTTGTGATTGCGATATAATGGGTATAATGTTAAAAGTAAGAGACAAGATACATGAAGGACATAAGTTATTAACCCACCCTTTGTCAAGTAGTATAAAGCCAAATGAAACATTGTATAAATCTATAATGATATCTGAGGAAAAATTAAGATTAGATTATGATTCACTATTGATAATAGAAAATAGTATTTTGACATGTGATAAATTTAACAAAATTAAATATGATATCATTTATACTGATAAGATTATTGAAGATTTTAAATTAATTGATTTAACTGTACTGGAAAGTGCGTTAAGTGGGATATAAATTTATTTATATCTTAAATATATTAAACAAATTTTTTGGAGGTGACTTTTTTTGAAGTTAGAATTAGGCTTAATTCACATTAAGGACATGCAATTCGCTAATGAAACAAAGTTAGAAAATGGTGTTATTTATGTGAACAAGGAAGAATTGAGAAACATCGTTTTAGAAGACAAAAACATTAAATCTGTAGACTTTGAAATAGCAAAGCCAGGTGAAAGCGTTCGTATAACACCTGTTAAAGATGTTATCGAACCGAGAGTTAAAGTTGAAGGTAATGGCGGATTGTTCCCTGGAATGGTTTCATCTGTTGAAACTGTTGGTTCAGGTAGAACCCATGTACTTAAAGGATCAGCTGTAGTTACTACAGGTAAAATCGTAGGATTCCAAGAAGGAATCATCGATATGACTGGAATTGGCGCAGAATACACACCGTTTTCTAAGTTAAACAACTTAGTAATGATTTGTGAACCAGTTGATGGATTAAAGCAACACGATCATGAAAAAGCGGTAAGATTTGCAGGCTATAAAGCTTCTATGTACCTAGGTGAATTAGGAAAAACTGCAACTCCTGATGAAGTTAAGACTTTTGAAACACCATCTATTACAGAAGGTATGAAAATGTACCCTGAGTTACCAAGAGTAGCTTATATCCAAATGTTACAATCTCAAGGATTGTTACATGATACTTATGTTTATGGAGTTGATGCTAAGCAAACTCTTACAACAATGATGTATCCAACAGAAATGATGGATGGAGCTATAGCAAGTGGTAACTGTGTATCTGCTTGTGATAAGAATACTACTTATCACCACTTAAATAATCCAGTAATAGAAGATTTATTTGCAGAACATGGAAAAACATTAAATTTTGTTGGAGTTATCATTACAAACGAAAATGTTTATCTTGCAGATAAAGAAAGATCATCAAACTTTACTGCTAAGTTTGCTGAATTCTTAGGATTAGACGGAGCTATAATTTCACAAGAAGGTTTTGGAAATCCTGATGCTGACCTTATCATGAATTGTAAAAAAGTTGAAGCTAAAGGTGTTAAAACTGTTATAATCACTGATGAGTATGCAGGACAAGACGGAAAATCTCAATCGCTTGCAGATTCTGATCCAAGTGCAGATGCAGTTGTTACTGGCGGAAATGCTAACCAAGTTATAACTTTACCTCCTATGGACAAAGTTATTGGTCACATAGATGTTGTAAATGTAATAGCAGGTGGAAACGAACATTCATTACAAAAAGATGGATCTATAGTTGCTGAGCTTCAGGTTATAACAGGAGCTACAAACGAATTAGGATTCAATAGATTAAGCGCGAGATAAGAAAGGTGGTGTGTTAGATGATTAAAGTAGTTCAATATATTAATCAATTTTTTGCTCAAGTAGGTGGAGAAGAAATGGCTCACATACCTGCAGAGCTTAGACAAGGTCCTGTAGGCCCAGGTCTTGCTTTCAACGCAGAATTTGCTGGAAAAGCTGAAGTAGTTGCAACAATAGTTTGTGGTGACTCATACTTCAATGAAAATTTAGATAAAGCTAAAGCAGAAGTTATGGCGATGATTAAGGAGTTAAATCCTGATATATTTATCGCTGGACCTGCATTTAACGCAGGAAGATACGGAGTTGCTTGTGGTACTATAGCTGATGCTGTATTACAAGAATTAAATATTCCTGTACTTACTGGAATGTACAAAGAAAATCCAGGAGCAGATATGTTCAAGACTAAACTATACATAGTTGAAACTAAGAACAGTGCTGCTGGTATGAGAGATGCAGTTAAGAAAATGGCTCCTTTAGCATTAAAATTAGCTAACAAAGAAAAAATTGGTGCATCTGCTGAAGAAGGTTACTTACCAACAGGCGTAAGAGTTAACTTCTTTGAACAAGAAAGAGGTTCTAAGAGAGCTATAAATATGCTTCTTAACAAATTAGCAGGAAAAGAATTTGTTACTGAATTCCCAATGCCTGATTTTGATAGAGTAGAACCAAACAAAGCAGTAAAAGATATTACTAAAGCTAAGATTGCTATAGTAACATCAGGTGGTACTGTGCCAAAAGGAAACCCTGATAGAATAGAATCTTCATCAGCTTCTAAGTACGGAAAGTACGATTTAACAGGATTTGATGATTTAACATCAGCTGATCATGAAACTGCACACGGTGGATATGACCCAGTATATGCTAATGATGATTCAGATAGAGTTATACCTGTAGATATTTTAAGAGAATTTGAAAAGCAAGGCAAAATTGGTTCTTTACATAACTATTTCTACTCAACAGTAGGAAACGGAACTGCAGTTGCAAGCTCTAAGCAATTTGCTGAAGAATTTTCTAAGGAACTTTTAGCTGATAAGGTAGATGCAGTTATACTTACATCGACCTGAGGCACTTGTACTCGTTGCGGTGCAACGATGGTAAAAGAAATTGAAAGAGCTGGAATTCCTGTAGTTCATATGTGTACAGTAGTGCCAATATCTTTAACTGTTGGAGCAAACAGAATAGTTCCTACAGTTGCTATACCTCATCCTTTAGGAAACCCTTCTTTAAGCATGGAAGAAGAAAAAGAAATAAGAAGAAACTTAGTTGAAAAAGCATTAGTTGCTTTAACAACAGAAGTTGATGGTCAAACAGTGTTTGATAAATAATGGAGGCAATTAATGAGCAAATTATATGATGTAGTAATTATCGGTGCAGGACCTGCAGGTCTTTCTGCTGCTCTTTATGCAGGAAGAGCAAGACTTAGCGTTTTGCTTTTAGAAAGAGATAAAGATGGTGGACAAATCGTATTAACATCAGAGATAGAAAACTATCCAGGATGCTTAGAAGGAGAGTCAGGACCTACTTTAGTAGAGAGAATGGCTAAACAAGCTGAGCACTTTGGAACTGAAAGAGTATATGATGATATACTTGAAGTTAACCTTGATGGAGCTGAAAAAGTTTTAAAAGGTAAAAAAGGTGAATACAGAGGAAAAACTGTAATCATTGCAACTGGTGCTTCTCCAAGACCAATTGGTTGTGTAAATGAGAAAGACTTTATAGGTAAAGGTATTTCTTATTGTGCGACTTGTGATGCTGCATTCTTCGAAGATTTTGAAGTTTATGTAGTAGGTGGTGGAGACACAGCAGTAGAAGAAGCTATGTATCTTGCAAAATTTGCAAGAAAAGTAACAATTGTACATAGAAGAGATGAATTAAGAGCTGCTAAATCTATTCAAGAAAAAGCTTTTGCACATCCTAAAATAGAATTTATGTGGGATACTGTTGTTGAAGAAGTTAACGGTGACGGAATCATGGGTTCTATGAAAGTTAAAAATGTTAAAACAGGTGAAGTAACTGAGATTTTAGCTGATGAAGACGATGGAATGTTTGGTCTATTCGGATTTGTTGGATACATCCCAAAAACAGACTTGTTCAAAGACATTATAACTCTTGAAGGTGGATATGTAGTATCAGGCGAAGATATGAAAACTAATATTCCTGGTGTATTTGTAGCAGGTGATGTTAGAGTTAAATCTTTAAGACAAGTTGTTACTGCTACTGCAGATGGTGCTATTGCTGCTGTACAAGCAGAAAAATACATCGAACATGCTGAATAAAAAATATTTCTTTTAGGAGGATTATAAAAATGTTAGAATTAAACAAAGATAATTTTGAAGCAGAAGTTTTACAGTCAGAAGGACATATTTTAGTAGATTTTTATGGTGATGGATGTGTACCTTGCCAAGCTTTAATGCCACACGTACACGGATTTGCTGAAAAATATGATGGACAGATGAAATTTACTGCATTAAATACTTCTAAAGCAAGAAGACTTGCTATAGGACAAAAAATATTAGGCTTACCTGTTGTTGCTATCTACAAGGGCGGAGAAAAGATCGAAGAGTTAATCAAAGAAGATGCTACTCCAGAAGCTGTAGAAGCAATGATTCAAAAATATATATAATATATAAATTAGGTAAAGAAATTAAAATTAGGAGGAAAAAATGAGCTTATTAAATGGTAAAAAAGTTATCATCATAGGCGACAGAGACGGAATTCCGGGACCTGCTATTGAAGAATGTGTTAAATCAGCAGGCGCGGACGTAGTATTCTCATCTACAGAATGCTTTGTCTGAACTGCCGCAGGAGCAATGGATTTGGAAAATCAAAAGAGAGTAAAGGAATTAACTGAAACTCACGGAGCAGAAAATATGGTAGTAGTATTAGGTGCTGCTGAAGGCGAAGCGTCAGGCTTAGCTGCTGAAACTGTGACAAACGGTGATCCTACTTTTGCAGGTCCATTGACAGGAGTCCAGTTAGGACTTCGTGTATTTCATGTTTGCGAGCCAGAAATCAAAAATGAAGTTGATGAGGCTATCTATGATGAGCAAGTTAGTATGATGGAAATGGTTATTGATGTTGATGATATAATTTCAGAAATGTCTTCTATCAGATCACAATTTTGCAAATTTTAATTAAATAAATCAAAAAAGGTGATGTTTATCACCTTTTTTGTAAAATATACCAAAATTAAATAATAGAGTGAATTAATCACACTATTAAGGCCTTAACAAACATTAGGAGGAAAAAATGAACAGTGTTTTAAAAGCTACGGGATATGCTTTAATCCATACTCCCGACATGGTTTTACATCAAGGAACTACTCAAACTACAGAAAAAAGAGTTAATCCTAACTCAGATTATTTAAAACAAGTACCTTCAAATTTAAGAAGCTATGAAGATGTTGTAACTTATGCTCCAAACCAAACATATATAGGAAACATGACTCCAGCTGATCTTGGAAAAGTAGCTGAACCTTGGTTTGAACAAAAAATGGAAGGTGCTACAAGAGATGGAAAATTTGGTGAAATTTTCCCACAAAATGAATTTATTGCGATGATTCAAATCTGTGATGCATTTGATCTTGTTAAACTTGAAAAAAGTTTCGCAGCTGAAGCAAAAAAAGCATATGAAGCTCATGCAGTATTAAAAGATTATGCAGCTCAAATCAAAGAAGGTATCGCACTAGAAGACATTAATTTTTCTATTGATAACGAACATGCTGAAGCATTATATCATGATGGAAAAATTATTGGTTGTGTAAAAAGAGCACACGATATAGATGAAAATTTATCTGCACACGTTATGTTTGAAAACTTAGTTTCAAAAGCATCTAATGTTTTGACTTTAATCAACTTAGTTGATAAAAATGGTATAGATAAAGAATCTATAGAGTATGTTATAGAGTGTAGTGAAGAAGCTTGTGGAGATATGAACCAAAGAGGCGGTGGCAATTTTGCTAAAGCTTGTGCTGAAGTTGTTGGATTTGTTAATGCAACAGGTTCAGACGTAAGAGGATTCTGTGCTGCTCCAGCTCATTCAATAATTCATGCTGCAGCTTTAGTTCAAGCAGGAGTATTTAAGAATGTTGTAGTTTGTGCAGGTGGTTCTACTGCAAAATTAGGTATGAACGGAAAAGATCATATTAAGAAAAACATTCCGATACTTGAAGACTGTGTTGGTGGATTTGCAGTGTTAGTAAGTGAAAATGATGGAATTAGCCCTGAATTTATTACTAGCGTTGTAGGAAAGCATGCAGTTGGAACAGGCTCATCGCCTCAAGCAGTTATTAGCTCACTAGTAACAGAAGCATTAGATAAAGCAGGATTAAAAATCACTGATATTGATAAATATTCTGCAGAAATGCAAAATCCTGATATTACAAAACCAGCAGGTGCAGGTGATGTTCCAGCATCTAACTATAAAATGATTGCTGCTTTAGCTGTTAAAAGAGGAGAACTTGAAAAAGCTGATGTGGCGACTTTTGGAAGTAAGTATGGTATGCCAGGTTGGGCTCCAACTCAAGGTCACATACCTTCAGGAGTTCCTTACTTAGGTTTTGCAAGAGAAGAAATACTTGCAGGAGAAACAAAGAGAGCTATGATTATCGGTAAAGGTAGTTTATTCTTAGGAAGAATGACTAACTTATTTGATGGTATTTCTTTCTTGGTTGAAGCTAACAAAGGCGCAAATCAATCATCTGTTGCAAGCGGTGTTTCAGAAGATCAAATCAAAGGATTAATCGCAGAGGCACTTAGAGATTTCGCTTCAAATCTTTTAACGAAATAGGAGTGATATAAATGTCAGAACAAGTAAAAAAAATAATAGGCAAAGTATTTTCAGAACTTGCAGATACTCTTGAAACAGGTTCTTATGGCAAAAAACCAAATATTGGTATAACAGCCCTTGGAAGTGAACTTGGAGAAGATAATGCTGTTAAGGCTGCTGTAAATGCTTTAAAATCAAATATTGATGTTACCGTTATAGGCACTAAAGCCGATGAAGGCGTAAAACTTGCTCAAGTTTCTACAGAAGAAGAATCACATAAAATGATGGAAGAACTTCTTTCAAATAAAGAAATTGATGCAGCTGTAACTATGCACTATCCATTCCCAATAGGAGTTTCTACGGTAGGTAGAGTAGTGACTCCTGCTCAAGGAAAAGAGATGTATATAGCTACAACTACAGGAACTTCTTCTACAGATAGGATTGAAGGCATGGTTAAAAATGCTATCTATGGAATAATAACTGCTAAAGCTTGCGGTATTAAAAAACCTACTGTTGCGATTTTGAACGTAGATGGTGCAAGACAAGTAGAGATAGCACTTAAAAAACTTCAAGAAAATGGATATGACATAAACTTTGCAGAATCTAAAAGAGCAGATGGCGGTGTTGTTGTAAGAGGCAATGACCTTATCATGGGAACTGCAGACGTTATGGTAATGGATTCTTTGACAGGAAATATAATGATGAAGATGTTTTCTTCGTATTCTACAGGTGGCTCGTATGAGGCAGTTGGATATGGATATGGACCAGGAATCGGCGAAAACTTTGATAAGATAATCATGATCATATCAAGAGCATCAGGAGTTCCTGTAGTTGAAGGAGCGATTAAGTATGCTGCTGAACTTGTTAGAGGCAATGTTCTTGCAATAGCAAAAGAAGAATTTGCTAAAGTAAAAAAAGCTAAGCTTGATGATATATTAAAAGGGTTAAAACCTACTAAAAAAGAAGCGGCTAGCGAAGAAGAAGTTGTTGCTCCACCAAAAGAAGTAGTTACTGGACAAATTTCAGGTATTGAAATAATGGATCTTGAAGATGCTGTTCAAGTACTTTGGAAAAAAGGTATATATGCTGAAAGCGGAATGGGTTGTACAGGACCTATAGTTTTGGTAAACGAAGCAAAACTTAAAACTGCAATTGAAAAATTAGTAGAAGCAGGATATGTTTCTAAAGAACAATTGGATTGTTAAAAAAATATATATTGATTAAGCGTTGTAAATTATTTAAATTACAACGCTTTTTTTTGATTAAATGCGACTTTCACAAACTACTTGCTACTTTTAACTATTAGCAGTATAATTAGATAGTATTATACTTAATCAAAAGAAAGAGGTATTTCAATGTTAAAAACTAATGTAGATAAGATTCCTAAAATTTCAGTGATGGGAGAAGTATGTCATCCGAAGTTTCGCTTGAGTGGAAGAACAAATTTAGATGGAAAAGTAGAATTCTTAGTGGGAACAGGTGGTATTACGTATAATGCCAAAATAGGTGATTTGGCTACTGGCTGGTCTGCGGATCATTTGGAGCCTGGAGTATCTACAAGAAACACTAATGATAGCTATAACGAAGCTTATAGCAGTTATAGTTGTATCGGGAATGAAGCAATCGTTATGAGTGGCGATGCAAAAGGTGCAAAAGGTATTGTTACGGGAAAACATGGCGGATGCGAGCATACTATGGTACACTTTTCTGATGAAGATAAAGAAAAAATGTGTATTGGCGATAAAATTCAAGTCAAAGGTTATGGCTTAGGACTTAAGTTAACAGATTATGCTGAAATCAATTTAAGAAGTTTGAGTCCAGAACTTCTTGAAAAAATGAATATAAAAGAAATTGATGGAAGATTAGAGATTGGTGTTTCAAAAATTGTACCTGCTGAGATAATGGGATCTGGGTTAGGTTCTGGAACTGTAAATGGAGATTATGATATTACTCTATTTAGCAAAGAAATTGTTGAAAAATTTGATCTGTCTGATATTAGATTTGGGGATATAGTAGCAATTGTAGACGCAGAAACTAGCTTTGTTAGAACTCAACTAACAGGAGCAATAACTATTGGCGTAGTTATACATAGTGACTGCATAATGGGCGGACATGGGCCTGGAGTGACTACTTTGATGTCATGTAAGAAAGATTTTATTAAACCTTTTATAGATAAAAAAGCTAACTTAGCAGATATGTTTTTGTAGTTAATAAAAAGCAAGGGATGAGCAGATGAATTGTTGATTTAAACATCTGCTCTATTTGGTTTCTTTCGGAGAATAATATGAATCTTAATAAAAAAAGAGAATTGATAATTAGTGGCAATATGTATAAAGCTATAATTTCACTTGCATTGCCGATAATGATCAATAATTTTATACAAACTTTATATAATTTAGTTGATGGAGTTTTCATTAGCTCGCTCGGTTCAGTTGAATTTGCAGCAACATCATTTGTTTCAACTATTAACCATTTGCTTGTAACTATAGGGCTTGGTTTTTCTGTTGCGGGAATATCTATATTGTCTCAACTCATAGGTTCGAAAGAATATGAAAAAGCTAATAAATACGCAAGTCAATTGCTAGTGTTTTCTACCTTGATAGGAGTAGTGCTTGCATTTATTGGTTTTTTTACGACCGAGCATCTGCTTAAATTCATGCAAATTGAAGAAGATTTGATTTATTTTGGCAACTTATATTTGCGTATTACTATTTTAGATTTGCCGTTTATGTTTATGTTTGCATTTTTTAATGCTATCATGAGCTCTCAAGGCAACACAGTATTGCCAACTGTATTGAGTGGGATAAGTGCAATAACTAATATAATTTTGGATCCAATTTTAATGTTTACGTTTGATATGGGTGTAGCTGGTGCGGCTTGGGCTACTGTTATTTCTAAAATGTTGCTCGGCGTCGGAGGAATGATAATATTGTTAAATAGCGATAAAAGCATGATAAAACCTGATTTTAAAAACTTCAGATTTAACAAAGATATTATAATCAATAGCATGAAAGTTGCGATTCCTTCAACAGTGGGACAATCTGGTGCGGCTTTTGGATTTTTGGCACTTAATTTCTTTGTAGTGTCTTACAGTACAGCTACTATGGCTGCATATTCACTTGTAAACAGAGTAGTGTCGCTTGTTGTTCAACCTTCTATGGGAATAGGTACATCCATAGTTGCAATTGTAGGGCAAAACTTGGGTGCATCTAACATATCAAGAGCGCGAGAATGTTTTAAAAAAGCTTGTGTATTGACAAGCCTAGTAGGTATTTTCGGATTTTTCATTATTTTGTTTTTTAGAGTTCCAATTGTTAATTTCTTCATGCAGTCTAAAGATGATCTTGCAGTCATTGATCAAGGGATAGACTATTTGCTAATAATTTCGGTGTCGCTTCCAATGCTCGGAATTTTCAGTGCATTTCAAGGATTGTTCCAAGGTTCGGGCAAAACAAAATATTCAATGTTTATGGAGATTGCTCGTTTGTGGTTTACGAGAATTCCTATGATATTGTTGTTTAAATATTTTACTGATTTTGAAGAAATAGGAATATGGATTTCAATGTCTTTAAGTAATTGGTTTGTATGTATATATGGATATTATGTGTATCGAAAAGAATTATGGG
This sequence comes from uncultured Clostridia bacterium, assembly GCA_964371035.1. GTDB lineage: Bacteria > Bacillota > Clostridia > Tissierellales > Sedimentibacteraceae > UBA1535. The sequence continues at coordinate 57,828 of CAYJLG010000013.1, read as the reverse complement.
TAAATAGACTTGTAAATTAAAACAAAGAAACCGTTACTATTCACAATTGAATTGTAATGATGTTGGATTTTCAATGTAGGGAACTGTCTTGACTGTTCCGTTGTTTTTTAGATATTTATGCCTGTCATTTTCGGTGTGGTCAAGACCACACTCTACAAATAATTTTATTGATTAACAGAAATCGAATGTGAATAATAACAAAAAACCCTCTTAGGGTTTTTTAATTTGCAAAATTGCTTTGCTTTTTTTTATGATATTTGCTATAATCATATGAGTAAATATTTCGATTGAAGGAGGTTCCATATTATGAAAATGGGTTTTGAATTAAACTTGTCCCAATCACAAAAGCTAATAATGACACCTGAACTCAGGCAAGCCATTCAAGTTTTACAGTTTAACAATGTGGAATTAATGGAATACCTAAACAATCAATTAGAAGCCAATCCATTCTTGGAAGTGGTAGATAAAAAAAGAGAGACTGAAATTAAATCTGAGAACGATAAAACTGAAACTTATTCAGAAGACAAAAATGAAATAGACTGGAAAGAAGTTACAGAAAGATATGATGACATAAGCTATAAATCATATGAAAATTCTTCTGAATATAAAGATAAGCAATCTTTTGAGAGTTATACTTCGAAAAGAATTTCTTTAAAAGAGCACCTCATGATACAATTAGGACTTACTATAAATACTGAAAAAGAGAGAAAAATAGGAGAGTTCTTAATTGAATGTTTGGATAGAAAAGGATATCTAGCAGCGACTATTGATGAGGTTAGCCTTGAAACAGGTGAAAGTTCAGAAGACATAGAAAAAATACTAGCTATAGTTCAAACGTTTGATCCAGTAGGAATAGCTGCTAGAACGCTTGGAGAATGTTTGAAAATTCAGTTAAAAGAAAAAGGCATTTTAGATAAAAATGCGTATATAATGGCAGAACATTATCTAGACGATATTGCTACAAATAAAATGCAAAAAATAAGTAAAGAACTTATGATACCTGTTCAGAGGGTTCAAAGCATATGTGATATTATTAAAATGTTAGAGCCAAAACCTGCAAGAGGATTTATAGTTGATAGCGATAATATCAGGTATATTGTACCAGATGTTACAATAGAAAAAATAGATGATGAATATATTATTATTATAAATGATAGTAATTTTCCAAATCTTTCTATCAGTAGCTATTATAAAGATATGTCTGAAAATATGAACGATAAAGAAGCTAATAAATTTTTGACAGAAAAATTAAGTTCATCTATGTGGCTGATTAAGAGCATTGAACAAAGACGAATCACTCTATATAAAGTGGTTGAGTCTATTCTAAAATTTCAGCGAGATTTCTTTGACTTAGGTAGCGGATATATTAAGCCTTTAGTTTTAAAAGATGTTGCAGAAGATATTTCTGTTCATGAATCTACTGTAAGTAGAGCTACAAATGGTAAATATGTCCAGACACCAAGAGGGCTTTTTGAATTGAAATACTTTTTTACAAGTAGCTTGAGTGATGAAAAAAATGGAGAAGCGATATCTTCTACAAACGTAAAAGAACAGATTAAAACTCTTATTGAATCTGAAAATACATCAAAGCCGCTTAGCGATCAAAAAATTGCGGATTTATTAGGAGAAAAGGGTGTAACTTTGTCTAGGAGAACTGTTGCGAAATATAGAGATGAAATGTTAATACCTGCATCGTCTATGAGAAGAAGATATTAAGTGGAGAAAATTTGATGATGAACTACAAATTGTGGTTAGAGACAATTGTAAGATATAATAGTGAATGTGTTATCATAGTAGATAAAGATGCAAACTTAGTTTATTATGATGATCCGAAAGCTTATTTTTTTAATAAAAATTCAAAAAAAGAGGATTTTCTTGGAAAAAATATAATTAATCTTTTAGAAGATATCACAGAAGAAGATAGCGTGTTTTACAGAGTATTAAGAACTGGTGAACCAGTTTATGACTACATGCAAACTTTTGTAAACTATGCAAAGAAAAGAGTAACTGCTCTTTCTACAATGTTGCCGTTAATAGAAGACAATAAAATTGTAGGAGCACTTGAAATACTTAACGACATTAATAATTTTAATAAACTGCATAAAAAAATGACTGAAATATCCAAAGATGACACATTTAAAATTTCTAATGGAAATGATAGAAAAACAAATGGCATTACATATTCTTTAGGTGATATCATCGGAGAAAGCAGTGAAATGAAAGCTCTAAAAGAAAAAATAGTAAAAGTTGCAGATTCAACAGCTTCAGTCTTGGTTCATGGAGAAACTGGAACAGGAAAAGAGTTGGTTGTGCAGGCTATTCATGAATCAAGTTTTAAGAGAAAAAACAGGCCTTTTATTGCACAAAATTGCGCAGCTATTCCAAACAACTTACTTGAGAGTATTTTATTTGGAACTACATCGGGTAGTTTTACTGGTTCAAAAGAAAAACCTGGATTGTTTGAATTAGCTGATGGTGGTAGTTTGCTTTTAGACGAGATAAACTCGATGGATATAGATTTACAAGCTAAACTTTTAAGAGTTTTACAAACGGGAGAAATAATGCGTGTTGGTGGAAACAAAACAATTAAGCTTGATGTAAGAGTTATGACTACGAGCAATGTTGATCCTTTGGAAGCTGTTAAATTGGGAAAACTTAGACAAGATTTATATTATAGATTAAATGTAATAAACCTTTTAGTGCCACCACTGAGAAACAGAAAAGATGATATTGAACTATTGATACACAATTTTATTGAATTGTACAATGAATCTTTTGGAAAAAATGTTATTGGAATTACGGATGAATGCAAAAAAGCAATGCTAGCTTATGATTGGCCCGGAAATATTAGAGAATTAAGATATACAATTGAAAGTATTATGATTTTTGTAGAAAAAGATATTATTGATATCAGTGACTTGCCTACAGATATAGTAAAACCGATAAATATTGAAATCATAAATAACAAAGATGAATATTTAGAAATTCTTCCTTTGAAAGATACTTTAAGGCATGTAGAAATTAATTTGATAAAAAAAGCACTTACTGCTTCGGGAGGAAATCAAGCTAAAGCTGCGAAAATGCTTGAAATACCAAGACAAACTTTGTTTAATAAAATTAGCAAATATGAAATAAAAGGGAATGTATTTTTTAATTAAAAACTAAAATATGGTTGCATAATTTGCTTTTAATGGTATAATATTTATGTAAACTAATCTCATTTTTGGAGGAAAAATAATGATTAAAGTAGCAATTAATGGATTTGGAAGAATAGGAAGATTAGCATTTAGACTGCTTACAGAAAACAAAGAATTTGATGTCGTTGCAATTAATGACTTATCAGATGCTGAAAGCCTAGCATATTTGTTAAAATATGATACAGCTCAAGGAAATTTTATGAAAGATAAAATTAGTCATAAAGACAATAAAATCATTGTTGATGGAAATGAAATAACAATATATGCTGAAAGAGATCCTGAAAACTTACCTTGGGGAGAACTTGGAGTAGATGTAGTGCTAGAATGTACTGGATTTTTCACATCACAAGAAAAAGCTGAAAAACATGTTAAGGCAGGCGCAAAGAAGGTAGTAATATCTGCACCAGCGACTGGAAATGTTAAAACTGTAGTATATAATGTAAATCATGATATTTTAGATGGAAGCGAAACTGTTATTTCAGGAGCTAGTTGTACTACAAATTGTTTAGCGCCTGTTGCAAAAGTATTAAATGATAAATTTGGAATAGTTAAAGGTTATATGACTACTGTACATGCATATACTAACGACCAAAGCATTCTTGATGTTGCACATGAAAAAGGAATTAAAGCTAGAAGAGGACGTGCTGGTGCTGCAAATATAGTTCCGTCATCTACAGGTGCAGCTAAAGCTGTGGGTCTAGTTTTACCAGAATTAAACGGAAAACTTGATGGAGTAGCTTTAAGAGTTCCTACAATTACGGGATCTATAGTTGATTTAGTTGTAGAATTAAGAGAAAACACTACTGTGGCAGAAATTAACTCTGCAATTAAGGCTGCGTCTAATGAAACTCTAGGATATACTGAAGATCCAATAGTTTCAAGTGATGTAATCGGTTGTCGATTTGGTAGTGTGTTTGACGCATTGTCAACTAAAATAATGGAAGTTGATGGAAAACAAATGGTAAAAATATTTACTTGGTATGACAATGAGATGTCATATACAGCACAGCTTATCAGAACTGTAAAATATTTTGCTGGACTTGCAATATAATTTAATATATTAAAGAGGAAAATTTTTTCCACTTAATTTATTGAGTAATTATGTATAAAAAGTGCAATTATTAGAATTAATGATTGCACTTTTTTTTATTAAGTTGTAAAATAAGTTAATAAGATAAAATTAATTATATAAAAGGAGCTTTTATGAATAAAAAAGGAATAAAAGACATTGACGTTAACAATAAAAGAGTATTAGTAAGATGTGATTTTAATGTTCCATTAGATGAGAATCTTGAGATAACTGACGACATAAGAATAACAAGCGCACTACCTACAATAAAATATTTGATTGAAAATAATGCATCTATTGTTTTAATGTCTCATATGGGCCGACCAAAAGGAGAACCAAATCCAAAATATTCACTATTACCTGTTGCAAAAAGATTAGAAAAGCTTTTAGATAAAAATATATTGTTTGCAAACTGTGATATAGTAGTGGACGAAAGCGTTAAAAAGCAAGCTTCGGGATTAAAACCAGGTGATATAATGTTGTTACAAAACACAAGATATAGAGCAGAAGAAACTAAAAATGGTGAAGAATTTGCAGCAGATTTGGCTTCTTTAGGAGAAGTGTTTGTAAATGATGCTTTTGGAACTGCTCACAGAGCACATTCTTCAAATGTTGGAGTTTGTAATCACTTACCTTCTGCTGTAGGTTTTTTAGTAGAAAAAGAAATTTCTTTTATTGGTAAGGCACTTTCAGATCCAGAAAGACCATTCACTGCTATTCTTGGCGGTGCAAAAGTATCTGACAAGATAGATGTGATAGAAAATTTGTTAAATCTCGCTGATAACATAATAATTGGCGGTGGAATGATGTTTACTTTTTTAAAGGCACTCGGAAAAAATATAGGAAAATCTTTATTAGAAGAAGATAAAGTTGAATTAGCGATGGAGATAATGTCTAAGGCAAAAGAAAAAAATGTTAATTTTTATTTGCCAATAGATACTATTGTAGCTAAAGAGTTCAAAAATGACACTGAATTTTTCAACATAGATGTTGATAATATTCCAAATGATTTTATGGGACTTGATATAGGTGAAAAATCTGCTAGTTTGTTTGCAGAGGTAATAAAAAATTCAAAAACTGTTATTTGGAATGGTCCAATGGGCGTTTTTGAAATGGATAATTTTGAAAAGGGTACAAAAACTTTAGCTTTAACAATGGCAGAATGCAATGATTTAACATCAATTATTGGTGGCGGAGATAGTGCAGCAGCTGTAGAAAAATTTGAGCTTGCGGATAAAATGACACATATATCTACTGGCGGAGGAGCGTCGTTAGAGTTTTTAGAAGGAAAAATATTACCTGGTATAGATGCCATAGACAATAAATAACATAGCGGAGGTTTTTATGAGAATACCATTAATTGCAGGAAATTGGAAAATGAATAACACTGTAGAAGAAAGTATATTATTGGCAAAAGAACTTGTGAAATTCACAGAAAACTTTGATAAAAAAGTAAATATATTAATTTGTGCACCATTTACATCTTTATATGCACTGAATGAAGTAGTTAGAGGTACTAAAGTTAGGCTAGGAGCACAAAACATGCATTATGAAGAAAATGGAGCGTTTACAGGCGAAATATCTGCAACAATGCTAAAAGAATTAGGCGTTGAATATGTTCTTATAGGACATTCAGAGAGAAGGCTTTTATTTTCTGAGCAAGATGATTTTTTAAATAAAAAAATGAAAACTGCTTTAGCTTCTGGACTTATACCTGTGTTATGTGTAGGTGAAACACTTGAACAAAGAGAATCACAAAATGAAAAAACAGTAGTAAAAGCACAATTGGAAAATGGCCTAAAAAATATATCAGCATCAGATATGGAGAAAGTTGTGATTGCGTATGAACCTGTATGGGCAATTGGTACTGGTAAAACCGCCACTAGTGCACAAGCAGAAGAAATAATTTGTTACATAAGAAATGTAATTAAAGATTTATACAGTGAATCGATAAGTGATAATATCATTATTCAATATGGTGGAAGCGTAAAAGGTAGCAATGCTACTGAAATTATGGCTAAAAGTAATATTGATGGAGCTTTGGTTGGCGGAGCTAGCTTAAAGGCTGAAGATTTTATCAAGATAATAGAGTTTTAGGAGTTTTGCATGAAGAAATTAACAGCATTAATAATTTTGGACGGATTTGGAATCGGTGAAGATTACTTTGGAAATGCAGTGAGTATTGCTAAAACACCAAATTTTGACATTATGATGAAGAAATATTCCAATACACTTCTTTCTGCTAGCGGAGAGGATGTAGGTTTGCCTGATGGTCAAATGGGAAATTCAGAAGTAGGCCATGCAAATATTGGAGCAGGAAGAACTATATATCAAGAATTAACTAGAATTAACAAAGAAATAAGAGAAGATAAATTTTACCAAAATAAAAAGTTTAATGATGTTATTGATTACGTAACTAATAATGACAAAACATTACACTTGTTTGGCTTATTGTCATGCGGAGGTGTACATAGTCATTTTGAACATTTGTATGCTTTATTAAAATTATGCAAGGAAAAAAATGTTAAAGATGTTAAAATTCATTGCTTTATGGATGGTAGAGATGTTGCACCAAAGAGTGGTGAAAAATATATAGAATGTCTTCAAAAGAAGATAAATGAACTTAAAATAGGTAGTATTGCATCTATTATGGGAAGATATTATGCTATGGATAGAGATAAAAGATGGGAAAGAGTAGAAGAAGCCTATAATGCTCTTACTAAAGGAATAGGAAATAAAGAAACATGCCCTGTTAAGGTGATTCAAGATTCATATGAAAATAACATAACAGATGAATTTATTAAACCTACACTTATAGGTGAAAAAATTGAAGATTTTGGAATCGTAAAACCGGAAGATGGGATAATTTTCTATAATTTCCGACCAGATAGAGCTAGAGAGATTACAAGGGCTTTTGTGGATAAAGATTTCAACGAATTTGAAAGAGAGTTTTTAGACGTAAGATTTGTAACGATGACTCAATATGATGAAACTATTGAAAATCTTGAAGTTGCTTACATGCCGGAGAAAATAAACAATACGTTTGGCGAATATGTGAGTAATTGTGGATTAAAACAATTAAGGATTGCGGAAACTGAAAAATATGCACATGTAACATTTTTCTTTAATGGTGGCAAAGAAGAACCTTACGAAGGCGAAGACAGAATACTTATTCCGTCTCCTAAAGTAGACACTTACGATATGGTGCCAGAAATGAGTGCAAAAAAAGTTAAAAATGAAGCAATCGAAATGATTGAATCTGGCAAATATGATTTAATAGTTCTTAATTTTGCTAATCCTGATATGGTAGGTCATACTGGAGATTTTGGGGCTACAGTTGAGGCTGTTGAGTTTATTGATAAATGTTTGGGTGAGATTGTAAATGTGATTATTAAGTCTGGTGGTAGAGCTTTTGTAACATCAGATCATGGTAATTGTGAGAGAATGATAGAAGAAGATACTGGTTATCCAGTAACATCACATACCAATAATAAAGTACCTTTTATAATTATAGATAAATGTAGAAAATATGATTTAAAAGAAGACGGAACTTTGGCTGATATCGCACCTACATTGTTAGAAGTTATGGATTTAAAAAAACCAAACGACATGACGGGTCAAAGCCTTATAGTTAAGTGAAATTAAGAAAATTATTGCAATTAGCAGCAATAAATATACCGATAATCAAAACATTTAAATTTTAGGAGGAAGATATGTCAATTATAACTAATGTATATGCAAGAGAAATTTTAGATTCAAGAGGGAATCCGACATTGGAAGTGGAAGTTTACACTGAAAGTGGTGGGTTTGGAAGAGCAGGAGTACCATCTGGAGCTTCAACTGGAGCATTTGAAGCTGTAGAACTAAGAGATAATGATAAACAAAGATATTTAGGTAAAGGTGTTTCACAAGCAGTTTCAAATGTAAATGACATTATAGCTGAAGTTATAATAGGTATGGATGCAACAGAACAAACTTTAATAGATAAAGTGATGATAGAGCTAGATGGAACTCCTAACAAAGGTAAATTAGGCGCAAATGCAATTCTTGGCGTTTCTATGGCAGTTTCAAAAGCAGCAGCAGATACATTTGGATTTCCTCTACATCAATATTTAGGTGGAGTTAATGCAAAAGTTTTACCTGTTCCGATGATGAATATTTTGAACGGCGGACAACATGCTGATAACAATATAGATGTACAAGAATTTATGGTTATGCCTGTCGGTGCATGCTGTTTTAAAGAAGCATTGAGAATGGGAACAGAAGTTTTTCACAGCTTAAAAAATGTTTTAAAATCAAAAGGCTTAAATACTGCTGTAGGTGATGAAGGTGGATTTGCTCCAAATCTTAAATCGAATGAAGAAGCGTTAGTTACAATAGTTGAGGCAATTAAAAATGCAGGCTATGAACCAGGAAAAGATTTAGTTTTAGCTCTTGATGTTGCAGCTACAGAATTATATGACAAAGAGAAACACGTTTATAATTTAGCGGGAGATAATAAAGTATTATCAAGAGAAGAAATGGTAGATTATTATGTAAATTTAGTAGAAAAATATCCAATTATCTCAATAGAAGATGGTATGGATGAAGAAGACTGGAAAGGCTGGGAATTGCTTACTGAAAAATTAGGCAAAAAAATCCAACTTGTTGGTGATGATTTGTTTGTGACTAATACAGAAAGGCTTAGTAAGGGAATCAAAACTAATGTTGCTAATTCAATTCTTATAAAGTTAAATCAAATAGGAACTGTAACTGAAACTTTAGATGCTATAGAAATGGCAAAAAAAGCAGGCTATACAGCGGTTATTTCGCATCGTTCGGGTGAAACTGATGATTCTACAATTGCAGATTTGGTTGTAGCAACTAATTCTGGACAAATTAAAACGGGTGCGCCTTCAAGAATTGATAGAGTAGCTAAATACAATCAATTGTTAAGGCTAGAAGAATTATTAGGTTCAGCTGCTGAATACAAAGGGTTAGACGTATTTTATAACATTAAAAAAGAATATTAGGAGCGAATCTATCATTTTTGCTTAGAAACGCTCGTATTCTTGATAGTTTTATATAATGTATTATCAATTGTCAAAATGACAGTTTATAGTGGAAGATTAAATCATCTTTAAAATAAGGAGTAAGATATGCAACAAAATAATAATACGCATTTATTAATGCAAAAGAATGATATAATTGATTTTGTAAAAAATAATTATTGTGCGTTTAATGATTGTGATGATTTAACAGTTTGTGAATTGAGTGATGGAAATATCAACTATGTTTATAGAGTTTTTGATGAAAAAACTAAAAAATCTGTAATAGTTAAGCAAGCTGATAAATTATTAAGAACATCAGGTCGAGAGCTTGATGTAAACAGGATAAAAATAGAGTTTGAGATGCTTAAGTTACAGGGTGAAACCTGTGAAAAGTTTGTTCCTAAACTATATTACTTTTCTCAAGAAATGAATGCAATTATTATGGAAGATATAGGCGAATATGAAAATATGCGACATGGATTACAAAGCGAACATGCCTATCCAACTTTTGCTGAAGATATTTCAACATTTATGGCTAAAACATTGTTGCTTTCAACAGATTTAGTATTAGATAAAGGTATAAAAAAAGAGCGAGTTAAATCTTTTATTAATATTGAAATGTGTGATATTACAGAAGATCTAGTATTTACTGAGCCGTATTTTAACTATAAAAATCGCAATGTTATTACAGAAGGATTAGATGATTTTGTTAAAAAAATGCTTTATGATGATGAAGAATTACATTTTGAAGTTTCAATGTTAAGAAATAATTTTATGAATAACGCTCAAGCTTTAATACATGGCGATTTGCATACGGGATCTATTTTTGTAAATGAAAGAGGTATTAAAATTATAGATTCAGAATTTGCTTTTTACGGACCTATGGGATATGACATTGGTAATGTATTAGCTAATCTATTTTTATCTTTAACAAACAAGAAGTTTACTTCTGGCAAAAATGATGAATTCATAACATTTTTGGAAACAACTGTAAAAGATGTATTTAGATTGACGGTAGAAAAATTGAATAGTAATTATGAAGAAAACGTGACATTTGAACTCTATAAAGTTGAAAAATTCAAGAGAAATTATCTTAAAAGTGTTTTAGCTGATACAATAGGGTATTGTGGAACAGAAATAATAAGGCGTGTAGTAGGCGATGCGAAAGTTACTGAAGTGACTAGTGTAGATGATTTAAGTCAAAAAGTTTCAATGGAAAAATGCTTAGTTGAATTTGGAATTGAATTAATTAAAAACAGGTATTTCGTTACAAGTGAAAGTGAAACTATTGCAATTTTCGATAGCTTTTATGAAAAATATCGATTGAACTAATTTAACAGCTCTTTAGTGCGATTTTTGTGTGTAATTAAATAGGTGATTTATGATTTTTGAAAATAGGAATGACTATGATTTAGCAGAAATGCTTAAATTTGAAAATATTGCATGGTATAATGACGGAGCAGTATCTATATTAGATAGGAGAGTTTATCCTATAAAAAAGAGTTTTGTAATTTGTAAATCATATACAGAAGTGGCTCAAGCAATAAAAGATATGGTAACTCAAAGTGAAGGGCCATATATAGCTGCTTGTCATGGTATAGTGCTAGCAGTTTATGAAGCGATTAAAAACAGGCAAGATATTATCTCTTACGTTCAAGATGCTGCTATTGCACTAACTACAGCAAGACCTACGACTAAGGCACAAATGGTAAGAGTCGTAAAGACTTGTTTAGATGCGTTATTTTTAGGAATTGAGAACAATTATAGTGAAGAAGAGCTTTTAGAATGTGTCAGAAAAGCCGCATATGAATATACTAACAATAATTATGCTAAATACTCTATTATCGGGAAGAATATGGCAGAACTAATACAAAATGACGCTATTATATTGACCCAGTGTTTTGGTGGAACAATAATTGGAACTATGTTAAGAGCTTGTAGAGCAATGGGGAAAAACGTAAAGCTTGTATGTGCTGAAACAAGACCTTATTATCAAGGATCAAGGTTGACTGCGAGTGTAGCTAGCGACATGGGCTTTGATGTGACTGTGATTACAGACAATATGGTAGGAGCAGCTATACAAAATTTAGGTATTTCTGTATTCATATCGGCAAGCGATGTAATTACATGTCAAGGTGATGTTGTTAATAAAGTAGGAACAATGCAGATGGCAATGTTATGTAAATATTTTAATGTGCCATACTATTGCACTGGTACCCCGGATATTGAACATCCAGATTTAAGTAGAATAAATATTGAACAAAGAGATCCTGAATTGGTGCTAAAAAGTTTAGATACTAAAATTACTATGGAGGGTGTAAAAGGATTTTATCCTGCGTTTGATATTACTCCTAACGAATATGTTTCTGGAATTGTAACGGAAAAAGGTGTATTTAAACCAAATGAAATATATAAATATTTCAAATAAGAGGTATAAGATGTTACTCAAAAAAGAAAGAGAGTTAATAGTTGAATATTGTAAAAAACTTCATAAATATGACCTAACTACTGGAACAAGTGGAAATATTAGTATATTGAACAAAGAAAGCAATATGATTGCAATAAGCCCATCAGGTATTGATTATGATACTATGCAACCAAAAGATGTTGTGATTGTAGATAACAAAGGAAAGGTTATCGATGGAAAGCTTAAACCATCTAGTGAACTAGCATTACACTTAGCATTTTATAATAATAAAAGAGGTGCTGTTTCAGTTGTACATTGCCATTCTTTGTTTGCCAGTGTATTAGCTGCAATGAATAGACCAATAGAAGCATTACATTACGTAATAGGAGATGCTCATACATCTGAAATCCCTTACGTGCCTTATGTAACGTTTGGCACTCAAGAGTTAGCAGATACTACGATTGATTATTGCAAAGAGAGTAGGGCGTGTATACTTGGAAATCACGGGCAAATAACTTATGGTCGTAGCGTTCAAGATGCATTTAGTCTAGCAATTAATGTAGAATATTTAGCTAAAATTCAATATTATACTATGGCTGTAGAAAAACCTAAACCTCTTTCTCCTAAACAGATGGAAGAAGTGTTAAAAAGATTTGAAACTTACGGGCAACCTAGTGAAACATATGAGTAGTATTGTTTAAATAAATAATTTCTGCAAATTGAGTTCAGGGTTAAACATATTTAATTAAATAACATATATTGATAGAGCGTGGTTTTAACGCTCTTTTTTATATGCCTAAATAGGACAATTACATTGAAAACAATCCTAAAAAATGTTATAATTAACTAAAAGATAGATTGTAAAATTGGAGAATTGTATGAATCTTAATTTAATTACTGGTAGAGCAAAATCTGGAAAGTCAAAATTTTTGTTTGACATTGTAAAAAACAAGTTTAAATCAGATGTAAGTTCAAATATTATTTATATAGTTCCAGAACAGATGACATATGCTACAGAACTTGAGTTTATAGATAATGTCAATGAAGATGGATTGTTAGATATGCGTGTTACAAGTTTCAAAAAACTAGAATATGCTGTACTTGAAGAAGTAGGTGGCATTAAGCTTCAAGAAATTAATGACTATGGCAAAATCATGTTGATAAAGCAAGTATGCACAAATCTATATGAAGAACTTGAAATATATAAAAAAGCTACATACAAAGAAGGTTTTTTGAAAGAATTAAATAATTTAATCAGCGAATTAAAGGGTGATAGAATAACTGTAGAAATATTAGAAAACTTAGATACTTCGAAGATTTCAAGTGAACTTTTAAAAAGAAAGATTAATGATGTTATTAAAATTTTTAAGGCTGTAAATGAAATTACAAAAGATAATTATTTTGATAGCAAAGACAAGACTGATTTTTTTATATCGGCGATATCTAAATCTGAATACATAAGAAATTCGTATGTGTTTATCGACAACTTTGAGAGCTTTACTAATCAAAGGATAGAAGTGATTAAAGAGCTTATAAGATGTTCGAAAGGTGTTTATGCTACAATAAATATTGATAATAGATGTATAGATAAGCTTGAAAATACAGATGATTTTGAAGTGTTCAAAATTACATATAATATGTTAGAACAGTACAAAAAAATTTCTAGTGAACTTGAAATTAAAATCAATCTAAAAAAGCTTGAAGAAAATTATTATTTGAATGAAGTAGTAAAAACTTTAGATAAAGGCTTATTTACTATCTCAATGGAAGAGTTTCTAAAAGACGTCGATTTTTTAAATGTTTCTTCGTCTATGAATACAAATTCGGAAATAGAAAATATCTGTAGAAATATAGCAACTCTAGTAAGAGAAAAAGGGTACAGATATAAAGATATGGCGGTAATAGCTTCTAACATGGATGTTTATGGCTCTAGTGCTGAAAAAATATTTGCTAAATATGATATACCTGTATTTATGGATACAAAAAAAGACATAATGAGCAATCCTTTTGTAAAATTTATTTTCTCGGTACTTGACATGTTAAATTATAATTTTAAACATGAAAGTGTTTTTGAATATTTCAAATCTGGGTTTTCTTGTTTAGAAACTTTTGATATTTCAGAAAAAAATCAAGAGATAGAAAACGTTGGAGAAACAGATATACATAAGCTTGAAAATTTTGCTTTGGAATATGGAATAGAAAGAAACAGATGGTTCAAAAAATTCACAATGAATAGAGCAGATGTGGAATATTTTGAAAATTTAAGATTATTATTTTCAAATTATTTTGATGGTAAAAGAAAAGAATTCAAAACACTTAAAACGGCAGAAGATATTACTATATTTTTATATAAAATATTTAAAGATCATGATATTCAAAATATTATCGATAAAAAAGTCACTTATTTTAGAAATATAGGGTATTATGAAGTTTCTTCTATAAATGCACAAGTATGGAATTTGATAATTGGAATGCTTGAACAAACAATTTTAACATCAAAAGATTCTGAAATTTCTGGTATACAATATAAAAAGATGCTTGAAGCGGGGTTAAACGAAGTGAAAATAGGAGTTATACCACCGACGATAGATAAAGTGACAGTAGGGACTTTAGATAGAGCTTTTATTAAAGAGTACAAAGTGATCTTTTTAGCAGGTGCAAATGAAGGTGTATTGCTTGCAGGCGGAGATGACAAAGGTATTTTTCTGGATGAAGATAGATCCGTATTAAAATCTCTTGGTATTAATTTGCAAAATAGTAATTCATATAAAGATTATAAAGATAAACATGCGCTGTATAAAGTAGTAACAAAACCTACTGATTATTTGTTTGTGAGCTATGCGCTTAGTACATCTGAAGGCGTTTCGTTGCAACCATCAATATACATCGATAGATTAAAGCAAATGTTTAGTAAACTTATAGTCAAAAGTGAATTATCAATAGATAGCGAGATTGACTTTGTAGTAAAACACAAAGCAACAGAAGAAATATTGATAGAAAAATTGCGTGATTTTACAGAAGGCAAAAAACTCGATGAAATATGGAAAGACGTATATGTCTGGTACGTTAAAAACAGCCAAAAAACTATAGAATTTATAGAACAAGCCTTAAATTACAATAATAAGGTAGAAAAGGTAAAAGATGAATTCATTTTAAAATTGTATGGTGAAAATCTTCAGATGTCTGTATCTAAACTTGAAGATTTTGCTTCTTGTCCTTTCAAATTCTTCTTAGATTTCGGCATAAAGCCTTTACCACGAAAAGAGATTAAGATTGAGCATTACGATTTAGGTAATATTTATCATGAATGTATAGAATTATTTACAAATAAAATTATAGATAAAACAATAAATGTTAAAGTTATAGATGATGACGGTATAAGTATTGAAATATCAAATTGTATAGATATAGTATTAGGCAAACATATTTCTGATAATAGTGCTTTAGATTATAACGAGAGAAACAAATATGTTAAAGAAAAGATAAAAAGATTGCTTAAAAGAGCGGCTAAAACTATTGTAAATCAACTAAAAAAAGGTAACTTCACACCAAAATACACAGAGTATGAAATTAAAAAAGAAATTTTTTCAGAATCAAAAAATATATCGTTAAAAGGAATAGTAGATAGAGTTGATGTATTTAAAAAAGATGAAGAAATATATCTAAATATTATTGATTATAAATCTTCAAGGAAGAATATTGATTTAAATTATGCTGTAAAAGGATTACAAATGCAATTGCTTATGTATTTGTCTTCTTTTGTGGAAGAAGGAAAAAAAATAGAAGATATGATTCCTAAAATAGGCGGAGTATATTATTTTAGGATAGATGATCCAATGATTGATGCAGATGATAAAGAAACTGAAGATGTATCTGATGAAATATTTAAAGCTCTGTCTCTTAAAGGATATATATCTGATGATATGACTGTAGTTGAAAACATGGATACTCAGATAAAAACAACTAAAAAATCAGACGTTATTCCAGTAGGGCTAAAAAAGGATGATTCATTTACCCAAGCATCAAAAGTATTAGATAATAAAGAGTTTAATGTCATAATAGAGACAGTAAATAGAACGGCTTCAAAGTTGACTAATGATATCTTTGCTGGAAAGATAGAAATTAATCCAGCAAAAAAAGAAAGAGATGGTGAAACTTGTAATTATTGTGATTACCAGACTATATGCAATTTTGACCCTTCGACTGAAGGTAATGAATATAATTATGTTCCGAAGCGTTCTAAAGAAGAAGTTATAGACAATTTATTACTGGAAAAACTGAGGGAGGATTCATATGAAGTGGAATAAGGATCAGTTAAAAGTCATAGAATCAAGAAATAAAAATGTTTTAGTTTCGGCTGCCGCAGGTTCGGGTAAGACTTCTGTTTTAGTAGAAAGAATAATTAGATTAGTAAGAGATGAATTTGAAAACATAGATTCTTTTTTGATAGTTACATTTACTAATGCAGCTGCAGCAGGTATGAAACAAAAAATTCAAAAAGCGATCTATAAGGCGTTAAATGAGCATGACCTTACAGATGTTAAACTAAAAAAACACCTGAGAAACCAGTTAAATTTATTGGCTAAATCAAATATTTCAACTATACATTCATTTTGTATAGATGTATTGAAAAAGAATTTTCACACATTAGGCATAGATCCAAATTTTCGAGTAGGCGATTCAAATGAATGCAAAATATTGCTTAATGAAGCGATAGACGAAGTTTTAGAACAAGCGTATGGTGAAAAAAATATAGATTTTTTGCAGTTGGTAGAAAGTTTTACAAACAACAGGACTGATACCGAACTAGCCGATATGATGCGTGATGTTTTTTATTTTATAAGAAGCTATCCTGAACCGTTTGTGTGGCTTAAAAATGCAATTGAAATGCTTGATACTGATGGAATTAAACTAAAAAATTCTGTATGGATGGAAATTTTAGTTGATAACATTAAAATGATGCTAGAAGGTGCTATACCTATTTTAGATGAGTGTGAAAAACTCACATTAAAAAAAGATGGTCCATTAGTATATAAAGCTGCAATAGATGACGATAAAGACAATCTTAATTTATTGCTTGCAAGCACGCAAAACGGCATAGAAGCGATTAAAGATGCAGTATATAGCTTTAAACATGCTACGCTTAAGAGTATTAAAAAACAAGATAAAGAATTGTTAGATGAATATAAAATAATTGAATTTAAGCAATTAAGAGATGAATATAAAAAAATAATTGACAGTGTGAAAAAAATTGTACCAAATAAAAGCATAGATGAGATGGCAGATGATATTAAGCACATGTATCATACTATGAAAGCGCTAAGATGTCTTATAGAAGCCTTAAGCGTAAATTTTGAACAAAAAAAATCAGAAAAAGGCATAGTAGACTTTGGGGATATAGAACATTTTGCATTAAAAGCTTTAAGTGTTGAAAATGTTAGTAATTATTATAAAAATAAATTTAATTATATTTTTGTTGATGAATATCAGGATAGTAATCAATTGCAAGAAACACTTGTATCAAAGATTAAAAGAGACAATAATGTTTTTATGGTAGGTGATTCAAAGCAAAGTATTTATAAGTTTAGACTTGCAGACGTAGATTTATTTAACGAAAAGATGGAATCATATAAACTTGAGTGTGAAGTGCAAGATTTGAATCAAAGAATAGATTTAAATAGTAACTATAGAAGTAGAAAAGAAATATTAAATGGAACAAATTACTTGTTTAGCAAAATTATGTCTAAAAAACTAGGTGAATTAAATTATGATAAACGAGTATTTTTAAACGTAGGCATGGATTTTGAAAAAACTGAAGACGACCGTGTGGAAATCAATATTATAGATGCTCAAACAGATGAAGATACAGATGATGTAGTCAAAGATATGGAAACTGCTGAAATAGAAGCAAGGTTTTGTGTCACTAAGATAAAAGATTTATTAGCACAGAATACTTATGATGCGAAAGAGGGCATATTTAGAGAAATTGAATATAAAGACATTGTGATACTTTTGAGGGCAGTATCTAGTTGGGGTTCAATTTTTGATGAAGTTTTTTTTGAAGAAGGCATACCTTTTTATTCAGATAGCGGAGCAGGCTACTTTGAAACTGTAGAAATTCAAATTATGCTTAATTTTTTAAAACTTATAGACAACATAAGGCAGGATATTCCACTTCTAAGTATAATGAGATCGTTTATAGGCAAGTTCACAATAGAAGAATTAATCAAAATTAGAGTTGAGCATCCAAAATCTACTTTTGTAAATGCTTTTGATAATTATATTTCAAATTTTGATGATGATCTGTCTTCTAAACTTAAAAATTTTAAAGAAATGATTAAAAAATATAGTAGACGTAGCAAATACGATAAACTTAGCAATATCATATGGAGTGTTTTAATTGAAACTGAATACTACTATTTTGTCGGGGCCTTGCCTAATGGAAAAATGAGGCAAGCAAACCTTAGATTATTGACAGAGAAGGCGTCATCTTACGAAAAAACTTCAATGATAGGGTTATATAATTTTTTAAAGTATGTTGAAAAGTTAAGAGTTTCAAATAATGATGATGCAGGTGCAAAAATTTTAGGGGAAAATGATAATGTAGTGAGATTGATGACTATACACAAAAGTAAAGGTCTTGAATTTCCTGTAGTTTTGTTGTGCGGATTAAACAAAAAATTCAATTTGTTAGACATGAACAAAGGTATACTTAAACATAAAAATTATGGACTTGTACCTAAATATGTAAATACGGAACTTAGAACGTATAAGCAAATGCTTCCTGGTTTAGCCATAAAATCTGTAATGAAAAAAGAGATACTATCTGAAGAGATGAGAGTTTTGTATGTTGCATTGACAAGAGCTGTCGATAAGTTGATATTGTGTGGAACTGTAAAAAACATTAAATCAAAGGCAAAAAAATGGAAACAAGGAACTGTAGGATATAATTTGATAAATTCAACTTCTTACTTTGATTGGTTGTGTTCGGCTCTATATAATCATGACGATGCGGAAGCTTTAAGAAAAATCAATGATATAGAGGAAGAGTTTGCAGAAAAAGTTGAAGGTATTACAGAGATAACTGTCAATTTGGATAACGAAGTAGAAGAGTCTATAGTTGAAGAAATAGAATTGCCTATAGAATGTGAGTCATCTTGGAACATAAAAATTACTTCTTTAGCAAGTATAGGAACAGGAACTAATAAAGTTGCTGAAAATAAAAGAGAAAAAATATTAGAATTAAGCAGGTTAGTAGAAAAAATTGATAATGAGAGATATGATGAAATAAACAGAAGGCTTAGTTTTGAATATCATTTCAAAGAATCAATAAATGTTCCTACTAAGCTATCTGTAACAGATATTAAATTGTTGGCTAAAAATAAAATATCTGAACAAAATTCTAAACCATATGATACGGAGCAAATAAAATATACTATACCTAAACTTACCGACATACCTATTTTCAAAGAGAAAAATATTGAATTTACAAAAGCAGAAATTGGTATTGTTACGCATTTTGTTATGCAACACTTAGATTTAAAAAAAGACGTAAATATTGTAGGTATAGAAAATCAAATTATAGAAATGGTAGAAAAGAAATTATTGACAGAAGAAGAATCTAAAGTAGTTAATACTGCACAAATTGAGGTGTTTTTTAAATCTGAAATAGGGAAAAGAATGCTAAAATCAGAAACAATAAAAAGAGAGGCACCTTTTGTAACAAAAAAACTTGCAAAAGATATCATAGACGGTATAAAATCAGACGATAAGATTTTAGTACAAGGTATAATTGATTGCTATTTTTACGAAGGAGATGAGATAGTATTAATTGATTATAAAACAGATTCTACTTATGGAAATGGCAGAATAGATTATATTGTAAATCAATATAGAGCCCAAATAATAGAATATAAAGAAGCATTAGAAAAGATTTTAGAACTCAAAGTAAAGGAATGCTATTTATATCTGTTTGATAATGGGAGTTGTATATTGATAGAGTAAATTGATAGACTAATTAGAGTATCATATCAAATAAATAAAAAAATTAAATATCAAAAAAAAGAGAATTATAACCAAAAATGGGTATATATTATTATATAGATAAAATAATTATAGTTAAAAATTGTTTTAAAATTTGGTTGTAGTAATATATCCGAATGGTGTATAATGTGGCATCTATAGAACGAAGGCTTTAAATATTATAAGTTAGATGATTTTAATAAAAAAGGAAGGTTATTATGAAAATTATAGAAACAGATTATTCAGTACGTGATGGAGGTCATTATGTGCCAGCCATGGAGCATAATGGAACTATATATATATCAGGGCAACTTTCTATAGATCCTGAAACTGGAAAAGTGCCGACAGGCGGAGTAAAAGAAGAAGCAAAACAAGCTCTCAAAAATTTGCAGTATGTATTAAGTGCTGCAGGTCTTGAAAAAGAAAATGTAATTATGTGTAGAGTTTATATACCAGATGTAGCTTATTGGCCTGAATTAAATGTTGTTTATAGTGATTTTTTTGGGAAACATAGGCCTGCTAGAGTAGTAGTGCCAAGCAATAATTTGTATGCAGGTTGTCTAGTAGAAATTGAAGCGGTTGCTGCAAGAGAGGTATAGTTGATGAATTTTATGGATTTAGATACACCATCACTGATTATTGATTTGGAAAAAATGATAAAAAACATTGAAACTATGCAAAAATTTGCATATCAAAGCAACGTTGATTTAAGGCCACATACTAAAACTCATAAGATGCCTGCTTTAGCTAAGTTACAACTTGAAAAAGGTTGTAAAGGGATTACAGTGGCTAAATTAGGTGAAGCAGAAGTAATGGCTGAAAATGGCATTGATGATATTTTTATAGCCAATCAAATAGTTGGAGAAGTAAAACTTGAAAGAGCTAGAGAGCTATCTGAAAAAATTACACTAAGTTTCGGAGTAGATAGCCCGGAACACGTAATTTTAGCTGACAAGATTTTTGCTAAATCTAGCAAACCAGCAAATATTTTGATAGAAATAGAAGTAGGTGAAGAAAGATCCGGAATAATTGAAGAAGCTGATTTTGTTGCGTTGTTAGAAACTATAAAAAAATGCCCAAATGTAGAGTTTAGAGGGATTTTTTCACATGAAGGTCATTCGTATAATTCTGATAGCATTGAAGCTTGTCTTGAAGAATTTGATATAAGTCAAAAAAGAACACTTAAATTTGCTGAGATTGCAAAAAATCATATGTTGACTCCTAAAGTAGTCAGCATAGGTGCGACTCCTTCAATGTTATTAAAGCCTAGCATTATGGAAGGAATAACAGAAATTAGACCAGGTACATATATTTTAATGGATGCGTCTATGAGTGCTTGTCTAGGTACGTTAGAGAATTGTGCGGCGACAGTGTTGACTACTGTAATAAGTAGACCTACTCTTGAGAGAGTGATTACTGATGTTGGAGCCAAAGGGTTGACGGCTCAACGAAGAACAAAAGGAATAACTGCTACTCAAGGTGTTGGTACAATTAAAGGCAATGAAAGTATTTCAGTTTTTGATGTGTATGATGAACATGCAATTATTTATGATAGAGAATTTCGAGATAAAGTATCGATCGGTGACAAACTTGAAATTTATCCTGTGCATATATGTCCAGTATGTAACTTGTATGAAAGTGCTTTTTTAGTGTCAAATGGAGAAATTATAGATGAAATTCCTATTTTATGTAGAGGTAAATTAAAGTAGTTAAACTTTTTAACATTGAAATGGAGGAATATTGTTTTATGAAAGTTGCACTAGTACAAATGGCTGTTTCAACAGATAAAAATGATAATACGGTAAAAGTTGAAAAATATATAGTAGAAGCAAAAACGAAAGGTGTAGATCTAGTAGTTTTGCCAGAGATGTTTAATTGTCCATATAAGACTGAAAATTTCCCTGTTTATGCTGAAAAAGAGAAAGGAAAACAGTGGCAAGAGTTATCTCGTATAGCCAAAGAAAATAAAGTTTTTCTTGTTGCTGGTTCTATTCCTGAGATTGATGATGAAGGCAAAGTCTTTAATACGTCATACGTTTTTGATAGAAACGGCAAACAAGTAGGAAAGCATCGTAAGATGCATTTGTTTGATATAAATATAAAAGATGGGCAGATGTTTAAAGAATCTGATACTTTAAGTGCAGGTAAGGAAATTTGTGTGTTTGATACGGAGTTTGGGAAGGTAGGAGTAGTAGTTTGTTATGATTTTAGGTTTCCAGAGCTATCGAGGCTTTTAGTTGAAAAAGGAGCTAAAGCGATAGTTGTTCCTGGTGCGTTTAATATGACTACTGGACCTGCACATTGGGAAATTTTATTTAGAACTAGAGCTCTTGACAATCAAGTATATACAATAGGTACTGCACCTGCAAGAGATATAAATGGTTGCTATGTTTCGTATGGACATTCTATGGTAGCTTCACCATGGGGTGACGTAATTGCGCAAGCAGATGAAAAAGAAACTATGATTATTTGCGATGTTTTTTTTGACGAGGTAGATAGAGTAAGGGGAGAACTTCCTCTTTTAGCACATAGAAGGTTAGATGTTTATACGTTATCACAAAATTAAAATCAAATTCTAAGTGTGTAATTTTATTTATTAAAAGCTAAATAATTCTAAATTAGTGTAATTTTTTTGATGAAATGTAACCGAAATGTAACCTTAGTATGATATGATTGCAAAAATGTTGATATATCAATGAATATACATGCAAAAATGTCATTATAAATCCAAATGATATAGCCAATCATATATTATTGCGTAGATGTGTATTAGTAGGCGATAGAAATAGTTTTAAAAGTAAAAGGAGTTTATTTAATTATGAAAATTTTCAAAAATGAAGTATCTGCGTTAAGTTTTGCCAGATATACGGCACTAGCTGTAGTGTTTTTCCTAATATTGGGTAGAATATTGTTACCACTAGTGGATGCAACGAATGGTGCTATAAACCCAGATGATAGTGAAAAGGGAAAAGTCTACTCTGTTGATAGAGCAGATAATAATACAGAAGGTGATTCAATAAAAGTAAATGATACTAACCTTCAAATAACTAACACTGACTTACAATATGGTGGTAAAGATTTTAGTGCATCGATGGAGAATTTATCAACAGAGGTTAAAGATACGGGTGTCCAAGCAGCGGGCGAAAAAAATGCCTACTTTGCTTCTGAAGAAGACAAGGCGAATGGTATAGTAAAAATTGATATGGATTTTTATGGAAGAGTTGGCTCGACACCTGCCGATGTTTTATTTATAGTAGATCAATCAGGCTCTATGAATATGGATGTTGATGGAGGTGATAAACAATACACTTGTTTATGTTTAAACGAGAATCATTATTATATGATAGATGCAAAAATTGGTGGAACTAATTATTATTATTTATTTAATAATGATGAAAATATCCCAAATGCTTGGGGTGCATCTACATTTGTGAGTAAAGTTAAAAGCAAGGCGGCAGATGAATATAATGCTCAATATAGTGCAAACATTACTGCAGCAAATGTGAGTATAACTTATGACAAAACAGATCCTCCAATAAATCAACATTATGAAAGAGTCACTACAGGTACAGCAATTACAGGTACAGCAATTAAACCTACTTTTTTTGAACAAACAACTGAAGGTGTTGATGAAATAGATGTATATTTTTCACGTGTTACAAGTATTCCTTCTAAAACAGAAGTTGGTTTGGATAATAAAAACATGATAAAAAGCGAAGAGTCGAGTGCAATAGATTTTAATGAAACTAAGCACCTATATGTTTCGCCTGATTTTATTAATACTAAACCTGGAGATGACGACATTAATATTTATGAAATTACAGATTTGGCAGAATTAACAGAATCAGGATGCTATGATAGGATGATGATGTCAAAATATGTCATCTCAAAACTTTCTTCAGTAGTGCTAAATGCAAAGGATGCTGAAAACGGGAATTTGGTGAATAATAGAGTTGGATTAGTTACTTATTCAGGAAGCTTAAATTACTATTCGTCACTGTATCCAGCTTTAAGTTACTATGATACACTTCCGGATATAGGAGCTGAAGTTCCTATCGAATATGGGTATACAAATGGATATACTGGAACTAACTATCTTGTAGGACTTGACCAAGTTGAAGAAATATTTAAAGATCAAATTTTAGAAGGTAGGCAAAGGTATATTATTTTTCTATCTGACGGTGAATCTGCATCAACAACAGGAGTATATGAAAAAATTGAAGAATTAGAAGAAAAATATGGATTTACAGTATACACTGTAGGAATGGATATGATTCCTACAGGTTCAACACCATTAGAAAAAATGGCATCTGATGTAGCGGGAGAGTCGTATTTTAACATTGTAGGATCTGAAAACGTAATGGAAGTCTATGATGCTTTAGAAGAAATATTGAAATCTCTAGCAGTCGACTTTACTGATACTATTGGTGAAAGTTTTGATTTTATGGTAGATAAAGACCACCCAATAGAAGTTACTTGGGAAGTAAAAGATAGTGACGGCAATCCTAAAACCATGACAGAATCTTACGATAGCATCAATGATATAGGCATGGTGACTTATGACGAAACTACAAGACAACTAACATGGAAGATGGATAAGTTACAAATTTCAGCAGATGAAGTAGTAGATGTGTCTAAGGCACGACTAAGTTTTTATCAAAAAGTTAATACTAGTATGCTTCCTGATGGAGAATCAGAACATGATACTAATGAAGGCAAAGCTAAAATTGGCTATATAAATGGAAAAACAAACAAATTTGAATACTTGGAACTTGAAGTTCCTGCAAAATTTATTGTTACTGGTGATAACTCTGATATAACTGTGACTAAAACAGCTGAAATCATTGATGAAAACAATAATGCAAGCATAGAATTAGTAGTAGGAAATAAAATAAGATATAACTTAGCACTAGAAAATGAAGGTGAGTTAGATGTAAAAAATATCGTAATTCATGACTATATTCCTGAACATACAGAGTTTGTTGAGGGTTCGTTTATGGTAGATGGAATACCTGTGAGTGACGACAGTATAATGAGTTTTAATGATACTGTTGGTGATGCTAGAATAGAGATAAATACTGATATAGCAAAACCTGATGATACTGATGCTACTTCACTCAAAACTCCAACTATAAAAACCTTCTCCTTTGAAGTGTTAGTAAAAGCACCTAAAGACGAAAATGGTGATTTTATTTATGCAGAAGGAACAAACAATAAAATCGATATCGAAAATCAAGCGATGTATACTTTTACAGATGCATATGATGCATTTGTAGGCAAAGATATGAATGTGACTATTGAGGATGGCAAAGTCACGACAACTAGTGATTTAGTAGCGTTAAGTAATATTGTTTCTAATAGCCTGAAATTGCCGATAGAAGAAGTTAATGTTAAGTTTGAAGACAATAATTTTAATGATACGATGTATACAGTTAATTTAGATATACCAAAAGGTGAAAGCATTGATATACCAACCGAAAAACCTAATGCTCCTGATGATTACTATTTTGTTGGATGGTCTGATGTAAATCCAGATGATGATGAATTTAAAGGTGCATTAAGTGAAGAAGAATTAAAAGAAAAATTGACTAATATACAAGATGATATAACATTTTATCCTGTGTATGCAGATAAAATAGCATTGACAATAACTCCTAAACAATTAAAAATGATATATACTGTTTTAGACGATGCAGTTAGATTTGAAGATGAAAAACTAGACAATGAAAATATCGAAGTCGATAAAGAAAATAAGATGCTAAAATTGACGTTAGAATTAAACGATACTTATTTCGAAATCGACGGATTAACTGAAGGACACAAGATAGAAGGCATAGAAATTGAAATAAATGTAGAAGATTTATTGTTAGATCCAGAAAACATAAAGACATACGTAGATGAATTATCAATATCACAAATATTGTCATCAAACGTAAAGATAACTACAGTAGTTGATGGTGAAACTATAGATGTGACAGAAAGATATTTCACAGCTGAGGAGAAATTTATTGTCAAAACTAGCGATGTGATTGTCACACCTGAATATATAGTAGTATTTAAAGGTGATGCTGAAAATTCTTCAGATGATGATACTGTTGAAAAAGTTTTATATGGTAATAATGCAAGTTTAGCAGAAGATCCAGAGCCACCATTTGATAGTTATTTTGTCGAATGGATGTATGATGACGGTGTATTAGGAGATAGCTCTGATGACAGACCTATGCAAGAAGGCGATTTGACAAGCATTAAAAAAGACATGCTGTTTTATCCTAAATTTGCAGATAAAATCAGATTAGAAATAACCGCAAAGGATTTAGCTTTAGTATATAGAGTAGAGTTTGACGATAAAGATGCTGAAGTTAGATTTGCAGATAGCACAAGATTTGAAGATACTGACAGTCCTGAAATCTCAGATGATAAAATAACTTTTACCTTTGATGCACAAAATGAAGTCACAGTTTCGAATGAAAATGATTATGAAACTGCAGACTATATAGTAAACGGATTGTTGGAAGAAGGCGCAAAAATTAAGACTTTAAAAATCATAGTTGAAGATGCTGTATTGAGTGAAACAGAGATAGTAAGGGATGATGTTAGAGTTGATTTGTCGAGTATAGTAATTGTCGATGAAAATGACAATGATATTACGTACAGATATAAAATAACAACTGCCGAACAAGCAGCCTCGAGATCGATTATTACTGCTCATGATGGAACTGCAACAATAACACCTGAATACACAATAATATTTAAAGATTTTTATGATGGTAGCAGTGGTGGTGAAACAGATGAGATCCAATATGTAATTTTGAATGATAATGGAATCGATCCTGGATCGCCACAGCATGTGCCTGCAGGCATGATTTTTGTAGAATGGAATACTTCTAAAGATGGAAACGGAGATAGTGTAAATCTTGAAAATATTACTAAAAGTGAAATATATTATCCGATCTTTGAAAACATAAATGAAGGAGCAACACCGGATCCAGATCCAACACCGGACCCAGATCC
>CAYJLG010000013.1:0-30992 GCA_964371035.1 uncultured Clostridia bacterium | reverse complement strand
CAACACCGGACCCAGATCCAACACCGGACCCAGATCCAACACCGGACCCAGATCCGACACCGGACCCAGATCCGACACCAGATCCAGAACCTGAAACAGAACCTGAGACAGATACAACTCCATCAATTCCTACTACAGGAACATCAACTGGTGGAATAGATATGGAATTACCAGAACCACCTAAAAACATTCAAATTGAGGGTACAGACATAACAGAAGAAGACTTTACTGTTGATGAATCAGGAAAACTTAGTATTTCACCTGAGTTTATTGCGACTTTACCTGATGGCGAATATACTGTAGTTGTAGAATTTGAGAGTGGAACAATTGAAGAAACTACATTTATAGTAGAAGGTGGAGTGCCACTTGGAAACATGGATTTAGGAGTAGAACCAGAACCTACGGGAGCTGGAAGTGGATGGAGCTTATTTGACCTTTGTATGACATTATTAACAATTTTAGCTGCTTTTATCTTCATCATTAAACGTAAGAAAAAAGATGAAGAAGATGAGGAAGATGAAGAAAATGCAGATAGAATTGCTGAAATGAAAAACAATGAAGAAGACAAAGAAGACGAAAATAAAGAAGGTAAATTTAAGAGAAGATTTGCGAAATTGTTGTCAATTGTTTTATCAGTGATAATAACTATATTCTTATTTATAACTCAAGATTTTACTGCTCCTATGGTTATATTCGATAGATTTAGTTTGTGGTTTGCATTGATTACAGCAATTCAAATACTACAAATTTATGTATTAGGTAGAAAAAAAGAAAATGACGATGAAGAAGATGATCAAGATTCGTTAGATAATACAGCGATTTAGCAAAAAATATCTACACATAGTTGCGTATTTTATAAAAAAACCTGCTTGATAGTGCTTTCACTATTAGCAGGCTTTTTTATTATGACTAATTTTCAATATTTTTAGCTTGCAAACATTGCAGAAGTTGTGTTATAATCATGTTAATTATGCAGATAGCGGTGTGTTTGGTATGTCACAAAAGAAAAATAATTTTTTTAGTATATATTTAATAATTGTAGTTTTGCTTGGAGTTTCAATTTACTTTTTAAATGGATTTTTAGGTAAAATTGACACTTCATTTTTGGAATTTGGTGAATTAGAAGGTGTAAGAGAATATACAGGCATTGTAATAAAAGATGAGAAAATTGTTGAAGCAGATTGTATTGGTGAAATAGAATTTTCATACGAAGAAGGCGATAAAGTCTTTGAAGCAGCATATTTAGCAGATATTCACACTGCAGATAGTACTTCACAAATCATAAAAGAAATTGAAATGATAGATTCTGCACTTGAAAATATTAATAGTTCTATTGCAATGGGGAGCTCTTCTGAAGTGAAATATGTAGGATATGAAGAATCGGATTTACTGATGTTCAAACAAATTTATGAACAAGCCTTAAATTTAGGAAAATATCCTGTATTTTCACCTGTCTCTGGGTTTTTATCATATGAATTTGATGGAGTAGAAGAACATTTTTTATTTGAAGAAGCATTAGATGTAATGCCTAGCAAATTTACTGACTTAGAGGTCGTTCCATATAATACTCAAGACTTGAGTTACGTCGAAACGCATGATGATTTGTTAAAAGTGATTTCAAATTATTATTATTATATTGCTTTTTTAGTAAGTAACGATGACATAGAATTATATAGTGAAGGAAGCTATATAAGAGTAAGAATAGATGGGCATGAAGACTTTATTTATGGTTACATCGAAAAAATTAATCCAAGCAACGAAAACTCTGTAGTTGTAGTTAGATTTGATGATTATTTTCATAGAATATATAATATGAGAGAAGTAAGTGCTCAACTTATACATGAAATCAACGATGGAATCATTATTGATAAAAGAGCGGTAATTGAAAAAGATGGGTTAACAGGGATATACATCGTAGACATAAGCAATATAGTTAAATTTTTTCCAATTGATATTATTGGTGAAAATTATGATTTTTACGTAGTTGATCAAGGTGAAGTAGCATCTGAAGGTAGTAGGGGTGCAATTTATATTGATGAAAAAAAATATTATACAGTTAAAGCTTATGACAAAGCAGTCCTAAATCCTAATAATACTTATGAAGGACAGATTGTCGACTAGGAGGAATTTGTGGATATATCAATAAATGTAAGTGAAATTTTAAAAAACGTTGAAAATTCAGCGAAAAAAGTTAATAAAACACTTGATGATATTACTGTGATTGCAGTTTCTAAGACAGTTAGTTATGATAAAGCGATAGAGGCATTTGATGCAGGGATACAAAATCTTGGTGAGAACAAAGTCCAAGAGTTAGTAAACAAATTTGAACAAAATTCTGATAAAGAAATAAACTGGCATTTCATTGGGCATTTGCAAAAAAATAAAGTTAAATATATTATTGATAAAGCAAAACTTATTCATTCTTTAGAAAGCATGTCTTTAGCTCAAGAGATAGACAAGAGATCTAAACAACATGATATAGTGTCTCAAGTTTTAGTGGAGATGAATATTGGTGAAGAAGAAAGTAAGTTTGGATTGAAGAAAGATGAATTGTTACCTTTTTTGAAAGAAATTGAAAATCTTGAAAATATAAAAATAGTGGGGCTTATGACCGTAGCTCCATTTGAAGAAAATAAGGAAGACGTTAGATGGGTTTTTAAAGAAATGAAATCACTTTATGATAAGGTTGCAGGCATGAATTTTAACAACGTAGAGATGAAATTTTTATCTATGGGAATGACAAATGACTATGATGTTGCTATTGAAGAAGGTGCGAATATTGTAAGAATTGGAACTGCTATTTTCGGCAGTAGAATTTATAAATAAAACAAGTAGAATTGGAGGAAAAATAATGAGTATATTTAATAAGGTTAAGGATTTTATTGGCTTGACAGACATAGAAGATGAGGATGATGATTTGATGGAAGAAGAACAGGTACAGGCGCAAAATGATAACGTAAAATCGGTTGAATCTAATCAAAACATATTTCAAAGAAAAAACAACGTTATAAAAGTGCATTCTAATTCTGATATGAAACTTTTTATTTGTGAACCTGAAAAATATGAGGATTGCACTAGAGCAGTTGATGAATTGAAAAACAGAAAAGCAGTAGTATTAAACATTGAGAGTCTTGATTTAGAGGATCAAAGACAAATTTTTGAATTTATTAAAGGTGCTGTTTATGCATTAGAAGCAAGTATTCAGAAAGTTTCAAAAGGAATTTTCGTTATAGCTCCTTTAAATGTTCAAATTGATGGAAGAATGAGTGAAAAAGAAAAATTTGAAAAAAATCTATATTTTAGCAATTAAGAAGGATAAGTTGTATGTTAACAAATTCGATTGAAAATATTTTAATAATAGTTGCGGAATCAGCTAAGATAGCTATAATCATAAGAATCATTACTTCTTATGTGCAATCTTTAAGGATTAGCCAATTTGGTGAGATTATATATAAAATTACAGATCCTATTTTAGCTCCATGCAGAATGCTGTTAGATAAAATAGGTTTTAATGGCGGAATGTTTGATATTTCTCCAATTATAGCATTTTTGCTTATAGACATTATTGCCAATATCTTGTTAGTATTAATTTAGAGTGAGAGATAATGAAAGATTTTAATAAATATTATGATTTTATTGCAGATGAAACAACTAAACTAGCAGTAAGAAAAATTGCAGATAAAGCTCAACTTGTAGAACGAAGATCTGTAATAAATGCTACAGATTTTTCGACTCAAAATGTAATTGAGTATAGCATGCCTATAATTAATAATTGTAATATTAATTTTAAACTTTTCCCTGACTATTTATATAGTGAAAGGAAAAGTTTAATTTTATATCCTGAATTCATTGATGAAATAGATATTAATGATTTTGTTTGTGCTGTTAGAATCTTTAATAAATCAAAATTTAGAGATTTAGACCATAAAGATTATCTAGGTTCTATAATGAGCTTAGGCGTGGATAGAGATAAAATAGGTGATATTTATGTGCATGATAGTTTTGCAGATGTAATCTTGCACAAAGAATTTAGAGATATTATATCTTTTGGATTAGAACAAATTGGGAAAAATAAAATAGAAATTAAAGACATATTATTATCTGATGTTGAATATAAAGAACCTGACCATGACTTGATAACTATAAATACAACTTCGATGCGACTAGATAACGTGGTAAAATCGTTAATTAATAAATCTAGAGATTTTTGCTCAGATATAATTAGGTCAGGCGATGTAAAGGTGAATTTCTCTATTGAAGAAAGAGTTGCTCATAATGTTAAAAAAGGTGATTTAATTTCGATTAGAAAATTTGGTAGATTTTTTATTTTTGATGAAAATGGAAATACTAGAAGTGGAAAATATAAATTGACAATTAAACACTATGTGAAAAAAACTTAAATTAGTTTTTAGGAGGTAAAATGAAAAATATTGGTATTATCGGAGCGATGGAAGAGGAAGTTTCTGCTCTTATTAAACATTTAAACTGTGAAGAAAAAATTAATTATTTAAATTTTGAATTTAATATAGCTGCATATAAAGACAAGAAAGTAGTAATAGTTGTTTCGGGTATAGGAAAAGTCAACTCAGCTATATGTACCCAACTTTTGATTGACAGATTTGGAGTTGATTGTATCATTAATTCAGGCATTGCAGGTGCGATTTCTGAAAAAGTAGATATTGCAGATATAGTTTTCTCTAAAGATTTAATGCAGCATGACATGAAGGTAGAGAATTTTGGGTATCCTGCGGGAATTATACCTAGGATGGGAGAAGATTCTATATTTAAGGGTGATATATTTTTGCTTGAAAAAATTGAAAGCATAGCTAAGAATAATAATATTAAGTATTTTGTTGGAAGAATAGTGTCAGGAGATGAATTCGTTTCTGAAAATTCTCAAAAACAATGGATTAAAGATACTTTTGATGCATTATGCACAGACATGGAAAGTGCCTCTATTGCGCACGTATGCTTTTTAAATAAAGTACCATTTGTTGCAGTAAGGTGCATTTCAGACACTGCTGATGATAGAGCTCAGATGGTGTATGAAGAATTTGAAAAAATTGCACTTGAAAAATGTTTTATGATTTCGAGCAGATTAATTGAGGAGTTATAGTAAATGTACATTTTATGTGGCTTGATAACAAGCTTTTTCCTAATTTTAGACCAAGTTACAAAATATTTTGCTGTAGAAAATTTGCAAAACAACCCCTCGATACATATTATTGGTGATTTTTTAAGATTTACATATGTTGAAAATAGAGGTGCTGCATTTGGTATGCTACAAGGTCAAAGACTGTTTTTTATAGTTGCGACAGTAATATTAGTAGCTTTTTTGATGTATTATCTTATAATTAATAAAAATACGACTACTTTTTCAAAATATGTCATATCTTTAATCTTAAGTGGGGCATTAGGGAACTTTATTGATAGATTGAGATTAGGATTTGTAATAGATTTTATAGATGTAAGATTTGGAACTTTTTACAATTTTCCAGTATTTAATATAGCTGACTGCTGTGTTGTAGTGGGCACAATTTTGATGTGCATACTCATTTTGACTGATAAGTTTGAAAAGAGCGAAATAGATGGATAAAATTAATATTACAGCTAAAGAAGAAGGCAAGAGGATTGATGCGTTTATTTCTGATAACTTAGATAATATGACAAGAAACTCTATTCAAAAACTTATCTTAGATGGTTTAGTTACTGTCAATGACAAGGTTGTTGCAAAAAATTATAAAATAAAACTAGATGATAATATACAGATTGATTTACCAGCACCTGAAATTTTAGATGTAAAAGGTGAAGATATAACATTAGATATCGTATATGAAGATGATGATGTTGCAGTAATAAATAAGCCTCAAGGCATGGTTGTACACCCTGCAGCTGGACATTATTCAGGCACATTAGTAAACGCACTAATGTATAGAGTAGATAAACTTTCGTCTATCAACGGCGTGTTAAGACCAGGGATTGTTCATAGATTAGATAAAAATACTTCTGGACTTTTAATCATAGCTAAAAATGATAATTCACATAATTTCTTATCTGAAAAACTTAAAGAACACTCTATAGATAGAATTTATTATGCATTAGTAGAAGGAGTTTTAAAAAAGGACACTGACACCATAGATGCGCCTTTAGGAAGAAGTGAAAAAGATAGAAAGAAAAGATGTGTTACTACTAAAAATAGCAAAAATGCAGTTACAAACTATGAAGTTATAAAGAGATTTAATAGATATACATTAGTTAAACTTAAATTAGAAACTGGCAGAACACATCAAATAAGGGTACATATGAAATATATTGGACATCCTGTTGTTGGGGATGATGTCTATGGAAAGCAGGATAAAAAATTTGGATTAGATGGACAGTTGCTCCATTCTAAGCGTTTGGGGTTTATTCACCCTACGACTAGTCAATATATGGAGTTTAATTCTGAATTGCCAAAATATTTTTTGGAAGTTATTGATAAATTAGAAAAATCGGAGTAGATTAATGAAAATTAAAGCATTGATACTAGATAATCAGGCGATTAAAAGAGCTATTACTAGAGTCGCACACGAAATAATTGAAAAAAATAAGGGTGCAGAAAATCTAGTTCTGATAGGCATCAAAACTGGAGGATGGCCTCTTGCAAAGATGATACAAGAAGCTGTTAAAAGTATTGAAAATATAGAAATTCCTACTTTTCCAATCGATATAACTTTTTATAGGGACGACTTTGAGAAGGATAAAGAAGCTCCTATATCGGTAGAAGATTTTAAGTATGATATAGAAAATAAATCTGTTGTACTAATAGATGATGTTCTATATACTGGTAGAACAGTTAGGGCTGCTTTAGATGCAATAGTAGATAAGGGTAGGCCTAAAAATGTTTTTTTAGCTGTCCTTATAGACAGAGGGCATAGGGAGTTACCAATTAGAGCTGATTTTATAGGTAAAAATGTTCCTACTTCTAGGGAAGAGAAAGTAAAAGTTTATCTTGATGTTGATGGTGAAAGCCAGGTATTGATAGAAGAAAAATAAAAGATTCGGAGACATTTATGAGTAGTTTTATTAAGAATTTGAAACAAGGTATAGATATGACAAAAGGTTCGCCGACCAAAAACATCGTGCTTTTTATGATTCCTTTGTTGTTAGGAAATATCGCTCAACAACTTTATAATACTGTAGATAGTATCATAGTAGGTAGATATGTCGGAGATAACGCATTAGCTGCTGTTGGCAGTGTAGGATCTTTATTCAATTTGCTAATAGTTATGTTTATTGCAATTTCTGTAGGTGCTAGTGTTATCGTTTCTCAATATTTTGGTGCAAGAGATAGAGAAGGCATATCAAATACAGTAGGGGCATGTGTTATTCTTGTTGGCATCGCTACAGTTTTTTTGATGATAGTAGGTCCATTAGTTGCTCGTCCTTTATTAGAACTATTGAATACTCCTGAAAGTATAATAGATTGGAGCACATCCTATCTAGTAATAATGACTTTAGGAGTAGGTGGGCTAGCATATTACAACATTTTGTGTGGTGTGATGAGAGGACTGGGAGATTCGATTTCACCGCTTATTTATCTATTAATTACTACCTTTTTAAATATTGCTCTTGATTTATTATTTGTTGCGTACTTTAATATGGGAGTAGCAGGAGTTGCATTGGCAACAGTTATAGCACAATTTGTATCAGCTATTTTATGTTTAAGAAAACTTAGGAAAATGACATCATCTTTTGATTTTAATAGAAAATATGTTAAGTGGAATAGATTATATATTGATAAAATTGTAAAACTTGGACTTCCTTCGGGGCTTACTCAGCTAGTTTTTTCTTTAGCTATGGTAGTTATTCAACCTTTATCAAACAGTTATGGAGAAATGTTTATTGCTGCAAATACAATAGTAATGAGAGTAGATAGCTTTGCAATAATGCCGATTTTTTCTTTTGGAAACGCTATGACTACTTATGCCGGACAAAATATCGGCGCAGGTAATATGAAGAGGGTAGAAGAAGGTGCCATAAAAGGAACTATACTTGCAGTTGGTACATCCATATTTATTACTTCCATGATACTGTTATTTGGACGGAATTTAGTAGCAATTTTTACAGATACAGAAGAACTGATAGATTTAAGCATGACGCTGTTGAGGATTCTATCTTTAGGATATATTGCTTTTTCAATCACACAGTCGCTTTCAGGTATTATGCGAGGAGCAGGAGATACTGTTTCACCTATGTGGATTTCAATTTTTGCCACAGTTGTTTTGAGAGTTCCTATAGCTTATCTATTTGCACATTTGACTACGACTCCAGAACTTCCAAACGGAAATAGTTTAAGTGTTTTTTCTTCAACTTTAATTTCGTGGGTTACAGGAGCAATTTTAACAGCTATAGTTTATAAAATAGGTAATTGGAAAAATAAAGCTATAAGTAAATAATTGTATTATAGAAAAAATTAAAACACATCTTATCTCCGTGTAGTATATTGTACTACGAAACATAAGATGTGTTTTTTTTAATCTAATAATAAATCGACATTGTTTTTTAAATCGCTTAAAGAACCTTCGTTATTAATAATTTTGTCAACAATTTTGACTTTATCGTCTATTGACATTTGTTTATCAATAACCTTGAGTACTTGTTCTACATTTTTTCCTTCTTCTAAAGCTCTTTTTGAAAGCCTTTTTTTTTGAATTTGCGGATTTACATATACGAGCCAAATATCATCATATTTGAGGCCCATTTCGATAAGAGCATCTTTTTCTTCTAACATTAATGGGATATCTAAAAATATAATATTATCCTTGCAATCTTTAACACTCTTCATAAGTTCATCTACAACATATTTATGTACAATTTTATTTACTAGAGCACGCTTTTTATCGTCTGAAAAAATTATTTCAGCAACAACTTTTCTATCTATGTTTTTATTTTCATCAAGTATATTATCAGAAAACGATTCTAATAGAGTTTCATATAGAGAGCGATTTATTTTATAACCATCATGCACAATTTTGTCACAATCTAAAACTTGATATCCAAGAGAACGCAGATAATTAGTGACTTGACTTTTTCCTGTTGCGATGCCACCTGTTATCACTGTAATATGAGGTGTACATTTTTCTTTTATAATTAATTTTTCACAAGTTTTAATTTCTCCAAAATCTGGGTTAATACTATTTTGATTCATACCAACTATCTCCTACATTTACATCTGCTTTAAGATGTACTTTGAAATCTTTTACTACACTTTCCATTTCGCATACGAGTATGTTTTTTACGAGTTCAACTTCGTCATTGTGTGCTTCAATTATAAGTTCATCATGAACTTGTAGCAATAATCTCGATTTTAAATTATCTTGTTTTAATCTTTTGTATACATTAATCATTGCAATTTTTATGATGTCGGCTGCAGTTCCTTGAACAGGAGTATTAAGCGCAATCCTTTCTCCGAATGCTCGTATATTAAAATTTCTTGACTCTAGTTCAGGAATGTATCGTCTTCTTTTAAAGTAAGTTTCAACGTACAAATCATGTTTGCTTTGAGCGATTATATTATTCATATAGCTATCTATCTTATCATAATATGCCAAATAGCTCTCTATGTATTCTTTTGCTTCTTTTCTTGGAATATCTAAATCTTTACTTAATCCATAATCACTTATACCATATATGATTCCGAAATTTACAGCCTTTGCTCGGCTTCTCATGGTTGAGGTAACTTCCTCCATAGGAGTCTTAAATACTTCAGAGGCTGTTTTTGTATGGATATCTTCATTGTTTTTAAATGCCTCTATTAGTTTTTCTTCACTTGAAAGTTCTGCAAGAACTCTTAATTCAATTTGAGAATAATCTGCATCTACTAACACATACCCATCTTCTGCAATAAATGCTTTTCTTATTTCTCTTCCTTCAGCAGTCCTTGTGGGAATATTTTGTAGGTTAGGTTCAGTGCTACTGATTCTACCTGTAGTAGTAATAGTTTGATTTAGAACAGAGTGTATTCTATCATCTTTTTTATCTATTACTGATTTTAATCCTTCAACATAAGTCGAATTTAATTTAGTCAGCTGTCTATACTCTATCAATAAATTCGCAATAGGATGGCTTTTTTTCAATTTATCAAGAACTTCTACATCTGTAGAATATCCTGTTTTAGTTTTCTTAATCACTGGTAATCCTAAATCTTCAAACAATATTACACCTAATTGTTTAGGCGAATTAATATTGAAAGGCTGGTTCGCTGATTCGTATATTTTATTTTCTAAAACAGCTATTTTTTTGTTAAGTTCAATACCAATGTCATCTAAAACCTTGGCGTTAACTTTAAATCCTAAAAATTCCATATTGGCTAATACTTCAATTAATGGCATTTCGATTTTGAAAAACAAGTCTTGCATGCTGATTTCATTAATTTTTTCTAAAATAATAGGTTCGATATTGACTACTGAATTGATAAAATTATGTAAATATTCTATCTTTTTATCTAAATGCAAATCTTTAAATGATAATTTTCCTTTGCCTTTTCCTAAATAATCTTCTTCTGAAGGGATATCTAAATCTAAAAATTCATATGCAAGCTTATGTATTCCATAAGAGTTTTCAGATGGATCTAATATATATTTTGCAATTTCACTGTCAAAACAAATACCTTTTAGACTAATATTGTGTTTTAATAAATATATTATGTCGGATTTTAGATCATGGCTATACTTTTTTAAAGATTCATTTTCAAACATTAATTTTAGGCATAGTAAAAAGTCATTCCTTGTTTCATCTGTCAAATCGATATAATAAATATTTTCATCAAAGCAAGATATGCTCAATGCGACTGCTTCTGAATATAATGCTCTTTCGCCATCAAAAATAAACTTAAGAGCTATTCGATTAGATTTTTCGATTTTGCTTAACAACTCAGAGAACATGTAGTCATCTTTACTATATATAGTTAGCACATTCGATTTTTGAATTGTAGTAGAAGTAGTATCATCTGATTCAATAATTACATTTGCTTCATTAGAATTAATGTCTAATTTTGAATCTGAATGCATATCAAAAATAGAAAATTGTGCACTAGGTTCGTTCTCAATAATTTTATTCGAAATATTTTCGGTATTGCTTGATTTTCTAGAATCACTACTTGTGCCTGACAATGAAGCGTTGCTAAAATTATTTTGTGGTGTATGGATCCTTTTTTTAAAGTTTTTAAATCCTAGCTCTTCGTATAAATTATATAATATTTCATCGTTAGGATCATTTTTTTTGAAGTCTTCAAAATCAACATCTACAGGTATATCTGTAACTATTTTTGCTAATGTTTTACTCATATATGCCTGCATTTTGTCGTTTTCTAGTTTTTCTTTAAGCTTTCCTTTTATATCATCAATATTATCATAAAGAGTATCTAAATCATGATAATCTTTTATTAGTTTAATTGCAGTTTTTTCACCTACACCTTTTACTCCTGGAATATTGTCTGATTGATCACCCATCAAGGCTTTTAAATCAACAAATTGCTCGGGAGTTATCTCGTAGTCTTCCATCACTGCATTTCTATCCATTACTTTAATGTTTGTAGCACCTTTTTTAGTAAGTAAAACTTTGACATCATCATCAACTAGTTGAAGGTAGTCTTTATCACTAGTTACTAAGTATACTTCCATATCATTTTTTGAAGCTAAATTAGCTAGAGTACCAGCTACATCGTCTGCTTCGAAACCATTGATTTCAACACATTCAATGTTGTGTGCTTTTAAAGTTTCTCTAATTAGATCAAACTGAGACACAAGTTCATCAGGAGCCTTTGCTCGACCTGCCTTATATTCTGAATATTGTTCGTGTCTAAAAGTAGGCGTTTTTGGATCAAATGCCACGCATATATATTCTGGTGAGTATGAATCTAATAGTTTATATAACATACTTAAAAAACCGTATACAGCATTAGTGTATTGACCTTTTTTATTTTTCAAAGGTGGCATAGCATAAAAAGCTCTAAACAATATACTATAACCATCCAAAATCATTAATTTATTTTTCATTTTTTATCTAGTCTCCTAAAATAGAGTAGTAGTTTTTAAATCCCTCTCCAAGGACACAATTGAAATATTAGATTTCTTTGTAGCTGAAATTTTCACTTGTATCAAATAGCTTTGATATGATTTTTTCAAAAGAAACACCATTTTTTCTGTCTGATTTTTCATCGATAGTAACTTTTACAGCTGATGTAACAAATCTTGAAGCTTTTTCAATAGCTTGTGGTACGTTATATCCTCTATACAAGTAACCGACAAACAACGAGGTAAACAAATCACCAGTTCCAGGAAACTTAATATTTACAACTTCGTAAGGAATCATATAATATTTGTTGTTTTCTTTATCGTAACACATATTTGCGTGAATTCCATCTGTAGTATGAATACTTGTAATTATTACAAAATTTGGTCCGATTTCACTTAGTTTTTTTAAGTAAGATTTTACAGAATCTATGCTTAATTTTTCATCAGTATACTCTTCATTTAGTAAAATGCATGCTTCTGTAAGATTTGGTGTGATTATATCAGCATGAGCTACAAGATGGCTCATTTTTTTGACCATTTCAGCAGTATAAGTCTTATATACTTTGCCATGATCTCCCATTACAGGATCGACAACCGCAAGAGTAGTATTTTTTAATTTCATCTTTCTTAGAATATCAATAATTATATCTATCTGTTTTTCTGAACCTAAAAATCCACTATATAAACAATCAAAGCTAAGGTTATTAAGTTCCCAATTTTCATAATATTTTTCCAAATGCTCGGTACAATCATAAAAATAAAAATCTTTATATTCTGAGTGATTGCTTAAAATTGCAGTAGGTAGTGGACAAACTTGACAACCAAGCGCTGAAATAATAGGCAATATGACTGTAAGAGAACATCTTCCATATCCTGACATGTCATGAACTGCTGCTATTTTTGGTACTATATTGTTCATTTAATTCTCCTAATATTAATTATGTATATAAATAATAACATTAAATTAGGTATGATTACAACTACTAATATAAATTAATATTTTTTCCCTTAAATATTTAACGTCAACTGTTAGTAGTAACACTATGGAAATAATTTTTGATAAATCCAACAAAATACAACAAGCGCGCTTGTTTGTTTTGAAACATATGATTTGCATTTGAAAAATAAGGGATTTTTTTACAAAAAAAACATTGCATTTTTGCAGTGTATTATGGTAAAATATCTCGGATTAGTAGATAAAGGTTTAATTGCTTATTTTAGCAATTTTATTTTTAAATTTACTTATAAAATAAATTTCTAAGTTTGGAGGAAATTATTAATGTGCGAAAATAATTCGATTAATTTCGAAGAACTCGACATAGTGTTGGAGAGTTACGGAAAAATCCCTGGGAGTATTATTACAATACTTCAAAAGGCACAAGATATTTATGGCTATTTATCAAATGAAGTAATAGAGTATATCGCAGAAAAAACAGGAATCAAAGCAGCAAAGATTTACGGTGTTGCAACATTTTATACGCAATTTAGACTAAAACCGATAGGTAAAAATCTAATTATGTTGTGCCAAGGAACTGCATGTCATGTTAATGGTTCAAAAATGCTTGAGGAAGCAATTTGTGAACATCTTAATATTCAAGATGGTGAAACTACTGAAGATGGGATTTTCACTTTAAATAACGTTGCATGTCTTGGATGTTGTTCGTTAGCGCCAGTAATGATGGTTAAGAATTCAGATAGTGATGAAACATACGGAAACTTAACTAAAGACAATGTAAAAGAAGTGTTAGATGAAATAAAAAGTAGATATACGGGAGGTTCAAACTGATTATGAAAGTTGTTGTAGGACAAGGCAGTTGTGGTATCGCGACAGGTGCGAAGAAAACAGCTGATGAATTTGTGAGACTAATCGGTGAAAACAAGTTAGACATTACTGTAGATACTACTGGTTGTGTTGGTATTTGTTACTTAGAACCGATTGTTGATATTTATGATGATGAACAAAACATGGTTAGATACGTGCAAGTTCAGCCTGATAAAGTTGAAGAAATTGTTAAAGAGCATTTAATTAATAAAACAGCAGTAGAAAAATATACTATCGAAGAAATAGACAAAAAATTTGTTGATGGACAGATGAGAGTAGTTTTAAGAAATTGTGGACTTATAAATCCTGAAAAAATCGAGGAATATATTGCAGTAGGCGGATATGAAGCTACTAAAAAAGCTGTAACTTCTATGACTCAAGATGAAGTAATCGAAGAAATAAAAGTTTCAGGTCTTAGAGGTAGAGGTGGTGCTGGATTCCCTACATGGTTTAAGTGGAATGCAGCTAAACAGAGTCCTGGAAAAGAAAAATATATGATTTGTAATGCCGATGAAGGAGATCCTGGTGCATTCATGGATAGAAGTGTACTTGAAGGAGACCCTCATTCTTTGATAGAAGGAATGATTATAGGTGGCTATGCTATGGGTGCGATTGAAGGTATAATATATGTTCGTGCTGAGTATCCGTTGGCTATAGACAGACTTATCATAGCTCTTGATCAAGCAAGAGAAAAAGGATTTTTGGGTAAAAACCTATTTGGTACAGATTTTAACTTTGATATAAGAATAAAAGCGGGAGCAGGAGCTTTCGTATGTGGAGAAGAAACGGCTCTTATAGCATCCTTAGAAGGTGAAAGAGGGATGCCGAGACTTAAACCTCCTTTCCCAGCACAAAAAGGATATTGGCAAAAACCAAGTAATATCAACAATGTTGAGACTTTTGCAAATGTTGCATGGATAATAGCTAATGGTGGTGCTGCTTTTGGTAGCATGGGAACTGAAAAGAGTAAAGGAACTAAAGTTTTTGCTCTTGCAGGAAAGATTAAAAAAGGCGGATTAGTTGAAGTTCCTATGGGACTTAGCCTTAGAGAAGTTATCTACGGAATTGGTGACGGAATCAAAAATGATAAGCAGTTTAAAGCTGTTCAAATGGGTGGCCCGTCAGGTGGATGTATACCTTTAGAACTTATAGATACTCCTGTTGATTATGAAAATATTAATAAAACAGGCGCTATAGTTGGTTCTGGTGGTATGATAGTTATGGACGAAACTACTTGTATGGTTGACATGGCAAGATATTTCTTAGAGTTTACTAAAAAAGAATCTTGTGGAAAATGTAATTATTGTCGAATCGGAACTAAGAGGATGCTTGAAATTCTTGAAAGAATCGTAAGTGGAGAAGGCAAAGACGGAGATATTGAACTTTTAGAAGAATTGTCACATAAAATAATGGCAGGATCTCTTTGCGCATTGGGCCAGACTGCTCCAAACCCTGTTCTTACTACATTGAAATATTTTAGAAATGAATATGAAGACCACATTTATAACAAAAAATGCACTGCAAAAGCTTGTAAAGAGCTATTAGAATTTGAAATCACAGATGCTTGCGTTGGATGTACTCTTTGTTCGAAGAAATGTCCTGTTGATGCAATCACAGGAAGTGTGAAAAATAAACACGTTATAGATAAAGAAAAGTGTATAAAATGCGGAAAATGTGCTGAAGTTTGTAAATTTAAAGCGGTTGAAATAAAGTAGAGGAGCAAGGAAAATGAAGAAATTTAGATTAAACATAGACGGAAAAGAAGTTTTAGGCATGCCAGGTCAAACTATTCTTGAAGTTGCTTCAGAGAATGATATATATATTCCTACTCTTTGCTACGATGAAAGAACTGAGATCTATGGATCTTGTGGACTTTGCGTTTGTGAAGTTGATGGAAATCCTAAACTAGTAAAGGCGTGTGCCACTGAAATAGCATCAAATATGGTGATTAAAACAAATACTGAAAAAGTAACAGAAACTAGAAAAACAAATTTAGAACTACTATTGTCAAATCACGTAGGAGATTGTAGACCACCTT
Source organism: uncultured Clostridia bacterium (assembly GCA_964371035.1). Lineage (GTDB taxonomy): Bacteria > Bacillota > Clostridia > Tissierellales > Sedimentibacteraceae > UBA1535. The sequence continues at coordinate 15,076 of CAYJLG010000013.1, read as the reverse complement.
GTGTACTAGCGTGCCCTGCGCAAACTGATTGCCAAGGATATGTAGGATTAATAGCAAATGGTCAAATGGATGAAGCAATTGAATTGATAAAATCAAAGATTCCATTACCTGGATCTATTGGTAGAGTTTGTCCTCATCCATGTGAAGATGCGTGTAGAAGAAAATTAATAGATGAACCAGTTTCTATACAATGGTTAAAAAGATTTGTTTCTGATAATGAAATGGCGGGCGAAGAAGATCCATTCATGCCTGAAATAGCACCTGAATCAGGAAAAAAAGTAGCAGTAATTGGTGGTGGACCATTAGGACTGTCAGCAGCATACTTCTTAAGACAATTAGGACATGAAATTACAATATATGAGGCTATGCCAAAACTTGGTGGAATGCTAAGATATGGGATTCCTGAATATAGACTTCCAAAAGCTGTTATTGATGAAGAAGTGCTAAGAATTGAAAAAATGGGAGTTAAAATTGTTAACAACACTAAAATAGGGACAGATATAAGTTTTGAAAAAATCAAGACTGACAATGACGCTGTAGTTGTATGTATCGGAGCTTGGGTGTCTACAGGAGTTGGTTGTAAAGGCGAAGATGCTGAAGGCGTAATCGGTGGAATTGACTTTTTAAGAAAAGTAGTCAGAAATGAAGAAATAAAATTAGGCGATAATGTTTGTATAGTTGGCGGAGGTAACACTGCGATGGATGCGTGTAGAACAGCTGTTAGACTTGGCGCTAAGAACGTATACAATGTTTATAGACGTACAAAAGATGAAATGCCAGCTGAACAAATAGAAATTATTGAAGCTGATGAAGAAGGCGTAATCTTTAAGACTCTTACTAATCCTATTGAAATTGTAAAAGATGAAAATGGAAAAGTTTGCAAAATTATTCTTCAAGTTATGGAACTAGGTGAACCAGATGCTTCGGGCAGAAGATCTCCAAGACCAATAGAAGGAAAGACTGAAACTTTAGAGATGGATACTGTGATACTTGCTATAGGTCAAGCTGTAGATCCTGTAGGATTTGATTCATTAGATAAGACTAGAAAACAAGGCATAGTATATGACAAAGACACATTTATGACTAATCTTCCAGGTGTATTTGCAGGTGGAGACTGTGGAAATGACAAGATCTCAATAGCTATCGAAGCAATAGCAGATGCCAAGAAGATGTCTTATATAGTAGATTCATATTTAGAAGGTGAATCTATAAAATTTGAAGCGCCTTATGTAGTTGAGAGAGACGATATTACAGAAAAAACTTTCGAAGATAGAGAAAGACAATGTAGACCTAAAATGGAACATTTAACTCCAGAAGAAAGAAAAGATAATTTTACAGAAGTTGTGTTTGGATATACTGAAGAAGATGCTATTGAAGAAGCAAACAGATGTTTAGAGTGCGGTTGCCATGACTTCTTTGAATGCAAATTAATCAAATATGCAAATCAATATGATGTTAAGCCTGATAGATTTAAAGGTGACATTAACACTACTGAGTTTGAAGATGACCATCCATTCATCTTAAGAGATCCAAACAAATGTATTTTATGTGGACTTTGTGTAAGAGTTTGTGAAGAACTTGTTGGAGCAGGAGCGTTAGGACTAGTAAATAGAGGATTTGACACTGTTGTCTTACCTACTATGGGTAAATCTTTAAAAGAAGCAGGATGCGTTTCTTGTGGGCAATGTGTAAGTGTTTGTCCAACTGGTGCTTTACAAGAAAGAGTTTTAGCAAAGAAATCTATTCCGCTTAATACTGATATTACTAATACTGTGTGTTCTTACTGTTCAGTAGGCTGTTCATTAGATATTGAAACACATGGTGGACTAGTAATTAAAGCTAATCCAGATATGGAAGGTATAGTTAACAAAGGTTTAGCCTGCGGAAAAGGTAAATTTGGATGTGATGTTGATGCATTAGGCGAGAGACTTACATTGCCAATGATTAAAGATGGTGATGAGCTTGTAATAGTTAATTATTATGATGCATTACTAACAGTAGCTAAAAAAGCAGAATCTATTGCTACAAAATATGGAAAAGATTCTGTTGCAGTATCTATTTCTGATAGATATACAAACGAAGAGGCATATGTAATTAAGAAATTTGCAGATTCAATTGGTGCTAAAACTTTATGTTTCAATAACAAAGAAAGCGGTTTGGAAAAAGTATTAGGTTTAAATGCATCACCAAATACTATAGAAGAACTTTTATCTACTGATGTTGTAGTAGCTGTAGGTTTTGATACTAAGCTAAATCCTGTTATTACGCTTAAGCTAAGACAAGCTGCTAAAAATGGAGCTAAAGTTGTGTTTATTAATCCAGTAGGAGCAGAAGCACAGTTGAGTTTCGCATATAAAATTATTAATGCTGAAGATGATGTGAAGATTCTTAAATCTATGGCTGAAGCTATAAATGCTTTGGGAAATAATAAAGTATTTGACGGATATGAAGAATTTATTGCATCTATAAAAGGCGTAACAGCAAGTGAAGATATAAAAGAAGTAGCTGAATTGTACGCAAATGCTAAAACTGCTATGACAGTATATCAACAAAATGCAGTGTCTATAGATACAGCGATTATGATTTCTAATATCGCGCTGATGACAGGACATATAGGAAAACCACGAAATGGTATATTGCAAGTTAAATCAAAAAATAACTCTCAAGGCATAATAGATCTTGGAATTACTGCAGGCAAAGAGGTATTAGAAGGCGTAAAAGCTCTAATAGTATTTGGCGAAGATGTGTGTGCTGATTTAAGTGGACTTGAATTTTTGGCAGTAAGTGATGTATTTATGACTGAAACAGCTAAAAAAGCAGATGTAGTAATACCAGGAACAGATTATGTAAGTGCAGATGGTACATATACTAATACAGAAAGAAGATTACAAAGAGTTTATAGTGCCCTTAATACCGCAATAATGCTTGAAAATTGGGAAATAGCTACTAAGCTTGCTCAAATATTTGAGATTGACTTTGGTTTTGAAAGCATGAGAGATATATCTGTTGAAATGGATAGAACATTATCTAACTATAGACATGCTGAAATAGGTGAAGTATTAGGAGGAGTGTTATCTCCGATCAATCCTAATTATATAGCTGTTCAAGATGGCAAGATGATAGAAACTCATTGCAATACAGATGCAATTATGAATTCGATTAGCAAAAAAGTAAGCGAAGCGATTTGTAAATAATTTTGATACTATTTAGGAGGTTTTATATGCAAGTATTTTATTTTTCAAGAACTGGCAGAAGTGAGAAAATAGCTAATGAGATTGCAAAAGCAAACAATGTTAAAGTTAATAAAATCGATGACAATATAGACTGGGGTGGAGCAGTAAAATATGTAAAAGCTGGTTATATGGCTAACAAAAAAACTGAAGTTCCAATCTCACATGCAAAACCTGTTGATAACGAAGATATAGTCCTTGTATTCCCTGTTTGGGCGGCATTAATGCCACCTGCTGCTTTAACTTTTTCAAACAAATTTGGTAGAAACCGAATAATTGCCGTTCCAACTTCTTTTATAAATAACCTAAAAGATAGAGATGGCTTTAAAGCGATTTATGATCTTGTTGGAAAAGAAATAGAAACCCCTAAAGAATTATTATAATTGCGAACACTTAATTTAGTGTTTATGTAAAACTAAACGGACAATATATTACGTATTGTTCGTTTTTTTATTGAAAAAAATGTAAAATAAAAGCACTAAATATATCGTATGACATATTTTAGTGCTTTGAAGTCAAGCAGAATTTAACATGTTAGGCTGTTACTTTTATAAATCTTGCTTTAAATGTTTATTATAAACAAAACATAGGAAGCATCCAGCAGTAATAGCTGATATTGAATCTGCTACAGGTTCTGCATAATAAATTCCCATCAAACCAAACAACCTTGAAAATAAGAAAATTAGAGGAATTAAAAGTATTAGTTTTCTTAAACAAGCTATAAATAAAGATATTTTCGCAAAGCCTATGCCAACGAAAGTGCTTTGAGCTGTCATTTGAACACCAAAAATCATCATTCCAGCTATGTAAATGGGTAATACGTCTTTGACGATTTCTATTAACGCTACATCATTTGTAAACAACGAGGCAAATAGAGCAGGCTGCCATATAATAAATGATGTAACTAATAACCCAACTGTGCATGTTATCTTTAGCATATATCTGATAGTTGATCTAACTCTATCTAAGTTTTTAGCACCATAATTATAGCTGATTATTGGTTGAACACCGTTAGTAAATCCTGAAATAGGTATGACAAATAATTGCATTATACTTGAAACAATAGTAATAGATCCGACATATAAATCTCCGCCATACAAGGCTAGTTGACTTGTAAACGTGATATTAACTAAGCTTTCAGTAGATTGCATTATAAAGGGAGAAACTCCTAAGGAACTTATTTTTTTGAAGATTTTGAAATCAGGTTTAATTATGTTTCTAGTGATTCTTAATGTACTATTGTGTGAAGTTAAAAATTTTAAAATCCAAATTGCACTTAGTGCTTGACTTAAAATAGTTGCTAGAGCAGCACCTCTAACACCCATATCAAGCCAAAATATAAATATAGGATCTAATATTATGTTTGTTACGGCACCTAATACTACAGATACCATTGCAACTCTCGATTGGCCTTGACATGTGATATAAGGATTTAGACCTAAAGATACTTGAACAAAGACTGTGCCTAAGAGATAAACTGAAAGATATTCCATTGCATAAGATATTGTAGCATCACTTGCTCCAAAAAGGCGTAATAAAGGTTCTTGGAATATAGTAAATAGTATAGTGAGAGATATACTGAAAAAAACTATTAAAATAATGGCATTTCCTAATATTTTTTCAGCATTTTTCTTGTCACCCTTTCCAAGTTCTATGGCAGCTAATGGTGCACCACCTGTACCTGCAAAAGAGCTAAATGCAGATACTATCATTATTATTGGAAAGCATAATCCTAGGCCAGTTAGAGCCGATGCACTTATTCTACCAATATACATTCTATCAACAAGGTTATATAAGACATTGATGAATTGCGCTATTATCATCGGGATTGATAATTCTAGCATAAGCTTTGGAATAGGGTATGTGCCTAATTTTTTTTCTGTACTCATAATTTATAATCTAAAAATCTATTCGATTTAAAGCATCCTCCTGTTTTTTTATTATGTTTGAAATACACTGTAGAATTCTAGCACATTTAATAGTTATAGTCAAATAAAAGTAGCATTAAAACAAAGAAATTAACTAAAAAACAATTCGCATATTGCTATAGCTACTGGTTGATGAGTTAGATAAATAAATAAACTTTTTGTACCGATATAAGAAAGTATAGGTGTTTTTTTACACAAAATTATTTTGCAATTTTCAGATGACATTAAGATGAAATACAAAAAATATCCTGTGAAAAACATAAAAATCCAAGGGAATATTGGGAAATAGTCACTAGAAGAAAAACCGCTAAATGGAAATCCAAATGGTGTTAGAATTAATGAATACAAGAAATCAGGCAGATTAATTTTTATGAAAAAAAGGTTGATAAATCCATCTGAAACATTGTAAAATATCAAAAAAAGCAATAAGGAGAAAAAAACTCCTAAATATGCATTGATGGCTTTAATGTATTTGTTTAATACAGTTAAAATAATCATCGCGCAACCCATAAAATTGAGTATGCCAAACCAAATAGCAAAAGAAGGCACTACAACAGAAGTTATCATTGTAATCAATAATCCCCAAACATTAATGATAACACCTCTTTTAAGCGGATTTCTGCTAAAATGAAAAGAAAAACCTGATATTAAAATAAATGTTATGCAAATAAATCTTTGCCAAATTACAATCTCAAAATTATTGCGCCACCCAGGCGAGTGAGCATACATCTCATAATAGCTATAAAAAAAATGAAAAAGAACCATGTTTATTATTGCTATGGCTCGAATAGTATCAATCATGTGGTATTTTTCTTTTATGTTTTTAGTAGTCATATTAATTCTCTTTTCTTAGGTGATAATTTACATATTCTATAATCAATTAAACAATATTGAAATTGTATAGTCAAGAGAAATGTATATAATTTTACAATTATATTGAAATAGCTATTAAAATAGTATATAATCAATTTGATTTTTAACAAATTACTATATTTGGAGGCGTAAATGAACAAAAAAAAGAAAAAAGACAAATTACCTTTTATTTTTACAATATTTTTATTTTTGTTGATGGGTTTTTCTTTGAATTATTTCATTAGAATTATTGGGTTTGATGAAATAGGAGATTATCGCACATCAGTTGTTTTATTAGCGGTGCTTGTAGCTTTTACTGTATCTTTTTATTTGCAGATAATAATACATGAAGGTGGACATTTAATTTTTGGACTATTGTCAGGATACAAGTTTGTATCATTTAGAGTAATGAGTATAATGTTAATAAAAATTGATGGAAAATTAAAGATTAAACAGTATTCATTGGCAGGTACCGGAGGACAATGCTTAATGGATCCGCCTGAATTAATAGATGGACAAATGCCATTTAAGATGTATAATGCAGGAGGGTATCTTCTTAATGTGTTTACAGCAATAATTGCTATCTTTCTTGCGATTACATTTGAATTCAATATTATACTAAGATATCTTTTAATGTTCTTTGCATTTACGGGTATTGTTTTAGGTGTGTCTAATGCTATTCCTATGAAAATAGGTGGGATCCAAAATGATGGAGCTAATATAATAGAATGTTCTAAAAACAAAGAAATTTTACGTTGCCTGTGGATTCAATTGAAAATTATGACTTTGCAGTCTAAAGGAGTACGTTTAAAGGATATGCCTGATGAATATTTTGAAGTGAGTGATGAATTGTCAAAAAATAATGCGCTTTGCTCGACGATAAAAGTTTTTAAGTGTAACAGATTTATGGACATGCACGAATTTGAAAAAGCAATGTCGCTAGGAGAAATATTGATAACAAACGAATTTTTTGTTTTAGATTTGTATAAAGCCATTTTAAAAATGGATTTAACATGTTGTTTTCTCAAAGAAGGAATTGTTGACCATAGGATTGATAAATGGCAAGACAAATATCTTAAAAGCATAGTTAAAGCAATGTCTAAAAATTTGTCTGTTTTAAGATATCAGTATGCATTAGCACTTCTTAATGAAAAAGATGAAGTCGAAGCTAATTTGATTTTAGGAAAATTTGAAAAGGCTATAAAAAATTATCCATATACTGGAGATATTGCTAGTGAACGTGAATTGATTGATACGTTAAAAAATAAAATTGACAGATTATAATTTTTTTTACGTTGAAGTTTCAATTAACTGTGAATAATAACATTTATTAATTTTTTCAACATTATTTTATCTATATATTTAGTTGTAAATAATTATAGTTTATGATAAAATTTTTTTAGTTAACATAAAACAGAGAAATATTTTTAATTGATTCAGAAAGTAGTTACAAAATTGAATAAAGAGAGGTAATTTATGATTTTTTTAATGAATGATTATAGTGAAGCAATGCATCCAAGAGTGCTAGACGCTTTAATTAAATCAAACGACGAACAACAAGTAGGTTATGGCAATGATGAACACAGCATTAATGCTTGTAAACTAATAAAAGAGGTCGTAGGAAGACAAGATGTAGATGTACATTTATTAATGGCAGGTACGCAAACTAATACAGTTGCACTTTCTGCATTTTTGAGACCATACGAAGCAGTAATAGCCTCTGAACTAGGTCATATTTCTGTACATGAAACAGGTGCAATCGAATCTACTGGTCATAAAATTATTGAAATGCCATCACCAGATGCAAAGCTTAACCCTGAACTAATACAAAAAGCTGTTGATGCGCACACGGATGAACACATGGTGTTGCCTAGAGTCGTTTATATTTCAAATGCGACAGAAACTGGAACAGTATATACTAAAAATGAACTAGAAGCTATTAGTAAAGTTTGCAAAAAAAATAATTTATATTTATATCTTGATGGTGCGAGACTTCCAGTTGCATTAACTTGTGAAAAAAATGATATGACTATAGAAGATATAGCAAATTTGTGCGATGCATTTTATATTGGTGCTACAAAAAATGGCGGTATGTTAGGAGAAGCACTAGTTATTTGCAATGACAACTTAAAACCAAACATAAGATTTATGATAAAGCAAAGAGGCGCATTGATGGCAAAAGGAAGATTTCTAGGAATTCAATTCGAAACTTTACTAAAAGATGATTTCTATCTAGAAATTGCAAGACACACTAATAAAATGGCAAATTTGTTGAGAGAAGGCATTAGAGAATTAGGTTTGAAATTTGTTGTAGAATCAGATTCCAATTTGATTTTTGTAGCATTGCCTAATGAAGTCCATAACGAGCTCATAAAACATTGTCATTATGAAGCTGAAGGTAAATATGACGAAAATCATATGAGAGCTAGATTTGTTACTTCGTATGCAACACCAAAAGAAGATGTCTTAAAATTTTTAAGTTTGCTAAAATCATTGATAGAAAAAAATTAAAAAAACACTTCACAAAATGAATAATTTGTGATATAATATTCGAAGGGTGTTGAGGATTATGCATGCTAGGTGGGGTGCTTGTCGGTTGTTTTGAATTTCACTAGACACTTGTTAAGGTTGAAATGAAGCGTCTTGTTAGACGTTGGATGTGTTTTGAATGATTGCCTCGACTCACATTTACGCACCGGCATAAACATGCATTGTATTCAATAAGCAGTATATGCTATGGATGGAATAGGGATAATTGGTATGTCGTTGTTTGGGGACCTAATTAAAGATAAAAAAGGTTGTTGCATAGCTTGTTTGGGATGGACAGCCTTTTTTATTTATAGAATTGCAGTGTAATTTAGCTTGATTTTTTATCATTTTTATTGTAAAATATTAGGGGAAACTTTTTTTATTATAATGTAATATATTATATATATTATAACAACATATTTAAATATGCTTAACAAAGATTGTAAAAGGGTGCAATTAGTTTTAATGAAAATATTTTTGGTGTTTAAAGATATCATAATAAAAGGGGGGAGTTTTGTGAAAAAACAAGACATGTATGCTATGATTTATGATGGGAAAAAATCAAATAGCAAAACCGAAGATAGTGTAATTAATTTAGAGATGAAAATTACTGAATCATTGAAAGAAATTGGTGTACCAGCACACATTAAAGGGTATAAATATTTAAAAACTGCAATTAAAGAAGTAGTATTCAATTTTGATCTTTTAGGTGGAATTACAAAAGAACTTTATCCTAAAGTGGCAAATGAATATTCAACTACTTCTAGTAGAGTTGAAAGATCGATAAGACACGCTATAGAAGTTACTTGCAGTAGAGGTGAAATCGAAACAATTAATGTTATTTTTGGTTGTACTCTACAAAGCAATAAAGGTAGACCTACAAATAGTGAATTTATCGCAATTTTAGCTGATAGATTTAGGTACGACTAAAACATTTTAGTTTGTTGATCGATAATTAGGAGGAAAATTTGAATAAAGAAATTACTGTCAAAAGCGAAAAAGTTTTCGAGGGGAAAATTATTAATTTAAGAGTTGATACTGTTGAATTACCAAATAAAGGGTATGCTAAAAGAGAAATAGTAGAACATCGAGGAGGAGTAGGCATACTAGCTATAGAAGATGGGAATATAATACTAATAAAACAATATAGAAAAGCAGTTGAAGATTTTTTATATGAAATTCCTGCTGGCAAGCTAGAAATAAACGAGGATCCTCTTGAATGTGCAATTCGTGAGTTGATGGAAGAAACAGGTTATTGTCCTAATAAAATTGAAAAATTAACGGAATTTTATTCTACTCCTGGCTTTACGAATGAAAAAATATGTTTGTTCAAAGCTACTGATTTGAAGCAGGTAGAAAGAAAACTTGATGAAGATGAATTTATAGATGTTTTAAAAGTATCACTAAAAGAAGCAAAAGAAATGATTGTGAATGGGCAAATAGTCGATGCTAAAACTATAGTTGCTATATTAATGGCATAGAAAAAATTTTATTTTGATTTAAATCCTTCTGCGCATGGATAACTTTATTTGAGCACAGAAGGATTTTTTTAATAAAAAATTGATAAATAATTTTAAAATTAAAAAAAATTAAAGACTAATTACAGAAAAATTGTTATAATAATAATAATAGCATACAACACAAATTGAATTTTTTCGATGAATTATTAAATAAATGCGTTAGTTTAAAGGAATTACAAGTAAAATCTGGAGATATCTAAGTGAATAAAATATTAGAGGAATTTAAAAATAAACTTATTTTAAAAAAATTATCTTCAAATACTATAGCATCATATTATAGGGATGTTATGGCTTTTTTATCATATTTAGAAACTGAATATGAAGAACGTTATGAAGAAGTAAAAAAAACACATATATTAACTTATCTAGTAGAATTACAAAAAAACGGAAAAAGTTCTGCAACTATCTCAAGAAATATTTCATCGATTAAAAATTTTTATGATTTTTTAATTGAGGATAGAATGATTGCATACAACCCTGCTTATAATATTCACAGTCCAAAAAATATAAGAAAAAAACCTACAGTGTTAAGTGAGGACGAGATTTCGACACTTATGAATATCCCTAAGATTGATACTTTTATTGGTAGTAGAGATAGCGCTATTCTTGAACTACTTTATTCATCAGGAATTAAAGTGACAGAATTGATAAATATCAAAGTTGAGCATTTAATTGCTAGTAGTTCGTTAATACATATATTTGGCGATAATTCTAGAGTTGTCCCTATTGGACAAACAGCTCTAAATTCAATAATGTGGTATAAACAAGAATTTAGAGATGTTAAATATGGTGAAAACTGCGAATATCTGTTTTTAGGTAGAAACGGTGAATCTATTTCGAGGCAAGGCGTGTGGAAAATATTGAAACAATATGAAAAAATGATGGATATAGGAAAAGTGATATCACCACAAATATTAAGAAATTCGTTTGCTGTACACATGATTAGCAGAGGAGCAAGTTTAGCAGTAGTAAGTGATTTGCTTGGAAATAAAAATATTAATACGGTTCAGAATTTTTTGCAGTCAGTAGATAACAATACATTACAAACTTATAAAAACGCTCATCCAAGAGCATAACATGTAAAGGAGGAAATCATGATAAATAGAGTAATTTTGATTGTTTTAGATAGCGTAGGAATTGGAGAATTACCAGACGCACATCTTTACGGAGATGAAGGAAGCAATACACTCAAGAATATTTATAAAAATATTGAAGGGTTTAGTTTGCCAAATTTAGAAAACTTAGGATTGACTTCAATCGTTGGACTAGACGAAATAAATAAATTGGATAATAAAGCTATAGGTTCTTTTGCAAGAGCAACTGAAAAATCACCAGGTAAAGATACTACAACTGGACACTGGGAAATTAGCGGTATAATAATTCCAAAGGCTTTTCCAACTTACCCAAATGGATTTCCGACAGAAGTAATTGATGAGTTTGAAAAAATCACAAATAAAAAAGTATTAGGAAATTGTGTCGCTTCAGGCACTGAAATCATTCAACGATTAGGAGATGAACACGTAAAAACAGGAAATTTGATAGTGTACACTTCTGCAGATAGCGTTTTTCAAATTGCAGCACATGAAGAAGTAGTACCTCTTGAAAAGCTTTATTATTATTGTGAGGCAGCTCGAGAGTTGTTAAAAGATGAACATGGTGTAGGTCGAGTAATAGCAAGGCCTTTTGTTGGATCTTCGGAGAATTATAAAAGAACAGAAAATCGAAGAGATTTTTCATTAGTACCGATTAGAGATACAATGTTAGATTTCATTTCAAAATCTTTAAAAGAAGTTTATGCGATTGGAAAAATTGAAGATATTTTTGTGAACAAAGGGATTACTAAAGCGTTGCACACAAAAAATAATGCTGAGGGAATAGAAGCTACAATAGAAGCTATCAAAGAAAATACTAACGGATTGATTTTTACAAATTTAGTTGACTTTGATATGCTTTATGGACATAGAAACGATGTGCAAGGATACGGAAATTCACTAAAAACATTTGATGATAATCTTCCCCAAATTATTAAAGAGCTAAAAGATGACGACGTGTTAATAATAACTGCAGATCATGGATGTGATCCTTCAACAATTAGCACAGATCATTCTCGTGAATATATTCCAGTACTGTTTTATGGAAAGAATATAAAGGAAAATGTTGATTTAGACACATTAGATACATTTGCATGCATTGGAAAAACTATTTTAGATATGTTAGGAATAGATAATGACATAGCGGGATATAGTATATTTGATAAAATAAGACTATAGATTATCTTATGGAGGTGTCGAAATGAGAATATATGATATTATACAAAAGAAAAAAATGGGTTGTGTTTTAACTGAAGAAGAAATAACCTTTGCTATTAACGGATATGTTAATGAAGAAACACCTGATTATCAAATTTCAGCACTATTAATGGCTATTTGTTTTCAAAATTTGAACTCAGATGAGATTTTTTATTTAACAAAAGCTATGGTTGAATCTGGTGATGTTATTGATTTGAGCACTATAGATGGAATAACTATTGATAAGCACTCAACAGGTGGTGTAGGCGATAAAACTTCTTTAACGCTGCTTCCAATGTTGGCAGCTGCAGGTTTAAAAGGCTCTAAGATGTCAGGAAGAGGGCTTGGTCATACGGGAGGCACACTAGATAAGCTAGAATCTATAGATGGTTTTAATATTAATTTAACGCCTGAAGAATCAGCAGAAATAATTAAAAATAATAATTTTGTCATTTGTGGCCAAACTCTAAATTTAGTGCCTGCTGATAAAAAGTTATATTCACTTCGCGATGTTACGGCAACAGTTGATAACATCGGCTTAATAGCATCGAGTATTATGTCTAAAAAAATAGCATCAGGCGCAAAAAATATAATTTTAGATGTTAAAATGGGTAGTGGTGCTTTTATGAAAGATTTAAAAAGTGCGATTGAATTGTCTGAAAAGATGGTGGATATAGGTAGCCGCTTTGGGAGAAATGTTAGAGCTATAATTACGAATATGGATGAACCTTTAGGGTATGCAGTAGGTAATTCTTTAGAAGTGATCGAAGCAATCGAAACTTTAAAAGGTAACGGTCCTAAAGATTTTGAAGAATTGTGTATGTTTTTATGTGCTAATTTACTTGAAATGACAAACTTAACTTCATCAGTTAAAGAAGGAATTCAAATTTCAAAGGAAATTTTAGATACAAAAAAAGCATTAAATAGGTTTGAAGAGTTTGTTAGACTTCAAAGAGGAAATGTTAACATAGTATCTGATTATTCTAAGTTTAAAACGGCTGAATTTAAGATAGATATTACATCTTTAAAAGAAGGAATTGTTGACAATATAAATGCTGAAATGATAGGCACAGCATCGCTGATTGCAGGCGGTGGTAGACTAAAGAAAACAGATGAAATAGATTATTCTGTCGGGCTAATGATGAAGAAAAAAGTAGGAGAAAAAGTAGCAAAAGGTGATATAATAGCTACATTGTATCTGAACGATAAAACTAAATTAGTAGAAATTGAAAAAAACATAAGAGATGCATTTTCTATCACTAATGAGTTTAACAAAGAGATAAAATTGATACATGGAATAGTAACAGATACAGGATTTGTTCCTTATGAAAAAATTTAATTTTGATTATTGTAGATTGTTTTTAACACTAATTGATAGATGAGGTATATAATTGTATGGAATATTCTGTGAATTTAGCTACTTTTCAAGGGCCTTTTGATCTATTGTTCTATTTGATTGAAAAAAAAGAGGTAGATATTTATGACATACCTATCTCAGAAATAACAGAGCAATATATGGAATATTTGAAAGAAATGAAGAATTTAAATTTGAATATTACAAGTGAATTTATTCTGATGGCTGCTACTTTGTTGGAGATTAAGTCTCAGATGCTGTTGCCTATTAAAGAAAAAGAGGAAGACGATCCTAGATTGTTGCTTGTAAATCAATTGCTAGAATATAAACTATGTAGATTGGCTTCTGAAAAACTCAAAGAATTTGAATCTGAAAACAAATATTTTTTTAACAAGCCTAAAGAAGAAATAGAAGTTGAAAATATTGAAGATCATATCCAATTGTCTATTTCAGCTGTAAATGCACATGAACTCTATTTGATTTTTTCTGAGTTGCTAAAACAAAAAAATATTCAAATAGAAAAAGAACCTGCTTTTGTTGAAAAGATTTATAGAGAGTCGTACAGCGTTAAGGAATGTAGCGATGACATATTAAAAAAATTGAAGTCTAATAGAAAAGTGTCTGTATTTGCACTTTTTGATGACTTTAGCAATGTCACTAATAAGCGAGAATATGTAGTTTCAATTTTTTTAGCTATTCTAGAATTGTCGAAAAATAAAGAGATAAGAATAGTTCAAAATAATAGCTTTAATGATATAGAAATATATTATGAAGAAAATGGAGAAAGTGATGAATAAAGATAACTTAAAAAGTGCGATTGAAAGTTTGCTATTTGTTTGGGGTGAACCGTTAAAACTGAATGAAATTGCAAAATTGTTAAATTTGAATAATACTGAAACAATTCAACTTATGACCGAAATGTCACATGAATATTCATCAGATACTAAGAGAGGTTTATTGTTACAACAATTTGGTGATACATTTCAGCTCACTACAAAAAAAGAAAACTATCAATTCATACAACTCTTGATGCAAGAAAATATCTCAAACAGATCACTTTCTACAGCAGCACTTGAAACACTGTCTATAGTGGCATATAGACAACCTGTTACTAGATTAGATATTGATATTATTAGAGGTATAAAAAGCTCTAATATAGTTAAAACTTTAATAGACAAAAAATTGATAAAAGAAGTTGGAAAACTTGATAAACCGGGTAAGCCGATTTTATATGGAACAACATCAGAATTTTTAAAACACTTTGGATTAAAAACGCTAGAAGAATTGCCAGAGTTAAATACTGAAGAAGATGAGGAAGATAAAAGGGGCTGTATCACAATGATTTTGTGATATAGCTCTTTTTTTGAGTAATTTT
>CAYJLG010000012.1:0-69299 GCA_964371035.1 uncultured Clostridia bacterium | reverse complement strand
TTTCACACAACTTAATCCAATCTACATAAGGCTTCCATATTTTATTATTTTTTCCCTTGTACACTTATATCGACTGTGAGTAGCAACGAACGATAGAAAAACTCTAAAAATATTTATAAAAAATTGTTGACATAAACGTCTAATTATGATAATTTATATTAGGTAACTTATTATCGGATAGGTATGCTCGATTAAGAAACATTGAATTTTGAGCATTTATTAATATAAAAAGTCGGAGGTGTTACAGTGAGAGTAAAAGTTAAAATGGCGTGCACAGATTGTAAACAGAGAAATTATGATACTACAAAAAATAAAAAGACTAATCCAGATAGAATCGAAATGCAAAAGTATTGTAGATTTTGTAAAAAGCACACAATGCATAAAGAGACTAAATAGTATATAAGAGGTGTTGATTAATGTCAAGTAAAGATAATGAAACTAAAGTTAAAGCAACCTCAAGAATGAAAAGTTATTTTAGAGGTGTTAAGTCAGAAGCTAAAAAAATAAACTGGCCTTCAAAAAAAGATTTGACTAATTATACTATAGTGGTTTTAGCAACATGTGCTATTATGACTCTTGTTATATGGGGATTAGATCTTGCTTTTGAATTTGTTTTAGGTTTATTGGTGTAATTCCATCTTACGAAAAGGAGTATTGTCAGTATGAAACAAAAATCTCAAGGATCAAGATGGTATGTAGTTCATACATATTCGGGACATGAAAACAAGGTTAAGACTAACATAGAAAAATTAGTTGAAAACCGTGCTATGCAAGATATAATTTTTGAAGTTATCGTTCCTGCAGAGAAGACTGAAGAAGAGAAAAACGGTAAAACAAAAGTTAAGGAAAGAAAAATGTTTCCGGGTTATGTTATCATTAAGATGATTATGACAGATGAATCATGGTATCTTGTTAGAAATACAAGAGGTGTAACAGGGTTTGTAGGTCCAGGATCTAAGCCAGTTCCACTAAGTGACGATGAAGTTAAATCATTAGGTGTTGTTGAGAAATTACCTGACATAGACTTAGAAATAGGCGAATCTGTTACAATAATTGATGGAGTATTTGAAAATTTCATAGGTACGGTAGAAAGTATCAACAATGAAAAAAGAAAAGTAAAAGTTTATGTTTCAATGTTTGGTAGAGAGACTCTTGCTGAACTTGATTATGAACAAATAGAAAAAATCTAGATTTATATCATATTTTTTATGATAAAAATAAATATCGCTTCGGCGATAAAACTTTGTACCATATGTTATGTGGGAGGGTAAAACCCGATTAACCACAGAGAAATAAGGAGGTGTAACATAATGGCAAAAAAAGTTATGGCTTTAGTTAAGCTCCAAATTCCTGCGGGAAAAGCTACTCCGGCTCCACCGGTAGGTACTGCTTTAGGTCCACACGGAGTTAATATCATGGGATTTTGTAAAGAATTCAATGCGAAGACTGCAGATCAAGCAGGTATGATAATTCCTATCGTATTATCTGTTTATCAAGATAGATCTTTCACATTTATTACAAAAACTCCGCCTGCTGCTGTTTTAATTAAAAAAGCTGTAGGTATTGAAAGTGGTTCAGGAGAGCCAAACAAGAAAAAAGTAGCAAAAATTTCTAAAGAAAAATTAGAAGAGATTGCAAAACTTAAAATGCCTGATTTAAATGCTAATACTGTAGAAGCAGCTATGAGCATGATAGCAGGAACTGCAAGAAGTATGGGAGTAACTGTAGAGGAATAATCTAAAGATACTCAATAAATCAGAAATGATTTGGCAAATCAGTGGGAGGCAATAGCCGATTGACCACGAAGGAGGTAGAAAAAAGATGCCAAAAAGAGGAAAAAAATATCAAGATAGCATTAAAGCTTTCGACAAACAAAGATTACATGACTTAGATGAAGCTGTAGGTGTTACGTTACAGACTGCAAAAGCAAACTTTGACGAAACTATAGAACTTCATATCAAATTGGGTGTTGACCCAAGACACGCAGACCAACAAGTAAGAGGAGCAGTAGTTCTTCCACACGGAACTGGTAAATCAGTAAGAGTATTAGTATTTGCTAAAGGCGACAAAGCTAAAGAAGCTCAAGAAGCTGGTGCAGAATACGTAGGAGAAGCTGAATTAGCTGACAAGATCCAAAAAGAAAACTGGTTTGATTTTGATGTAGTTATAGCTACACCTGACATGATGGGTGTTGTAGGTAGATTAGGTAGAGTTTTAGGACCTAAAGGTATCATGCCAAACCCTAAATCAGGTACAGTTACTTTTGATTTAACAAAAGCGATTGAAGAAATTAAAGCAGGTAAAGTTGAGTACAGACTTGACAAAACAGCTATAATCCACGTTCCAGTAGGAAAGAAATCTTTCGGTGCTGAAAAATTAACAGACAATATATCTTCAGTAATAGATGCTGTTGTTAAAGCTAAGCCATCAGCAGCTAAAGGTAAATACTTAAAGAGTGTTTCAATCACTAGCACGATGGGCCCTGGAATCAAGCTTAACACAGCAAAATTAATGGACTAATCAAATAGTTATTGATAAATACAAGAAAGATTAAAAACTGAATATCTGCCGCAGACAGTAGGAATTAGATAAACTATTTAGTTTTGAAGATTTAAAACATATCCTACCGAGGAAGAAATTATAACTCTTATAAATTCTCTTCGTCTGCGAGGGGAATTTTTCTATATGCAGATATTGATATACAATTTTTAAGGAGGTGTAACTCAGTGAATCAAAACGTATTAGAACAAAAAAAGCAAGTAGTTAGTGAAATTAGAGATAAAATCGCTAAATCTCAATCTGTTGTACTTGTGGATTACAGAGGTTTAACAGTTGAAAATGCTACTGATTTGAGAAACAAATACAGAGAAGCAGGCGTAGAATACAAAGTTTACAAAAATACACTTATGAGATTTGCGCTTAATGAACTTGGCATTACAGGATTAGACGAGCAATTAAACGGACCAAGTGCTATAGCAATATCATATGATGATGTTGTAACTGGTGCAAAAATCACAAACGAATTTGCAAGAGGCAATGATAAGCTTAAGATTAAAGCTGGTATTGCTGAAGGTAAAGTTTTAGATAGTGAAGCTGTTAAGGCATTAGCAAACATACCATCTAGAGAAGTCTTATTAGGACAATTAGCAGGTGTGTTACAAGCTAACATTAAGAACCTTGCTTACATGTTAAGCCAAGTTAGTGAAAAAAATGATACAGTAGTAGAAACTGCTCCAGTAGTAGAAGAAGCTCCTGTTGTTGAAACTCCAGCTACGGAAGCTCCTGTAGTTGAAGAAACTGCTGCTCCTGCTGAAGAAGCAAGCGAGCCAGTAGAAGTTGTTGAAGAAGCACAAACAGAAGAAACACAAGAATAATTATATAATATTTTAGGAGGTAATTAAAATGGCAAGTGAAAAAATCACGAACTTTATAGAAGAAATTAAAAAATTAACTGTATTAGAATTAAACGAATTGGTAAAAGCAATTGAAGAAGAATTCGGAGTATCTGCAGCAGCTCCTGTAGCTGTTATGGGTGCAGTAGCAGGTGGAGCAGCTCCAGCTGAAGAAGAAAAAACTGAGTTTGACGTAGTATTAGCTAACGCTGGATCTGGAAAGATCAAAGTTATCAAAGTTGTTAGAGAATTAACAGGATTAGGATTAAAAGAAGCTAAAGAAGTAGTTGACGGAGCTCCTAGCACAGTTAAATCTGGCGTATCTAAAGAAGAAGCTGATAAAATGAAAGAAGCTTTAGAAGCAGAAGGCGCAACAGTAGAACTTAAGTAATTAAGATAATAAAAAAATTGCAAATCGATAATTCGGTTTGCAATTTTTTTTATTATTAAAATCTATTTTTTAAAATTAATTTGAGTCCATTCTTTTTCGGGGATTATGTTTTGTTGAGGTGTTCCAGGGTAAGAACGACCATCATCAAAAACTCTGTTTAGTTCCTTCAATAGTTCATCGACAATTTTTGGGTTTTTACTAAATATATCAGTAGTTTCTTGAATATCGTCATTTAAGTTAAATAGTTCAAAAGGTTCGTTTATAGTTTTTCCTTCAAGAACTGATTGGACACAAGTTCTACCAACTCCTCCGTCGGGACAACAAAGTAGTTTATAACCATTTTTAATTATCCCCATAAACCCTACAGCTGAGTTGCAAATAGTAGCTGCTCTATCACTTTTTCCAGTTTCATAAATCAAAGGTAACATACTGAAAGAATCCTCTGCGACTTCATCTGGAAGAGTATTGCTAAACATATCTGCAAAAGTTCTATAAAAATCAGTGTGACATACATTTTCTTCACAAATACTACCAGCTCTTATTTTTGAAGGATAGTGTATTATAGTTGGAACTCTGTGTCCTCCTTCATACATCATGCCTTTATCGCCTCTAAAGTGATAGCTTGGATTATGCCCCTTTTTTATCATTTCTTCAAAATCAACTACAGAGGAACAACCATTGTCACTAGTGAATATTATAATCGTATCATCCAATATATTTTTTTCTCTAAGTTTTGCAGTTATTTCACCTACCATGAAATCAAGTTCTAATACCATATCTCCATAAGGACCTATTTCGGATTTACCTTTAAACTCTTCTCTAGTGTAAAAAGGAGTATGTACAGCAGGAGTAGGATAATAGATAAAGAAAGGCCTGTCTTCTTGAGCGTAATCATCTATCAGCTCTAAAACTTTATTGTTCATATCAGCCATTATTTTTGAGTGATCAAAATCATCGCAACTAAGTCCAAATTGCCATTTGTCAGTATCTCCTGGATTTTTACGCTCTATATCTAAAGTTCCAGACCATTTAGTCAATGGTTTTAACAAATCATGATTTTCTATATAAACATATGGAGGTTGATCCATTGAGGCAACCATTCCAAAATAGTAGTCAAAGCCATGTTCATTTGGTCCAAATATTATAGGTTTAGTGTAGTCAATATCCAATCCTTCAATTCTATCATCAAATTCGCCAGGAATTGAAACAAAAGGTGTCTTTTTGGGAATAGTGTCGTAGTGTTTAGGATCTATTTCAGGGTAATCATGAGGGCCGTAATTATCTTTCAAGTGCCACTCCATGCCTAAATGCCATTTTCCTACGCAAGCTGTTGAATATCCATTTTCTTGGAATAAGTGACCTAAAGTTTTTCTATCTTTTTCTATTAAAATAGAGCTATCACCTGCTAAGACGTTTCTTTTTAACCTTGATCTAAAATTGTATCTTCCTGTCAAAAGGCTGTATCTAGAAGGGGTACAAAGTGGCGCTGATGCATGCGAATCTGTAAAACACATTCCACTCATCGCTAAAGCATCGATGTTTTTAGTATGTATTTTGCTGTCTTTGTTAAAGGATGATACATCTCCATAACCTAAATCATCTACGAAAATTAAAATTACATTAGGTTTTTTACTCATATAGCCTCCAATTTCTAAACTTAATATAATGTACTAAAACGGGAAGGCATAGAAGCCTTCCCTTATAAAAAAATTACAATAAATTTTCGAATGCCATTGACATACCAAGCCCACCTGCAACACATATGGTTGCAAGTCCATACTTAGAATTGCGTCGCTTCATTTCATGGATCAAAGTAGTCGAAATTCTCGCCCCTGAACAACCTAATGGGTGACCTAAAGCGATAGCACCACCATTGACATTTACTTTTGAAATATCTATCCCCAATTCTTTTACACAAGCTATACTTTGGGCTGCAAATGCCTCGTTGATTTCAACCAAATCAAAATCGCATATTTTCATACCTGTTTTAGCAAGGAGCTTTTCTGTAGCTGAAACAGGCCCTATACCCATTATTCTAGGATCTACACCTGTAGCTGTAGCTGCAATTATTCTTGCTAATGGCTTTAACCCTAATTGATTTGCTTTTTCTTCAGACATTAAGATTAAAGCTGAAGCTCCGTCATTTCTGCCTGAAGCATTACCAGCAGTAACTGTACCACCTTCAAAAATAGGTCTAAGTTTTGCTAATTTTTCTATATTAGTATCTCTTTTTGGGTATTCATCTTGAGAGAATACAGTTACAGATTTTCTTGTTTTAATTTCAACAGGTGCTATTTCATCTAAAAACTTTCCATTGTCTATAGCTGCAATAGCCTTGTGTTGACTAGAAAGTGCAAACTCATCTTGTTCTTCTCTTGATATATTATATTTGTCTGCAACAGTGTCAGCTGTTTGAATCATATTAAATGTTCCGAATTTATCTGTTGGTTGAGATTTTGGTTGACTTTCTATATTAGGATCTATAAACCCTGTATTCCCATGTCCTACTCCAAATCTTGCATTTCTGATATAAAAAGGAGCAGTACTCATGCTTTCTACACCACCAGCAAGTACAATGTCGGAAAATCCTGTCTGAATTTGCAGCATTGCATTAAGCATAGCCTGTAATCCTGAAGCACATTGTCTATGGACAGTATAAGCTGGTATCTCTATAGGTAAATTTGCCATTAAAGCTGCAACTCTTGCTATGTTTGGTGCGTCGGTTGATTGTTTGGTTTGACCTATTATAACTTCATCTATAAGAGAAACATCAAAATTTGCATCTGCTATTGCTCTTTCTATTACTACTTTTGTAAGTAATTCAGGCTGGATATCTTTCAATGTGCCACCAATAGAACCTAATGCTGTTCTTGTTGCTGATACTATTACTACATTTTTCATACTTAAAACTACCTCACTTAATATTTTTATGAACAGTAAAAATATATCGCTAGATAAAAGTAAAAATATTATATTAGACAGTATAATTCTTTTCAATCACATTGTCAATAAATCACAATAAACTTTTTCACCTTTTTCAGTCAATAAAGTACCTTGTTTAGTTTTGCCTACAGCTATCAATCCTAAATTTTCAAGATGTTTAAATATTGTGCGTAAATTACTGTAAGATATGCAACGTTTGTTTTCATTTAAAATTTCTAATATCTTGTTTCTGCCTAGCTTTATCATTCGATGCTTGTTTGAAGATAATATTTTTAGTATTGGGCATATAATCTGCAAATCATAGCTTTCTTTAAGCATTAAACTAATGGCTTCAGTAGAGTTTAAATCTAAATTTGATGAGGAAGTAAATGTAGTCTCAAAAGAAATTGGTTGAGGATTTACATGTGTTTCTTGAGAGGTTGAAATCGGTAGAATATCTGTATTGATCGTATTGGAATAATCATGAGTAGTGTTATTGTAAGCGATTTCATAAGGTAAGTCGAAAACATCTATGGTATTGTTTTTGCTCATAGCAGAAATATAAGCAGCCATGTTTTTAAGCTCTCTTATGTTTCCATTCCATTCATAGTTCAAAATATGATCATTTGCTTCTTTAGAGAAAGTTTTGTTGGATATTCCATTCAATCTAAGAAATTCAGATGTTAAAACATTGATGCAGTCTTTTCTTTCTCTTAATGCAGGAATGTAAATTTGGAAAGTGTTCAATCTATAGTATAAATCTGCACGGAATGTTCCTTCTTCAATCAATTTTTTTAAATTTTTATTAGTTGCAGCTATGATTCGTATGTTTAGCGGAATAACTTTTGTATCACCAAGCCGCATCACTTCTTTTTCTTCTAATACTCTTAGCAATCTTGTCTGCACCCACATTGAAGCATCTCCTATTTCATCTAAAAAAATAGTACCTGTATGAGCTAGTTCAAATAGACCTTTTTTGCCTGATTTTTTCGCACCTGTAAAAGCTCCTTCTTCATATCCGAACAATTCACTTTCAACTAAATTGTCAGGAAGTGCAGCAAAGTTTACAGCAACAAAAGGATTGGCATGCCTTTTTGAAAAATTGTGTATAGATTGAGCTAACACCTCTTTCCCAGTACCACTTTCTCCTGTTATAAGTATTGTAGATTCTGTTTTTGAAAGATGCTTTGCTTTTTCGATTACATCTATTTTAATAATCTCTGAACCGTATAAAAAATTAGAAAAATTGTGCTTTGCCACATGTCCATTAAATTTTTTATAGAATATCCTACGTATGCGCTCATCATTTTCTTGTATGCTTTCAATTTTTTTAAATGTAAAAATACCGTGATTTCCAAAATTATTATTCATCGGAATATAATCTATATAAAATTGATTTTTATTGATAGTTACAATTCTGTATTTGTCAGAATCTACATCGAAGCTACTTTCATGAAATTTAAAGCCGATAACAGTGTCTATGTTTTTTCCAAGTATACTGCTTTTATCTATGCCTAGTGTTGATTCAGCCGTATCATTGATTTCAATTATTTCATAGTTTTTATTTATGGATATGATAGCCTCATCAAGTTTATTAACTATGTTTTGTAAAGAATTTTTCAGGAGATTAACTTGGTTAAACTCCTTATTAAGTCTTTTATACACATTCAATAGAACTCTCTTTTTCTTATTAATAAATTTTTCGAAATATTTATGGTTGTCTATCATATCGAAAGATTTCATAACTTCAGTAATAAACATTGTCGAAGGGGTTCTCATTCCTATATCTATTTTTATTGTTATATGTTTTGGACAATATTTTAACATACCTGGAGAAACTGCGATATTTATGTTGCTAAAGTCACCATCAGCCCCTTTCCAATAAGGAATATAATTTAAGTGAGTAACACCTATATCTATTAGTGAGTTAACAGTATTAGAGGCACCATCTACAGTTTCGTTTACAACTAATACGTCAGAATTGTCAGGGATAGACAGAAGACTATCTATAAACTCGGGCTCGGTTATATCCCTTGTAGTTTTTAAAATTGGAACATCTGGATATTTTTTTTTGAACAGATTTAATGATGTGCTACCGCTTGCGGCTATGAGTGTAGGTTTTTCAGATAATAGCAGATCTAAAGATTCAGGGCTATGTTCAGAAAAACTAAAAATAGAATATTTGATGTTATCTCCGAAAATATCGCGAAGATATTCTGTTAAATACTCTGCGGGATCTTTTGTTATACTAATTATTAACATGGAATTGTTCATGTGAATATAGTTATCTCCTTAAATAATTGTTTTTAATACACGATTAATATAGATATAATACCAAAAAAATACTTCAAAGTCAATATTGAGTATTAAAAAATACTTAATAATTGAACTTGAAAATACAAACACTTGTTTAATAATTATTTGCAAAAAAAACTTAATTTTATTCCCTAAAAACAGAATTTATTTTTTTTTCGAAAGAAGGAAAAGTTGGCATAAGAATTGCTACTATAGTAGGTGAACAGTAAAAATATTGGCCGCATGAATTTTTTAGGCCGAGAGATATTATAGTTTAAAAATGATAAAAAACGAAAGGTATGGAAAATATAATATGAAATTGCAAGATGTTAAAAAAATTGCTATCTGCGGAGCGGGTACAATGGGTGCTTCTTTTGCACATCTTTACGCTACAGCAGGATATGAAGTTGTATTATATGATATTTCTAAAGAACAGCTGGAAAGAGCTATGACTCTTGTAGCGGCTAACTTAGATCGAAAGATTGAAGATGTAGAGAAAAAAAATGAAGTAAAAAACAAGATTGCTACTACAGACAATATAGAAACTGCTTTAAAAGACGTTGACTATATAGTTGAATGTATAATTGAGAAAAAAGATATCAAAAGAGAATTTTATAAAAAAATCGATGAGTTGTGTAAGGAAGAAGTGATAATAGCGAGTAATACTTCATATTTAAACATATTTGAATTAATGCCTGAAAACAGATTAGCGAGAACTTTGATAGCACATTGGTTCTCTCCTCCAGATTTGATACCTCTTGTAGAAGTGGTTAAAAACCCAGATTTAAGAGAAGATGCTTTAAATGTTACACTTGAATTATTAAAAAGCTTAGGAAAAGTTCCTTCTGTTTTAAATAAATTTGTAACAGGGTTTTGTATAAACAGATTCCAAAGAATTATAGGAAGAGAAATGTTCTACATGTTAGATAATGATATTATGTCTGTTGAAGATATGGATCTAGCAGTAAAGAATAGCTTGATTCCGAGAGCTATGATTCTGGGATTTGCACAAAGATATGATTTTACAGGACTTGATTTAAGTGCTATGAATCTTGAAAATCCTGATTTTGTTGAGGCACCGATAGATAACAGACCAGCTGCGTTGTTTGATAAGGTTGCGCAAGGGGACTTGGGGGTTAAGAGTGGTAAAGGTTTCTTTGACTACTCGGATAGAGAACTTTCGGAAATACTAGGAACAAGAGATGAAAAATTGGAAAAAGTATTTAAATTTTTGGAAGAAATAGGAACTGATCCAGTTTAAAAAAGTTACTTGTTTAATGAGTAAAAAAGCTTGATTAATATGTATTGTTAAAACAAAATGGATTTCCATTAGAAGAATTAAGAAAGGATATATCTTTAGATAAAAGATATAAAAGGAAAAAAGATGAATATTTACAAAAATATTTTTAACCTTGAGAACAAAGTTGCTGTTGTTGTCGGTGGTGCTGGCGGAATAGGCGGAGAAATCGCTAAAGCGTTTTGTGCGGTAGGAGCAAAAGTTTGTATTGTTGGAAGAAGTGCTGCTAAATTAGAAGCTTGGGCAGAGCAAATAGAAAAAGAAATCTCTGTGAAGCCACTTTGTATGGCGGCTGATTGTACTGATGATGTAGCAGTTAAGGAATTAGCAGAAAAGGTAAAAGAGCAATTAGGTTCTGTAGACATACTTGTTAATTCACAAGGTGTAAACAAAAAGTTTTCTGCACTTGAGCATCCTATAGCAGAGTGGGATGAAATGTATAATGCTAATGTCAAAAGTGTAATGCTTACTTGTAAGTATTTTGGTCAACAAATGGTAGCTAAAAAATATGGACGTATAATTAATGTAAGCTCAATAGGTTCTGTCAGAACTAAGCCTTCTGATATATCTGTTTGCTACGGTTCAACAAAAGGTGCTGTAGATGCATATAGCATAAACTTAGCTGCAGGTTGGGGAAAACATGGCATAACTGTAAACTGCATAGGTCCTATAATGACAGAGACTGAAATGATGAAGCCTATATTTGAAAAAAATCCTGAATTAAGAGATGGAACAGCTGCAAGAGTTCCTATGGGAAGAATAGGTACACCTGCTGATTGTGCAGGAGTTGCACTTTTCTTTGCATCTGAAGCTGCAGGATTTGTAACAGGACAATTTATCTACCCTGATGGTGGATTGATGACACTTCAATAGTAGATAAAAAATAGTGAAAATTAATAAATTGCATTATAACTTAGATTTCAATTTGTAATATTGTAACTACAAAATTACAAATTTTAATAAAATTAAATTAAAAATATTTTTTAAAATTGAGAGGAGAATTTTACAATGAATCACGGAAACACTACGCCAAAGGCAAAATACAATTGGATAAATATGATGACTTTAGAGGATATGCAAAAAAAATATGAAGATTTCTTCAAATTTACATTTGCAGATGGAATTTTAGAAATGAAAATGCATACAAAAGGTGGTCCAGTACAATGGAGTTATCAATTCCACCATGCGTTATCTGAAGTTTGGACTGATATAGGTCATGCTAAGTGGGTTGAGTGTTTAATATTAACTTCTACAAACCCATACTGGATTCATGAAACTGATACAGCTTCTTTTGCTGAAGTTGAGCAATCACCAGATAATGATCAGCGTTTTGATGTTCAAATTTATGATACATTAAAAATCGTTGAAAACTTTGTAAACGACTTAGAAATACCAACTATCGCAGCTATCAACGGAAGAGGAATTCACTGGGAAATGTGTATGATGAGTGATATTTGTTTCTGTACACCAGATTTTATATTACAAGATGACCACTATGGAATGAACGGTGGACACGTACCAGGAGATGGAATGGGTCTTTGTTTACAAGAAATTCTTGGAATCAAAAGAGGAAACTACATGATGTTAACTTGTAAAGGCATGGACGCTCAAGAGTGTTTAGCTGCTGGTGTTGTTAACGAAGTAGTAGAAAAAGGCAAAATCGTTGAGCGTGCTTGGGAATTTGCTCGTACACATATCATGACAAAAGATCGTACTTGCCGTAGATTAACTCACTATATCTGTGTTAGACCTTGGAAAACATTAATCGAAAGAGATTACAGAATCCACGTATTATCAGAAATGTATTCATTCAACATGTCAGGAACTGCACACGACTTTGATTACATCAAGTATGAAGGTGAAGAATAAAAATTAGCATATTCACAAATAATATGCATGTGTTAAATCAATTAAATATAGGGAGCGGCACTTTCGTCGCTCCACTAAAATATTTTCAGATGCAAAATTGATATAAGTCAGTTATAAATTGAAACAAAAATAAAAAGAAAAGGAAGTGTAAAAAAATGCCTTATGGAATTACAGCTACAGACAGAAACATAGGAATAGACTATGATCGTATGAGAAAATATAGACTAAAGAGAACTCAAGACCAAATGAAGAAAGATGGAATAGATCTTTTAATTACATGGGATCCGTATTCAATTCGTTATATAACAGGAGCTTATGTAACTGTGCCAAACAGACCTGCGTCTGCTCAGTGCGTTATAGTACCTGTCGAAGGAGATCCTTGGGCTTTTGTATTGGCTTCTTTTGACCCGTTTGCATTACAAAGAAGCATGCCTTGGATGAAAAACAAGGTGCAATCTGCCCTAGGTTCTATAAAATTTGCTAAGAGTACTAAAGAGCTTCCTAAATATCCTGTAGCAATTAAACAGATAATGGAAGAAAATAAAATGTCAAATGATATCATGATCGGACTTGATGGTTGTGTAGGTGAACTAATATTTACAGAACTTTTAAGAGAAATGGGATTAAACAACTATTGTAATGCGACTAAATGCATGTTTGATGCAAGAGCTATCAAAAATCAAGATGAAATTGCTTGCTTAAGATATGCGTGCAAAATGGCAGATGCAGCATTTGCCGATATTGCTGACGCAATAAGACCTGGTATCAGAGAAAATGATCTTGTAGGTATCGGTATGAAAAAATTGTATGAAATGGGTGCTGATGAGTGTATGGAGTTTGTTTGTGCATCAGGACCAAGAACTAATCCGTTGTTTATTGACTTTACCGACAGAGCAGTAGGCCCAGGAGAGCTAATATGTGTAGATATCAACGGAGCTTCATTTCAAGGATATAAAACTTGCTATTACAGAACTTTTTCTTGTGGAAAGGCTAGTCAACAACAAAAAGATGCATACAAAAGATGCAGAGACGAAATGTATGATGCTATCAAATTGTTAAAACCAGGTGTTACAACTTCAGAGGTAATAGCACCTTGGCCAAAAGATTCTACAGAATTCGGTTATGAAAGCTGGCAACATTGTAGAGGCTTCTACCTTGGACATGGTCTTGGAATAGGTCTTCAAGAAGGACCTGAAATGTTCTGGAACTGGAACTGTGGAACAAATGAAGTTTTACAAGAAGGTATGGTCTTAGCTATAGAAACATATTATGGACCTAAAGGTTCAGGATTTGGCATAAGACTTGAAGAAGATGTTGTAATAACAAAAGACGGATATGAAGTAATAACTACATTCCCAGTAGATGGAATTATTGAGTGTTGGAGATAATATAGATGAGTAAAAGAATTTTGACGATAAATCCGGGCAGTACTTCTACAAAAGTAGCTATTTTTGAAGATGATAAAGAGATATTAAGAGAAGAACTTACAGTGGACGCACAGGAGGTGCGTTCATGCCCGCTAATGATAGATCAGTTACCTTTGAGAAAAAGGGACATGGATGCATTCATAGAGAAAAATTCAATAAATATGAATGAAATAGATATGATTGTATGCAGAGGAGGTTCGATGAACGGAGTTCATTCAGGAGCTTATGCGATAGATGAACATGTACTTACGATCCTTGAAAATGCTCCGAGAACACAACATGCTTCAAGTATGGCTGCGTTTATCGGATATGAATATTCAAAAGAATACAAAATGCCTGTAATATTTTACGATGCTCCTTCTGCAACAGACGTAGAGCCTACTTTACACCTTACGGGGATACCGACCGTAAAAAGATGGGCATCGGATCACTGCTTAAACTCAAGAGCTGTAGCTCGTGAAATGGCTAAAAAATTAGGCAAATCATATGAAGAATGTAATATATTAGTTGCACATTTAGGTGGAGGAATTACTCTTTCTTTCCATTCAGGTGGAATAATGGCAGACACTGTTGAAGACGATGCAGGTCCTATGTCTGCTCAAAGAGCAGGAAGGATACCTTCTACAGCTCTTATAGAAATGTGTTTTTCGGGAGAATTTACTAAACAAGAAGTGTTAAGAAAAATGCGTGGCGAAGGTGGACTATCCGCATACTTAGGAACGCAAGATACAAGAGTAGTAGATCAAAAAATAACAGATGGAGACAAAGAAGCTGAAGAATTATTTTGGTATATGTCATATCAAGTGTCAAAAGCTATTGGAGAGATGTCTGTCGTAAGATGTGGAAAGATTGACAGAATTGTTTTAACAGGCGGTTTAGCATATTCTAAGAGATTTACGGACTGGATAGTAGAAAGAGTAGGTTTCTTGGCACCTGTTGAGATAATACCAGGTGAAAGAGAAATGCAGGCACTTGCTCAAGGCGGAATGAGAGTATTAAGTGGTGAAGAAACTATTTATGAATATCGTTGGTTACCAAGAGATTGTAAAAATTTAGATGATGTAAAATCAAAATACGGCCGTGGGGAAATTAGCACGCTGTATTAAAAAAACAGAGGTAGATACTATGAAATATCCACAAATTAAAAAAGTAGCACTTTTCGGTGCAGGCTTAATGGGAAGCGGATGGGCGACTTGTCTTAGCTACAAAGGTATTGAAGTAGCTGTTTATGCTAGAGGTGAAAGACAACTTAAAGCCGCAGAAGAAAAAGTCAAAGAAAATTTCAAGGAGATGGTTGAAGGGGGATTATTAGAAGTTACAGAGGTAGAAGAGGCTTTAAATCGTATATCTTATACTTTTGAATTAAAAGAAGCATTAATAGATGTGCAATTAGTTATAGAATCTATAACTGAAAAATATGATATCAAAGAAACTGCTTATCAACAAATTGATGAATACTGTGATGAAAAAGTTATAGTTGCGACTTCTACTTCAAGTTTACTTATAAGCAAATTGGCAGAATTCAGCAAATATCCTGAAAGATGTATTTGCATGCACCCTTACAATCCACCACATTTGATTCCTTTAATAGAGTTAGTTGGACCTGAAAATAGTGAAGATGCAATAGAGCATATAAGACAATTTTGTATTGATATAGACAAAAAGCCTGTAGTGTTAAAAAAAGAGACTAAAGGATTTATAGCTAATAGAATGCAAGTTGTTATAGGTAGAGAAATAGTAGAACTTATTAAGAGAGGAGTTTGTACTATTGAAGACTGCGAGACGGCACTTACATTTGGACCAGGTATGAGATGGGCAGTAATGGGACATAATTTAACGATGCAATTAGGCGGAGGCGCAGGTGGAGTTAAAGGAATGTTCGAAAAAGTTGTTGCTAAAGGATCAGATAGATCAAGCTATTTGGATGACTTAGGTAATTGGATTAAATATCCAGATGATTGGCCAGAAGTAGCTCAAGCAGGAATAGATGAGACATTGTTAAACAGAACACCTGAAATAGGTAATGATAATGAAACATTAGAGAAATACAGAAACAAAATGTTAATTGAAATATTAAAGCTTCACAATGATGTAAAGTTAGAGAAAGAGGATTGTAATGAATAATTCAGTAATAGTTGCATATGGTCGATCTGCTATTGGAAAAGCTAAAAATGGAGCATTTACAGGAGTTCATCCGATAGATTGGACTGCGGAAACTTTAAATAAAGTTTTGGAGCAAGTACCTGAACTAAAAAAAGAAGATATAGATGATATTATATTAGGGTCAGCTAGACATGAAAATAAATGCAGTAAAAACATGGCGAGATTAGTGGCATTAAGAGCAGGATTACCATATTCTGTAAGTGCACAGACTATTAATAGATTCTGTTCTTCTGGGATTCAAGCTATAGCTACAGCATCTAATGCGATAATGGCAAATAATGCCGATGTGATAGTTGCTGGTGGAGTTGAGCAAATGAGCATGACTCTTACAAGAGGCGTCGATGATGACAACGAGTGGTTGATTGAAAATGAATCAGGTGCATATATGGCAATGGGTACTACTGCTGAAAATGTAGCTCAAAAATGGGGTGTTACGAGAGAAGAAATGGACGAATTTGCGCTTAACAGTCACCTAAAAGCTGCAAAAGCTCAAGAGAGCGGACTTCTAAATCGAAGCATAGTTCCTATAGAAAGCAATGGCAAAATAGTGACTTTAGATGAAGGGATTCGTGCAAACACTACTTTAGAGAAGTTGGCATCGCTTAAGCCTTGTTTCCAAGAAGATGGAACAGTTACTGCTGCTACAAGTTCACAAGTAAGTGATGGAGCTGCATTTGCTGTTTTGATGAATGAGAAAAAAGCACAAGAACTAAATATAAAACCTATAGCAAAGATTGTAAGTTTTGTATCTACTGGATGTGATCCTAAGTATATGGGTGAAGGTCCAATATATGCAGTGCCTAAGGTGCTTGAAAAAGCTAATTTGACTATCGACCAAATGGATGTAATAGAAATTAACGAAGCGTTCGCCGCACAAGCAATACCTTGTATAAAAGAATTAAACTTGCCAATAGAAAAAGTTAATCCTTGGGGTGGAGCTATAGCCCTTGGACATCCAATGGGTGCTACAGGATGCGTGCTAATGTGTAAAGCTATTGATTATTTAAAAGAAAATAACGGAAAATATGCGCTTATCACAATGTGTATAGGCGGAGGAATGGGCGCAGCCGCTATAGTGGAGTTGATATAATGATTTATAAAAATTTTGATGAACTTACAGATAAAGTTCTTTCAAGTGGTAAACCAAGAAGATTAGGCGTAGTAATGCCTAAAGATGAGCACACTCTTGAAGCTGTAAAAGCAGCAGAAGAAAAAGGATTCATTACTCCTGTATTTATAGAGCATGAAGATCCTGAAGAAGCCATGAAAGAAGCTGTAAAACTAATACATGAAGGCAAAGTAGATATGCTCATGAAAGGTTTGTTAAATACTTCCACTTTTATGAGAGCATTAGTATCTAAGGAAAATAACCTTAGAACAGGATCTCTTATATCTATGTTGACAATGAGAAAGCTTCCTAATTACCATAAATTGATTGCTATGACAGATACAGGTATATGTGAACATCCTACATTAGAGCAGAAAAAAGAACTTATCATAAATGCGGTAAATGCACTTAATAGCATGGGTTTTGATAAGCCCAAAGTAGCAGTATTGTCTGCTGCTGAAACTGTAAATAAAAGAATGCCATCAAGTACAGAAGCAGCAGAACTTAAAATGATGTGGGAAAACGGAGAGATACCAAATTGTATAGTCGAAGGGCCTATATCAATAGACTTAGCTATATCAAAAGAATCAGCAGAAGTAAAAAAATATGACAGTCCTGTAGCAGGAGATGCAGATCTACTGTTATTCCCTGACTTAGCAGCTGCAAATATATGTGGAAAGATGATAGCTGAAGTTACGGGAGACCCAGCAGGGATACTTATATTAGGAACAAAAGTTCCTGTAATAGTTTGTTCGCGTGCAGCGACAACAGAAACGAAATTATTAAGCATCGCTTTAGGCGCAGCTTGTAAATAAAATAAAATAGTAAATTTAAAGGAGAAAACTAAAAATGGCAAACAAAAAAGTAATAATAACTGCCGCATTATGTGGCGCAGGTACAACAAAAGAGCTATGCCCTAACGTACCAATCACACCGGAGGAAATTTCAGATGATGCAATAGCTTGTGCTAAAGCAGGTGCTGCAATCATACATATCCACGTTAGAGATAAAGATGGTAAAAACACAATGGAAACTGAAAAGTTTGCAGAAGTTGTTGGATTAATCAGAGAAAAAGCTAAAAAAGAAGATCTTGATCTGGTATTAAACTTAACTACTTCAGGTTCAAGTTGGCCAGATGATATGAGAAGAGCTCATCTTCCAGCATTAATGCCTGAAATGTGTTCTTATGATCCACTAAGCATGAACTGGGCAAACTCATATATATTTTCAAACCATCCAACATTCTTGACTCAATTAGGAAAAGATGTTCAAGAGTTAAATATCAAACCTGAGTGTGAAATATTTAATGGTGGAGATATAGGAAATGTTGATCATTTTGTAAAGAAAGGCGTTTTACAAGAACCTTTACACTACCAATTCGTGTTGGGTGTACCAGGAGGAATGCCAGGAGATGCGGCAACATTAGCATATATGCTACCAAGAATAAGACCGAATTCTACTTGGTCAATCACAGGTATAGGCAAAGATCATATGCCTTGTTTACTAATGGGTCTTGCAATGGGATGTGATGGAGTAAGAGTTGGTCTTGAAGACAATATAATGCTAGAAAAAGGTGTAATGGCAACAAATGTTCAATTGGTCGAAAGAGCTGTAAGAATTTGTAAAGAAGTAGGCAGAGATATAGCTACAGCAGCTGATGCAAGAGAAATTTTAGGCTTAACAAAGCATGTATAAAAAATTAGTTTAGGAGGAAAATAATGAGAAATTTATTTTCTTTAAAAGGAAAAAGTGCATTTGTAGTTGGAGGTGCTGGCGGATTAGGTCAAGCAGTAGCTCAAGGTCTTGCAGAAGCAGGAGCAAAAGTTGCAATTGCAAGCAGAAAAGAAGAATCTCTTAAAGAAGCTGTTGCTGAAATAAAGCAAAATTGTGGAGCGGATGTTTCGTATTATATATTAGATGGAACTTCTGAAGAAAAAGTTGAAGCTGTTGCGAAACAAGCGAATTTTGACCTTGGAGGCGTTGATATTTTAGTCAATTCACAAGGATTAAACAAAAAACATAATGCTGAAGATTTCTTTATGGATGATTTTATGCAGATGTTGGAAGTAAATGTTTATGGTGTAATGTTATGTTGTAAACATTTTGGCAAATATATGATCGAAAGAGGATATGGAAAGATTATAAATGTGTCTTCTGTAAGAGGAAAGATAGCTACAAAAACTCCAGGTAATGCAGGATATTGTGCTACTAAAGGCGCAGTAGATATGTTGACTAGACAATTGGCATCAGAGTTTGGACCTTATGGAATAACTGTTAATGCTTTTGGACCAACAGTTACTATGACTCCGATGATGGCAGATTATATAGAACAACGTGGTGGCGATGCTTTTATTCAAAAACTTGCTGAGGCAGTACCGATGAAAAAAGCAGCTGTTCCTGAAGATTGCGTTGGAACTGCAGTGTTTTTAGCTGCTCCAGCATCAGATTATATGACTGGAAACATATTATATCCTGATGGTGGCTTGACAGCTATTGGTTAATAATCAAATCTGAAAATATAGAAAAGAAGGGGCGACATATTCGTCGCTCCGATTTCTAAAATGCATTGTTATCGTAATCTAAATACACAGGAAAACGTTGACGATTTAATGTGAAAATAGACAGATAGCCAATCTTGTCTAAGTGATAAGAATTGAGTGAAATTAACGGTAATTTAGAATTTTAAGACTGAGGAGAAAAAATGAAATACAAAGTAACTAAAGCAGAAGAAGCAAGACCATATGAAGCAGGAGGCCACTACGCTGTGAGACCTACAAGACTTCATGATGCAGACGAAGTAAATGGTACTATCACATTAGGTCTATCACATTTCTTACCAGGTGGCGGAGCTGAAATGGGAAAAGCTGATAAAGAATTGATATATTTTATTGTAGAAGGTGAAATGACTGTTAATACTGAAGATGGTCAAACTCATGTGCTAAAAGAAGGTGATTCAATTCATTTTGCACCATATGTAGGAAGAGAATCAAAAAACACAGGTATAGTAACGACTAAGATGTTAGTAGTAGCTTGCCCAGAAAAATAATAGAAAAAATATAAAAAAATAATATTCAAATTAAAACTTTACAAGGAGTATATAAGATGAAAACAAAAAAAATATTTAATATGATAGCTATAGCAATTTCAATAATGATGGTTTTAGGAGCTTGCTCAAGCGGAGATTCAGATGCAGGAAATACTTCAACTGATGGAGAACAAACAAGCGGTTTGCCATATGAAGGAAAATTAATAACATATTGTCCACCGACATTAAGTGATCCTTTCTTAGCAGCAACTGCTGAAAAAATTGAACAATATGCTACAGAATTAGGAATGGAATTTGTTGCAACAGAAGGTAACTTTGATATAGCTACACAGATTCAACAAATAGAGAACTTTGTAACTATGGGTTCAGATTTGATAATTGCTCAACCAGTAGACGTTGCAGCTTATGAAACTGTTATAGCAAAAGCGCGTGAAATGGACGTAAAAGTTATGTTTATAGCTGATGACCCTACATATGATGTTGAAGGTTCTTTCATGTCAGTAGAACAAGTTCAAGGTGAAATGGTTGGACAAATGGCTTCGGCTTGGATAGATGAAACTTTCCCAGATGCAGGAGAAGGCGAAATCAAAGTAGCTCTATTGCAAAACATAGATAGACCAAGTACACAAGTTCGTTGTGATGCTATAAAAGATACTATATTAGCAGATCCGCGTTGCACAGTCGTATTTGAAAAAGCAGGAATACCTGGCTCTGATGATGCTCAGACAGCTGTAGATGAAGCTTTGGCGTTAGATCGTGAAATCAATCTAGTATTGACTTTTGATGAAGTTCAAGCCATAGGTGCAAATGCAAGTATCATGGCAAACACAAGCTTAGACAAATCTAAAATAGCTGTTTTTGGTGGAAATTTAACTGATGCGGGCGTTTCACTTATCGAAGATTCAGAAACAGATGCAAGTGTTGTAAGAGGATTGGTAAGCTTTGGAGAAGGCGATGCTTACTATGAAGATATGGTTGCTGCAATATGCTCTATATTGGATGAAGAAGTTCCTGTAAATACACCGTTCTTTGCTCAACATATAGCTGTAAACAGCGTAGGATATGAATCGAGCTTTGATCCTGCTGAGTATGCTGAGACATATGTAGATACAAAATAATAAATTTAAAGTGTGAAAATTATTTTAAAAGCAAAATGGAAAAAGGCAGTATATGGTATTTTACTGCCTTTTAAAAAAAGGAGAATTAGTTATGAATAGTAAACTCCAAAATGACGATAGTATACTTTCATTAAGCGGAATTACTAAAACATATCCTGGCGTAAAAGCTTTAAACAATGTTTCTTTAAGTTTTAGAAAAGGTGAAGTTCATGCATTGATGGGTGAGAATGGTGCAGGGAAATCAACACTGATTAAAACTATTGCAGGTGCAATAACTCCAAATGAAGGAACTATTACATTTGAAAATGAAACTTTTGAGGGAATGAATCCGCATCTTTCTAGAAAGTTAGGAATAGAAGTAGTTTATCAAGAATTTAATTTAGTTGAACCTTTGACTGCTGCAGAGAATATATTCTTAGGAGAAAAAAGAGGAAAGCTTATTGATTGGAAATTTATTAATAACCAAGCTGAAGAACTTTTTAAAAAATTTAATATTAATATAAATCCAAATACACCTGTGAGAGATTTAACAAGTGCACAACAACAAATCGTAGAAATATCTAAAGCAGTATCTAAGAATGCAAAAGTATTGATATTGGATGAACCTACAGCACCGCTTACAGTTACTGAAACAAATCAGTTGTTTAAAATAATAGAAACATTAAAGGCTAATGGTACTACTATTTTATATATTTCACATAGATTAGATGAAATATTTGCTATTTGTGATAGAGTTTCTGTATTAAGGGATGGTACTTATGTTGCGACAAGAGATATAAAAGACACATCTAGAAAAGATTTAATTGCATTGATGGTAGGGAGAGAACTAACAGAGACTTATCCACCAAGACCTGAAGTTGAGTATAATAATCCAGCATTAGAAGTGAAAAATCTAACTACAGAAGTAGTTAAAAATGTTACACTTACATTGAATAAAGGTGAAATATTAGGGTTATCTGGGCTTATAGGTTCAGGGCGTACAGAAACTGCAAGAGGTATATTTGGAGCAGATGAAAAATCGACTGGACAAATTTTTATTAATGGCAAAGAGATTAATATTAGTATGCCTAAAGATGCAATCAATAATGGCGTAGGATTAATTCCGGAGGATAGAAAAAGACAAGGTGTATTCTTAAAAAAAGATATACTTTGGAATTCATCTATAGTTAATATTTGCAATATTTCAAAATATTGCATAGTAGATAAAAAAGAAGAAATTAATATTGCGAATGAATATGTTGAAAAACTTAAGATAAGAACGCCAGGTATTAATCAAAATGTTGGCAATTTATCAGGCGGAAATCAACAAAAAGTTGCATTGGCAAAAACTTTAGCATCAAACTCAGAAATCATAATATTTGATGAGCCTTCAAGAGGTATAGATGTAGGTGCAAGATATGAAATTTATTTGTTGATGAATGAGTTAACAAGTGAAGGAAAATCTATCTTAATGATTACATCAGATATGGAAGAGCTTTTAGGTATGTCAGATCGTGTACTCGTATTTCATGAAGGAGCAATAGCTGGAGAATTGCAAAAAAATGAATTTAGTCAAACTAAAATTCTTGAATTGGCATCAGGAGAAACTCAATAAGTTAAATTCGCAATATTATAAAATTAGAAAGGAATTTAGGAAATGAATACAAAGGAAAAAAAGCTTACGTTACAATTGAATTCAAATACAAAAAGAAAGCTTGTAATGCCTACACTTTTGATTGCGTTAATCATATTTTTCTCAATAGCGAGACCTCAAAGTTTTGCTACTTGGTATAATTTTAGCAATATGTTTTCTCAGACATCTTATATAATAGTAGCGGCAGTAGGATTAACATTTGTAATGCTTGCTGGAGGAATTGATTTATCTATAGGATATCAAATGTCTCTTACAGGTATGTTAGCAGGAATAATGATGGTACAGATTGGACTGCCTTTTTGGTTAAGCATAATTTTAACTTTAGTGGTAGGCGTATTTTTAGGAATGATTAATGGAATCATATGTGTGAAATTAGGAGTGTTTCCTATGATAATCACATTATCAACTTCAATGATATTTAGAGGTATATCTTTTACG
Organism: uncultured Clostridia bacterium; assembly: GCA_964371035.1. Lineage (GTDB taxonomy): Bacteria > Bacillota > Clostridia > Tissierellales > Sedimentibacteraceae > UBA1535. Next base: position 46,200 of record CAYJLG010000012.1, on the reverse strand, counting down.
ATATCAAATGCCAAAACAACTCTTGGACTGGATGAAAGTTTTCTTTTTATAGGACAAGGTCAGATTGGACCTATACCATTTAGCTTAATCATAGCAATAGTAGTTGTGACGATTGCAATATTTATATTAAACAGAACCTACTTTGGACGCTATATATATGCAATAGGTGGAAATGAAGAAGCGGCTCACTTAGCTGGTATAAATACAACAAAAATTAAAATAATGCTTTATGGAGTTTGTGGTCTATGTGCTGCTTTGGCATCAATAATGCTTACAGCTCGTTCAGCAGCTTCATCATCAAACATAGGTGTAGGAACCGAATTCACTTGCCTTTCAGGTTGCATCCTAGGTGGAGTAACTTTAGATGGTGGAGAAGGTACTGTAGGTGGTATGGTGATAGGGTCTTGTATCATAACGGTGCTCAATAATGGCATGCAGCTTATGGGACTTGGAACTTATCCACAATATATAGTTACAGGTTGTGTTTTGATAGCAGCAATGGGATTTGATGTTTATCAAAAAAGACAAAAAGGAAAAACTAAAACAGCATAATTTCAAACTTAAATGATGATTGTAAGCTATAATAAAAAACACTTGAGTATTTATATACTTGAAAAATACTATTATAACTAATCATTTTTGCCAAGCAATTAGCAAATGATTTATGTATAGAAAAGGAGAATAACAAAAATGAAATTAACAAGAGACAATGTTATCACAGAAGCATTAGGATTTCGTATTACAACTATTGGAACTGGAGCGCCACCGCTTGATCTTTTCAGAGCATCACCTTGCACTCTTATTCAGTATAAGGATAAGTTTTTTCCTGTAGATTTAGGGTATGGAGCAGTTAGAAACATGTTTAACTTAGGTCTTCCGCATCAGAAAATAAATAGAGTGTTCTTTACACATCTTCACACTGATCATATGCTTGACTATGGCATATTCTTATTTGGGGGATGGCATTCAGGAAGAATGGGTCTGACTACAGTAGGTCCTGCAGGAACTAAAGAAATGTATGAGCATTATATTGCAATGAACGAAACAGACATTGAATATAGAGCAAATTTAGGAAGATCTTTAGAAGGCATAAAAGAAAACATGGAATTCATTATTGTAGCAGGCGGAGAGAGTTTCGAAATGGATGGAGTTAAGATATCTACTCAATTCGTACCTCATACTGCATATACTGTTGCCTATAAGTTTGAAGCTGATGGAAAATCTGTAGTTGTAACTGGTGATATGACTTATTCGGATGATCTTATTGAATTTGCAAAAGGTGCAGATTGTATAGTTATGGATGCAAATATGGCTCCTTCTTTAGCAAATGAAAGCAAAGCTGGAAGTTTCTTAGATAATTTATACAAATCACATGCTACAATAGAACAAGTTGGAGAAATGGCACAAAAAGCTGGAGCAAAATCTATAGTTTTGACTCATTTCACGCCACATACATATCTAGGAGAAGCTGTGCAAGCGGTTGCGAGTCAGTATAGTGGAAGAATTTTTATAGCAGATGATGGATTTATGGTTGATGTGATATAGCGTTCATAGAAATATAGCACAATACTATTTTCATAAATAGTGAATAATAACAAAAATTATCAATCCTTATCATAAATATATAAAGATGTTTTGTATTTATAAATAATATTAGTATTTTAAATTTAAAAGTGAGGGAAAATATATGAGTGATCAAAAAAAGAATGACAAACCTGAAGTAGCTATCAAAGAAGCGCCGTCAAAAAATAAAATTATGATAAAATGGGCAATTAACATAATCATACCGTTGTTAATATTTTTGATACCAATAGGTGGAGATTATACAGCACAATTTAGAATGTTTTTCGTTGTAACAGCTTTTGGTATTATCTTACTTGCTACTGAAAATATACCTTTATTTGCAGGATGTCTATTATTACCGTTGCTTTACGCAATAGTGCTTGAACAACCTAACACTGTTGTTTATAAATCTTGGACCGAAGATGTGCCTTGGATGATGCTTGGTGGTTCGATACTTACTATGGCTATGAATAAGACAGGATTCTTAAAAAGATTATCGTATAGATGTGTTTTGCTTTTTGGAGGCAGTTTTAGAGGTATCTTATTTGGAATGATGTTCTTCGGAGTAGTTATTTCGTCTGTATTATCAGGAATTCCTGTTAAGGCAATTATATTAGGATCTGTTGCAATTGGTATCTGCAACGCAATGGATTTTAAATTGGGAAGCAAAGAGGCTTCAGCCATAGGTCTTGCTGCAATAGCTGCAACGCTTGGACCAAGCTACTTATATTTGACTGGTAGTGGTGGCAATATAGTAACATTTAACGCTGCTGCTAGCGTAGGTGTTCAAACACCTGAATATTTTGAATATATGACTCATATGGCAATACCACAGCTAATTTATGTTGTGTTAACAATTTTCGCAATAGACATTATGTTCAGACCTAAAGTAGCAGTTCAATCTTCAGGATATTTAAAAGAAGAACTTGCTAAATTAGGAAAAACAACTTTACCTGAAAAAAAAGTAATAGTTTTATTTGTACTATTATTAATAGGATTAATAACTACTGCACAAACAGGGTTAAAGCCTCACCAGTTATTTATTAGTGCTGCTATAATATTGATGTGCCCTGGTGTTAGTATTGTTAGTGGACAAGATATAAGCAAAGTTAATTTCACACAATTATTCTTTGTACTGGCTTGTTTAACTATAGGCAATGTTTCAAGTGCACTTGGAGTTGGATCTTTCTTAGCAAATACTATTTATCCATATATTTCAGGATCTATAAGCAGTTTAATGGCAGGAGTTTGGGGATTTGGTATGGCAGTAAATTTTGGATTAACTCCAACTGCTGCATACTCGACATTTACAGGACCTATCGTAGAGATGGCAAATGCTGCAGGAATGAACCCAATACCACTTCTTTATACATTTGTACATGGATTAGAGCAGATATTATTGCCTTATGAATATGCTCCTGCATTAATCATATTTGGATACGGAATGATCTCTATGGGCAATTTTGTCAAGTACAATTTAGTAAGAGCGCTCATAAGTATAGGATGTATATTCCTAATATTCATACCTTATTGGACTTTAATTGGATTAATGTAACAGGCAGTATCAAATTTTTAGCATATGTATAATTCAAAGAGGATGCGCTTTTCTATTATGGAATACGCGACATCCTCTTTTATATTAAAAAATATTATTATAACAAGGTGAAAATATGAAATTTGCAAGAATAAGTAAAGATGAAAAAATATATGTTGGATTAATAAAAGATGATAAATTTATACCATTTGATAATATAAGTAAAGCATTACCCGATAATTTAATTGCATTAATAGAGCAATATGAAGAATATGAAGAATTAATAATAGAAAACATTGACAATGCAAAAGCTATGTGTAATGCTAATGAGGTAAAATATTTAGCACCTATAGATGCACCTGTTTCTTTTAGAGATTTTATGGGATTTAAAGAACACTATGAAAATTGTTTAGCTTTATCAGGTCGTAAACCTCGAAACGAATACTATGACATTCCAGTATTCTATTTTTCAAATTCTAATTGTATGCGTGGTTCAGATGAAGTTGTAGAAATCCAACCATCTACAAATTGTTTTGATTTTGAATTTGAAATTGGGTTTGTAATAGGAAAAAAAGGAATTAATATTAAAGAAGAAAGTGCTATGGATCATATTTTTGGGTTAACAATAATAAATGATTGGAGTTCAAGAGATATACAAGCAAAAGAGCTTTTAGTTGGATTAGGGCCTGCTAAAGGTAAAGATTATGCGACTTCAGTAGGACCTATATTAGTCACAATTGATGAATTTGAAAAAAATCTCTGCGAAGATAACTTAAGGTTTGACTTAAAAACGACTTTGAAACTTAATCATGAAATAATAAATGAAAGCAATACAAAATATATTCATCATTCTTTTTCGAAAATGATTGAAAGAGCTTCTAAAGATGTAACTTTGTATCCTGGTGAATTGTTTGGTTCGGGAACTATAGGCGGATGTTCTTTGTTAGAGTATAATAGAGAAAAATATCCGTATCTTAAAAAAAATGATGTCATTGAAATGTCGGTAGAAGGGATAGGAATATTAAAAAATACCGTGATATGACAACATGAAAAGATTTGAATGCAAAAATTCCAGATAAATGGTACTATTATATAAACATCCATTTTAAACGATTCGATAAAATAATTGATAATGTTAAAATTAATTAAAAGGCGAACTAGTATGAATGCAATGTATTTATTGATTAAACCTGCGGGAGCAAGTTGTAATATGAGGTGCAAATATTGTTTCTATGCAGATGTTAGCACACATCGTGAAATAGAGAATTTTGGAATGATGTCTGTTGAAACAATGCACAATGTTATAGGAAAGGCCATAGATTATACTCAAAAATATTTGACAATAGCTTTCCAAGGAGGCGAACCTACTCTTAGAGGGCTTGATTTTTATAAAGAAGTAATTTCTTTTGTAAATTCAAGAAAAAAAAGTGATCTTAGTGTTGTTTATGCTATACAAACAAATGGTATAAACGTAAACAAGGAATGGGCTAAATTTTTTTATGAGAATAATTTTCTTGTTGGTCTTTCTATTGATGGAATTAAAGATACTCATGATAAAATAAGAGTTGATAGTAAAAACAAAGGTACATTTTATAAAACAATGGAAATAGCAGAACTATTTGACAAATATAGAGTAGAGTACAATATACTAACAGTAGTAAATGCTTTAACTGCCCCTCTTATTAAAAAGATTTACAAGTTTTATCTAAAAAGAGGGTTTGTATATCAGCAATTTATTCCATGTCTAGATGAATTAGGGAAAGAACGAGGTCAAAATGAATATTCTCTTACGCCTGCAACTTATGAAACGTTTTTAAAAGAGCGATTTGACTTGTGGTATGAGAATCTTAAAAACGGAAAACAAGTATTGGATAGATATTTTGAAAATTTTGTTATGATATTAAAAGGTATGCCAGCGGAAAGTTGTGGTATGAGTGGTTATTGTGGCATTCAAACTGTTGTAGAAGCAGATGGAAGTGTATATCCATGTGATTTTTATGTGCTAGATGAATATAAACTTGGCAATTTTAACGATAATACTATGCTTGAAATAAATAGAAAAAGGGAAAATTCAAACTTTTATCAAATTGGTAGCGCAGTTTCTAATGATTGCAAAACTTGTAATTGGTATTTTTTATGTAGGGGTGGATGTAGACGTGATAGAATCGAAGATACTAAGAAAAATTATTACTGTATAGCTATATATAATTTTTTGGAGTATTCCTACTCAAGACTTAAAGAAATTGCTGAGAGTATATAATGAATTTTTCCGTTAAAATTTACAGCTAACATATGTATCCCAAAGGAAAAAACAATAAATTATGTCGCTGGTACTCCAATTGGGAAGTTGTCTATGTAGTTTTACTCGCAAAGTCATAACGCAGTATATTTTTAGGGCTAAGCCATAAGATGACTAAAACGCTCATAAAACTATCACACAACTTAATCCAATCTCCATAAGGCTTCCATATTTTATTATTTTTTCCTTATTTACTCCAGAAATTGACTGTGAATAGTAACTATCCTTTAGAAAAATCATATTGTTAAGCAAAAAAACCACTTGACAATAATTTTTAATAATGTTATGATATTAGGTACTGCTTAAGTGCAATGTTGGCACAAAAATTGTATAGAAAAAAACAAATACTACGATTAGGGGTGAAAAAATGCCACATCCTGTGAAAATTGGTAATCGAACTAGAATGAGCTATTCGAAGATAGAAGAAGTTCTAGAATTACCTGATTTAATTGAGGTTCAAAAGAGATCTTACGAGTGGTTTATTAAAGAAGGATTGAAGGAAGTCTTTGAAGATATTTCTCCAATCGAGGATTACACTGGAAATTTGATTTTAGAGTTTGTAGATCACAAACTTGACGGTGAACCAAAATTTGACCAGTTAGAATGTAAGGAAAGAGATGCAACATACGCTGTTCCTTTGAGAGTAAGTGTAAGACTTATCAATAAAGAAGAAGGCAACGTAAAAGGTGTAATTGAACAAGAAGCGTTTATGGGTGATTTTCCTTTGATGACTGAAAGAGGAACATTTATCATAAACGGAGCGGAACGTGTAATTGTTAGCCAATTAGTTCGTTCTCCAGGTGTTTATTATGTAATGGAAAGAGATAAACTTGGAAAAGAGTTATACTCTTGTACTGTTATCCCAAATAGAGGTGCTTGGCTTGAATATGAAACTGACTCTAATGATATTATATCTGTAAGAGTAGATAGAACAAGAAAACTTCCTGCTACAGTTTTGTTAAGAGCTATGGGACTTCAGACAAATTCACGTATGATCGAAGTTATGGGAGAATCAGAGCAACTTTTGAAAACCCTTGACAAAGATACTACAACTAATAGCGAAGAAGCGCTTATAGAAATTTATAAAAGACTTAGACCAGGTGAACCACCTACGTTTGATAGTGCATCGTCTTTGATTGAATCATTGTTTTTTGATCATAAAAGATATGACATGGCAAAAGTTGGAAGGTATAAATTTAACCAAAAATTATCATTTAGATCAAGAGCTGATGGAAAAAGACTAGCGGCAGACCTTGTTGATAATGAGACAGGTGAAGTTATAGCTTCGGAAGGTGATGTATTAAATAAAGATGTTTTTGATAAAATCGAAGCAGCAGGAATCAACTCTATTGATGTTTATGGTAATGACGAAAAAATAGTCAGAATTGTAAGCAATAATTTTGTTGATCCAAAAGTGTTTGATTTAGACATTGATTTTGAAAAGTTAGGGTTAAAAGAAAAAGTTTATTATCCTGAATTCAAAAAAATATTAGATGAAAATGATACAGTTGAAAATATAGAAAAAGCTATAATTGAAAAATTTAAATTATTAACGCCAAAACATATTTTGATAGATGATATGATAGCATCTGTTAGCTATCAGTTTGGTTTGTTTTCAGGTATAGGAAGAACTGATGATATTGACCATTTAGGAAACAGAAGACTTCGTTCAGTAGGAGAACTTTTGCAAAACCAAGTAAGAGTGGGTCTTACTAGAATGGAGAGAGTAGTTAAAGAAAGAATGACTATTCAAGATGTCGATGCCATAACGCCTCAAGTTCTGATGAACATTAGGCCCGTTTCTGCTGCTGTAAAAGAATTCTTTGGTAGTTCACAGCTTTCACAGTTTATGGATCAAACTAATCCTCTTGCAGAATTAACTAATAAAAGAAGAATGTCTGCACTAGGCCCTGGAGGACTTTCAAGGGATAGAGCAAGTTTTGAGGTTAGAGACGTTCATCAATCTCATTATGGAAGAATGTGCCCGATAGAGACTCCTGAAGGTCCTAACATCGGTCTTATTACTTCGTTGGCTACTTATGCAAGAATTAATGAGTATGGATTTTTAGAATCTCCATATAGAAAAATAGATAAAGCATCAGGTCGAGTTATTGGCCAAATCGACTATCTTACTGCTGATGTAGAAGATACTGTTGTTGTTGCTCAGTCAAATGAACCTCTAAACGCAGATGGAACATTTGTTAATGACCGTGTTGTTGTTCGTGGTGCTAATGGCGCTCCAGAAATAGTTGATAAATCTAAAGTTGATTATATGGACGTATCTCCAAAGCAAGTTATATCTGTTGGTACTGCGATGATACCGTTTTTGGAGAATGATGATGCCAATCGTGCTCTTATGGGTGCGAACATGCAACGTCAGGCTGTTCCGTTGCTAATCACAGAAGCTCCAATCGTTGGAACAGGAATGGAATACAAAGCTGCAAAAGATTCAGGCGTCGTTGTAATTGCGAGACATGATGGAAAGATAGAATCTGTTGTAGCTAATGAAATTATTATCAGAAGAGATGATAACGGAATGTTAGATAGATATCCACTTATGAAATTTAAGCGTTCTAATCAAGGTACTTGCTTGAATCAACGCCCAATTATTTCTAAGGGAGATAAAGTATCAAAGGGTCAGATTATTGCTGATGGTGCATCTACAGAAAATGGAGATATAGCTATTGGAAAAAATCTTCTTATAGGTTTTATGACTTGGGAAGGTTACAATTATGAAGATGCGATACTATTAAATGAAAAATTAGTAATGGATGATGTGTTGACATCTGTCCATATAGAAGAATATGAGGCTGAAGCTAGAGATACAAAACTAGGACCAGAAGAAATTACTAGAGACATACCGAATGTTGGCGACGACGCTCTTAAAGATTTAGACGAAAGAGGAATAATCAGGATAGGTGCTGAAGTAGTTTCAGGAGATATTTTAGTAGGCAAAGTTACTCCTAAGGGTGAAACTGAGCTAACTGCTGAAGAAAGACTTTTAAGAGCTATATTTGGCGAAAAAGCTAGAGAAGTTAGAGACACATCACTTAAGGTACCACATGGTGAAACCGGTATAATTGTAGACGTAAAGATATTTACAAGAGAAAATGGCGATGAATTAAGTCCAGGTGTTAATAAACTTGTAAGAGTATATATTGCTACTAAACGTAAGATAAATGTTGGAGACAAAATGTGTGGTCGCCATGGTAACAAAGGTGTAATCTCAAGAATAATGCCAGAAGAAGATATGCCGTATTTACCAGATGGAACACCGCTTCAAGTTGTTTTAAACCCATTGGGCGTTCCTTCACGTATGAACATTGGACAGGTTTTGGAAGTTCACTTAGGATTTGCTGCTAAAAAATTAGGATGGCATGTTGCTACTCCTGTATTTGATGGAGCATCTGAAGAGGATATTTTCGAAGCATTGGAGCTTGCTGGATACCCAAGATCAGGTAAAATTAAATTAAGAGATGGAAGATCTGGAGAATATTTTGACGGTGATGTAACAGTTGGATATATGTATATGCTAAAACTTCACCACCTTGTTGATGATAAGATACACGCTCGTTCTACAGGACCTTACTCACTAGTTACTCAACAGCCATTAGGCGGTAAGGCTCAATTTGGTGGACAGAGATTTGGAGAGATGGAAGTTTGGGCGCTTGAGGCATATGGAGCTGCGCACACTCTTCAAGAGATATTAACTGTTAAATCAGATGATGTTACTGGTAGAGTTAAAACTTATGAAGCTATAGTTAAAGGTGAAAACATACCTGAACCAGGAGTTCCAGAATCATTTAAAGTATTGATCAAAGAACTTCAAAGCTTAGCTCTTGATATCAGAATAATAACAGATGATCAAAATGAATTGGAAATAACTGAAAGCACTGATGATTACACAACATTACAAGACGGAATGGAAGACGTAATCTATGAAGAAGGTGCAGAAGGCATGTCAAATATTGAAGATATTAACGATTTGTCAATGAAATTTGATGAATATGACGATGAAACTTATGATGATGAGCTTGACGATGATGATGATTATGAAGAATTTGACGATGAGACAGATTTGGGTTACGATGAATAGTAGTTTTAACAAAAATTAAAATATAAGAAGGGAGCGGACTTCTTGATAGAATATAATAATTTTGAATCAATAAGAATAGGACTAGCTTCGCCAGAAAAAATAAGGCTATGGTCAAGAGGTGAAGTTAAAAAACCTGAAACGATTAATTATAGAACGTTGAAACCGGAAAAAGACGGTTTGTTTTGCGAGAAAATTTTTGGACCTCAAAAAGATTGGGAATGTCACTGTGGAAAATACAAAAGAGTAAGATATAAAGGTGTAGTCTGCGATAGATGTGGTGTTGAAGTAATCAAGGCAAAAGTTAGAAGAGAGAGAATGGGGCACATAGAACTTGCTGCACCAGTTTCTCATATTTGGTACTTTAAAGGGATTCCATCAAGACTTGGACTTATGCTTGACATGTCACCAAGATCTTTAGAAAAGATATTATATTTTGCACAATATGTTGTAACAGACCCAGGTGAAACAACTTTATCAGAAAAGCAGTTATTGACTGAAACTGAATATAGAGAGTATAGAGAGCATTATCAAAACGCATTTAAAGCTGGCATGGGTGCAGAAGCTATAAAAGCTTTGTTGCAAAGAATAGATCTTGAACAAGAAACTGTAGATTTGAGAAAAGAACTTAAAACTAGCAAAGGTCAAAAAAAGATAAGAATTACAAGAAGACTTGAAGTTGTTGAAGCTTTTAGAACTTCAGGTAATTTGCCTGAATGGATGGTTTTAGATGTTCTACCAGTAATACCACCAGATTTAAGACCTATGGTACAGCTTGACGGTGGTAGATTTGCTACTTCTGATTTAAATGATTTGTATCGAAGAGTTATCAATAGAAATAATAGGCTTAAGAGACTATTAGACCTTGGTGCTCCAGATATAATCGTAAGAAATGAAAAAAGAATGCTTCAAGAAGCTGTTGATGCATTAATCAATAATGGTAGAAGAGGCAGACCTGTGACAGGACCTGGAAATAGGCCTCTTAAATCACTTTCAGACATGCTTAGTGGTAAGCAAGGTCGCTTTAGACAAAACTTGCTTGGTAAGAGGGTTGACTACTCTGGCCGTTCGGTTATAGTTGTAGGACCTGAACTTAAGTTTTATCAGTGTGGATTACCTAAAGCTATGGCACTTGAACTTTTCAAACCTTTTGTAATGAAAGAATTAGTTGAAAATGGAATTGCACATAATATCAAAAGTGCTAAGAAAAAAGTTGAAAAAACAGATTCGGTAGTATGGGATGTTCTAGACAATATTATTAAAGATCATACTGTAATGCTTAACCGTGCACCTACACTACACAGATTAGGGATTCAATCATTTGAACCTGTATTGGTTGAAGGTAAGGCTATTAAACTACATCCTCTAGTTTGTACTGCTTATAATGCCGATTTTGACGGTGATCAGATGGCTGTTCACGTTCCTTTATCTGTAGAAGCTCAAGCAGAATCAAGATTTTTGATGTTATCGGTAAACAATATTTTAGCGCCAAAGGATGGTAGACCTGTAACTACTCCTACTCAGGATATGGTTTTAGGTAGCTATTATTTGACTATGACATTGCCTAATGTTGAAGAAAAAGGCGCAGGTATGGTATTCAAAGACTATGACGAAATGACTATGGCTTATTACAATGGAGATGTAAATCTTCATGCTAAAGTTAAAGTTAGAATGGTAGTTGATGGAGAATCAAGTCTTGTAGAGAGCACGGTTGGTAGATTTATTTTCAATGAAAATGTACCTCAAGATTTAGGTTTTGTAGATAGAAGTAAAGATAAATTTTCACTGGAAGTTGACAAGATAGTTACTAAAAAAATACTTGAAGACGTAATTCATAAATGCTTCAAAACTCATGGAAATTCAAAAACTGCAGAAGTTTTAGATAAAATCAAATCAACAGGATTTAAGTATTCAACAGTAGGCGCTATTACTGTAAGTGTTAGTGATATCGAGATACCACAAAGAAAGAGCGAACTTATTGCAGAAGCTGAACAAAAGGTTATGGAATACGAGAAAAAATATCGTAGAGGTATCATGACTGATGAAGAAAGATATGAAAATGTAGTTAAAATTTGGAACGAAACTACTGAGGAAGTTACTAATGTTCTGATGAATAACTTAAAAGAAGAAAATGCTCTTTATATCATGTCTGTTTCAGGTGCAAGGGGTGGTCGTAACCAAATTAAACAGTTAGCAGGTATGAGAGGTCTTATGGCGAGTTCGACTGGTAAGACTGTTGAAATTCCTGTTAAATCAAATTTCCGTGAAGGCTTATCGGTACTTGAATTCTTTATCTCAGCAACAGGTGCTAGAAAGGGTTTGACAGATACTGCCTTAAGAACGGCCGATTCAGGATACTTAACAAGAAGACTTGTAGACGTTAGTCAGGATGTTATAGTTAGAGAAGTTGACTGTTTTACTACAGACGGACTAGAAGTTGAATCTTTTGTTGATGGAAATGAAAGAATTGAAGAATTAAAAGAGAGAATAACAGACAGGTTTAGTGCAGTTGATATAGTTAACAAAAACACAGGTGAAATTATAGTGTCTGCTGGTGAAATGATATCTGAAGAGATGGCAGAAGAACTTCAAAGATTATTCGAAGTAGAAAAGGCTATTGACGCTATAAAAATTAGATCTGTGCTTACTTGTAAGACTCCTCAGGGCGTTTGTGCAAAATGTTATGGAAACAACCTTGCTACAGGTAAACTTGTTCATGTTGGTGGATCGGTTGGAATTATAGCGGCTCAGTCAATTGGTGAACCAGGTACACAGCTTACAATGCGTACTTTCCATACAGGTGGTATAGCTGCTGCTGGTGATATAACACAAGGTCTTCCACGTATAGAAGAATTGTTTGAGGCTAGAAAGCCAAAAGGATTGGCGATTATTTCTGAAATAACAGGTAAAATTGAATTAGTTGAAAAGACGAACAAAAGGGAAATTGTAGTAACTAGCAGTGAAACTTTTGACTCTAGAACATACTTGATACCTTATGGTTCAAAACTTTTAGTTAATACAGGCGATGAAATAAACGCTGGAGAAAAGATTACTGATGGTTCAATAAACCCTCATGACATCTTAAGAATCAGTGGATTGAAGGCGTTACAATCATATATACTTATGGAAGTTCAAAGAGTTTATAGAATGCAGGGTGTTGATATTAGTGATAAACACGTTGAAGTTATAATTAGACAGATGATGAACAAAATGAGAATAGACGAAGCTGGAGACACAAATTTATTACCAGGTAGCTTAGTATCATTAAATGAATTTGCAGCAGAAAATCAAAAGATGGAAGAACAAGGCCTAGAACTAGCAACGGGCGAAAGAGCTCTATTAGGTATAACTAAAGCTTCTTTAGCTACAGACTCATTCTTGGCATCTGCATCATTCCAAGAGACTACAAGAGTATTAACTGATGCTGCAACTAAAGGGAAAGTCGATAATCTGATAGGTTTAAAAGAGAATGTAATCATCGGAAAGTTAATTCCAGCAGGAACTGGTATGAAAAGATACAGAAACGTTGGAATTGATGTTGAAAGAGATTATGACGATATGAACTTCGAAGAAGATATTGAAATTTTAGCAGAATAGAAAAAAAATGTTGACATGAAAATTATTAAATGTTAAAATATGCAAGTGTTTATTCCTTAAAACCAAAAGATTATGTACTGATTAGTACATAATCTTTGTGGTGCTTTAAAAGGGAAAGTGTGAAAATGAATTTTCACATTGAAGTTTGGTCAAATTTTAAATATGTATTGAGCAAACTTAGAAAGGAATGGCGATTGATATGGAACAAAATCTGTTACAAGGAAATAAAGTAATAGGTAAAAAGCAAACTTTGCGTTCTCTTATGAAAGATGAAGTGCTGAAAGTGTTTGTATCATTAGATGCAGATAGACATGTTACTGATGAAATAATTGAAATTGCTACTAAAAAAGACGTTGAAATTATTTACTATGAAAACATGAAAGAGTTGGGCGAAGCTTGTGAAATCCATGTAAACGCAGCGGCAGCTGCCGTTTTAAAATAAAATACAAAATAGGAAAGAAGGAGGTGCAAGGATGCCGACTATTAACCAATTGGTTAGAAAAGGAAGAACAGCAGTTCAGTACAAATCTACTGCTCCAGCTCTTAATGTAAGTTTTAATACTTTACACAAGAAAATGAGTGTTAGTAATTCTCCACAAAAAAGAGGAGTTTGTACGTCAGTAAAAACAGTTACACCTAAGAAGCCTAACTCAGCTTTAAGAAAAATTGCCAGAGTAAGACTTACAAACGGTACTGAGGTTACTGCTTATATTCCGGGTATAGGTCATAACTTACAAGAGCACAGTGTTGTTCTTATAAGAGGTGGTAGAGTTAAAGACTTACCGGGTGTTAGATACCATATAGTTAGAGGTACATTAGACACTGCAGGCGTTAATAACAGAAATCAATCAAGATCTAAATACGGAACTAAGAAACCTAAGAAGTAAATCGAAGATATTCGGCACACTATACAAACTATAGAGATATCAAGTGAAAAGTAAGAAACATAAGTTAAAATTAATGAGTAATATCGAAAAATTCGAGTTTACATATTTTGTTAACTACTGCAGATTACTGATTGCATTAATATATAGATGTAAGATGTGCACAGCGGCAAGCTAAAGAGTATTTTGTCGAGTACCTATGAATTAAATTATATTAAGGAGGGAAGCAAAGTGCCAAGAAAAGGACACATACCCAAAAGAGTAGTGATGGAAGACCCGATCTACAAGGATAAAATCGTTACAAAGCTTATTAATCAGCTTATGTACGATGGCAAAAAGGGCGTTGCTCAAAAGATTGTTTATGAAGCTTTTGATATAATCAAAGAAAAGACAGGTGAAGATCCACTTGAAGTTTTCTTAAAAGCATTAAACAACATAATGCCTGTATTAGAAGTTAAAGCTAGACGTGTTGGTGGAGCTACATACCAAGTTCCAATCGAAGTTAGACCTGAAAGAAGACAAACTCTAGGTTTAAGATGGTTAGTTGGTTATTCTCGTAAGAGAGGCGAAAAAACAATGCGTGAGAAATTATCTAAAGAGATAATGGATGCAGCTAACAATGTTGGAGCAAGTGTTAAGAAAAGAGAAGACACTCATAAGATGGCAGAAGCAAACAGAGCATTTGCACATTTTAGATGGTAATCATTCTAATTAGGAGTTAGGAATTTCTAATGAATAATTGCTTGTAAAAAATTAAAAGCAATACATGTTACGCACATGCAATAGGAGGAGAAGATGCGCGAATATCCTTTAAATAAAATGAGGAATATAGGTATCATGGCTCACATAGATGCGGGTAAAACTACATGTACCGAAAGAATCTTGTACTATACAGGAAAAATCCATAAGATAGGCGAAACTCATGAGGGTGGAGCTCAAATGGACTGGATGGAACAAGAGCAAGAAAGAGGAATCACGATTACTTCAGCTGCAACAACTTGTCAATGGAAAGATATTAGAATTAATATCATAGATACTCCTGGACACGTTGACTTTACAGTAGAGGTTGAGAGATCGCTTAGAGTATTGGATGGAGCTGTTGCTATATTCGATGCTAAAAATGGTGTTGAACCTCAATCAGAGACTGTTTGGAGACAAGCTGATAAATATAGAGTACCAAGAATGTGCTTTGTTAACAAAATGGACAAACTTGGAGCGGATTTCTATTATTCAGTACAAACAATGGAAGACAGATTAAAAGCAAATGTTGTTCCAATACAATTACCTATGGGAGTTGAAGATACTTTCCACGGAATCATAGATTTAGTGGAAATGAATGCTACAATCTACAAAAATGATTTAGGCGATGACATCGAAGTTACTGAAATACCAGCAGATTATGTAGATAAAGCAAACGAATATAGAGAAAAATTACTAGAAGCAATTTCTGATTACGATGAAGAACTTATGGTAAAGTTTTTAGAAGGTGAAGAAATTACTTCAGAAGAGATTAAAAGAGCATTAAGATTAGCAACTATTGACGTTGCTATTATACCAGTACTTTGTGGTACAGCATACAAAAATAAAGGTGTTCAAAAATTATTGGATGCAGTTATTGAATATATGCCAGCACCTACAGATGTACCAAATATCAAAGGTGTAAGCATGGATGATGCTGCTGAAGAAATGGAAAGAGTAAGTTCAGATGATGAACCTTTTGCAGCTTTAGCATTTAAAATCATGGTTGACCCATTTGTTGGAAAACTTACATTCTTTAGAGTTTATTCGGGAGTTATGGAATCAGGAAGCTATGTTCTTAACTCAACGAAAAACAGAAAAGAAAGAATCGGTAGAATTCTACAGATGCACGCAAATAAAAGAGAAGAAATCAAACTTTCGTATGCTGGTGAGATAGGAGCTGCTGTAGGATTAAAGCAGACTACTACTGGAGATACATTGTGTGATCCTGATCATCCAATCATACTTGAATCTATGGATTTCCCAGATCCTGTTATAGAGGTAGCTATTGAACCTAAGACTAAAGCAGGACAGGAAAAAATGGGAGTTGGTCTTTCTAAACTAGCTGAAGAAGATCCAACATTCAAAACATATACAAATGAAGAAACAGGCCAAACTATAATCGCAGGTATGGGTGAACTTCACTTAGAGATAATAGTTGATAGATTGTTAAGAGAATTTAAAGTTGAAGCAAATGTTGGTAAGCCACAAGTTTCTTACAAAGAAACTGTTAGCGGTACTTCAGATGTTGATATTAAATACGCTAAGCAATCAGGTGGTAGTGGTCAATTTGGTCACGTTAAGATTAAGATGGAGCCTCTTGAAGTCGGAGAAGGATTCAAATTCATCGATGAAATCAAAGGTGGAGCTATTCCTAGAGAATACATTCCAGCTGTTGAAAAAGGTATCGTAGAAGCTTGTGAAACAGGAGTTCTTGCAGGATATCCTTGTATAGACTTTAAAGTTACATTATATGATGGATCTTACCATGAGGTAGACTCGAGTGAGATGGCGTTTAAAATTGCAGGATCTATGGCTTTCAAAGAAGCTATGAGAAAAGCATCGCCTGTACTTCTTGAGCCAATCATGAAGGTTGAAGTTGTGTCACCAGAAGAATATTTCGGAGATGTTATGGGAGACCTTAACTCAAGACGTGGTAGAATAAATGGATTTTCAGAAAGAAACGGTGTTAAAGTTATAGATGCATTCGTTCCACTTTCAGAAATGTTTGGATATACTACTACACTTAGATCACTTTCTCAAGGTAGAGCTACTTCTTCAATGGAATCAGATCATTTTGAAAAAGTACCTAACAGCATTGCAGAAAAGATAATGACAAAAGCATAATATTTTGAATTTAATTTAAGGTGGTAGCCTGCCTTAATATAAATTGGAGCATTAATTTAAAAACTTAAAAAATAAAATTATATAATTTTTAGGAGGAAAAAAATGGCTAAGCAAAAATTTGAAAGAAATAAACCACACGTTAACATTGGAACAATAGGACACGTTGACCACGGTAAAACAACTTTAACAGCTGCTATCACATCAGTATTAAACAAGAGATACGGAACAGGTGAAGCTGTTGCATTTGACAACATTGATAAGGCACCAGAAGAAAGAGAAAGAGGTATCACTATCTCTACAGCACACGTTGAATATGAAACAAACAACAGACACTACGCACACGTTGACTGCCCAGGACACGCTGACTACGTTAAGAACATGATCACTGGAGCTGCTCAAATGGACGGCGGTATCTTAGTTGTTTCTGCAGCTGATGGTCCAATGCCACAAACTAGAGAGCACATCCTTCTTTCAAGACAGGTTGGTGTTCCTCAATTAGTAGTTTTCTTAAACAAAGAAGACATGGTTGATGATCCAGAATTAATCGAATTAGTTGAAATGGAAATCAGAGAATTATTATCTGAATATGAATTTGATGGTGACAATATTCCGATCGTTAAAGGTTCTGCATTAAAAGCTTTAGAAGATCCTAACAGTGAGTGGGGCGACAAAATTCTTGAGCTTATGCAAGCAGTAGATGATACTATACCAACACCTGAAAGAGATTCTGAAAAGCCATTCTTAATGCCTGTTGAGGACGTATTCTCAATCACAGGTAGAGGAACTGTTGCTACAGGTAGAGTTGAAAGAGGAATTCTTAAGGTACAAGATAAAGTGCATATAATCGGACTTGCTGATGAGCCAACTGAAACAACTTGTACAGGTGTAGAGATGTTTAGAAAGTTACTTGATCAAGCAGAAGCAGGAGACAACATCGGAGCACTTTTAAGAGGTGTTCAAAGAACAGACATCGAAAGAGGTCAAGTTCTTGCTAAGCCAGGTTCAATAACTCCACACACTCACTTCATGAGCGAAGTTTACGTATTAACTAAAGAAGAAGGTGGAAGACATACTCCATTCTTCAAAGGTTACAGACCACAGTTCTACTTCAGAACTACTGACGTAACTGGTTCAATCGAGTTACCAGAAGGTGTTGAAATGGTTATGCCTGGAGATAATGCAACTTTCGAAGTTGAATTAATCACTCCAATCGCTATGGACGAAGGTTTAAGATTCGCTATCAGAGAAGGCGGAAGAACTGTTGGTTCAGGCGTTGTTGCTAAAATCATTAAGTAATTAATATATTACAATAATTAACCGAGTACTTTGTACTCGGTTTTTTTGCATCAATGCATAAAAATTTTTTTATTGTAAAACTCTACAAAACATGATATAATTAGTATAATATTGCCATTCGGCATAAAAACGTGAAAAATGCAATAAAAAAACACATTTTAAATTAATATGTAAAATAGTTTAGAGTGTATAGAGTAACAAACATGGGGATTATTATGAAGAATATTAACTTTTTATTTGAAAATGAAAACTTGGCAAGAAAAGTAATTAATGATTCGAAATTAGACTTAAATAAAGAATGCCTGGTAAGAATTCATGCTTCGAAAATTTCAGGTGAAGATGCTGTAAAAATAGCTAAGTCAATTAAGAATATAATAGACAAAGCTGTCATCGTTGGCTGTGCAGTTGCTGAAGTGATTTATGATGGATATGTGTTTGAAAATAAAACACTAATATCTATATTGCAATTTGATGATATAAAATTTAGAAATAAAATTATAAATATAGGCGGGAATAGCCATTATCAACTTGCAAACGATATTTCTAAATTTTTGTCTGAAGAAGAATCTAATTTTTCTATGCTATTTTTTGGGAGATACTATTTAGAAATAAACGAAGTTATTCAGGAAGTTGAAGATAAATGTCCAAACATTCAACTTGTAGGCGGTACAGCTGGATACTTTGACAAAGACAATATGTGTGTATCATATATATTTGATGAAACTAATTTCATTGTAGATGCGATTAGCTTAGTGTGCTTTGATATAGAAAAATCAAGATGCTATTCAAATGTTGTAATAGGGCACTGTCCTATAGGCGATGAAAACGTAATTACTGCTGTAGATGGAGAATATATTAACGAAATTAATAACATTCCTGCAAATGAATGGTTGAAAGATTTTTTTGGGTTCAAAGATGATGCTGATGAATCAAACTGGAATATTGCCTCAGCAACTGAAGTTTTATTTAAATTTCCTATTATCCTATCTAATAAAAATGATGCAAGCAGATTTATTCAATATGAATTTGAAACAAATAGAATTAAACTTTATAACTCACAATTGCTGGCAGGCGAAAAGTTTAAAGTTGGGTATTTAAGCCCTCACAAAAGCATGGAAGAATGGAGCCATGTTTGCTTTGATTTGCAAGAAGTTTTTGCAGAAGAAGTGTTTTGCTACTCATCTCACTTTAGACGTAAACAGCTTAAAAATTTGACTACTTGGGAAAACAAGCTGTTTAAAAAAGCAAAAATTAGTGGTGCTTTTTTATTAGGAAATATAGGCACAAAAAAAGGAGTAAAAAGTTACTATAATGGATCTTGTAGTTTTTTTACACTTGCTGATAAGGAAAATCACGTCTCACCTAATTTAGAAAATTTTGGTTATATGATGAAATCATTAGCTGAGGACGCTCAAATGATGGATACTTTTAGTACTATTCATAAAAAACTAGGTGTTGATAAAAGTAGAAAAATTTTAGGTTTACTGATAGAACAAGAAGAACAACTTAAAGCAAAATTTTCAGAGAATGACATTTTAGAAGATAATGAAAATCAAGTTAAAGATGAATCTGTAGAAAAACCAGTAGATGAAGGGAAATTACACCAAGAATTAAAGATGGTTTCTACTTTAAGTGAAATTATAGCTAAGAGAAGGGTAGTTCCGTTTTTTCAAGGTATTTATGATAATAGAAGAGGTAAATTTGCTTCGTATGAGGCTTTGATGAGACTGAAGGATTCAGATGGTAATATACTTGAACCTCAAGATTTTTTAGAAGTTGCTCACAAGTATGATTTATACTTAAAGTTAAGCTTGATTATGGTACTTAAAGTTATTGATCTATTTGCAGATAGAGAAGAAGTAGTTTCTATAAATATTACGGCGGAAGATATTAAATCAGAAGATTTTCAATCACAAGTTTTTGAACGATTGAAAAAAGTTAGAGATTGCAGAAATTTTATATTTGAAATCCTAGAGATTGATTCTGCAGATGATTATGCGACTATAAGAACGTTTATACATAAAGCGAAACAATACGGTGCAAAAATTGCTATTGACGATATTGGAATTGAAAACTCTAATTTTATTGAAATAGGAAATTTAGATGTAGATTATATCAAAGTTAGTGGATCTTTAGTGAGCAACATGGATAAAGATAATTCCCAAGGACATTTACTTGAAAGTATATTTTATTTAATGCAAAAAACAAAAATAGAATTGGTTGCTAAAAAGGTAGAAACTGTTTCTATGCAAAAACAAATGGTATCTTCAGGTATAAGCTATTCTCAAGGATATTTGTTTTCGTTGCCAACAATTTTTGATGAAATGCGAACAGTGTTTAAAACAAATTCAGATAAGAAAAATATAGATGAATCATTCTCTGAACTTAATAATATTTTTAGTCATAATAGACTTGTAAAAAGACAAAGTAAAATCTTATACTGGGGTGGAGTAATATGCTCTATCATTGCAGTTTGCGCTATTATTGTGTTTGCTAGTATGAGTCAAAACGAAGTACATGAGATGAATGATACTTATTTAGTAGAGTTATCTATGAGTTTATCTGAACGAGTGTCTCTTAAATTACAAGATTCTATGCTAGTTTTAAATACAATAAAAACTTCTATCGAAACGAAGATTTTTAAAGAAGAACAATTATTTGAATATATAAGATCGCTTAAATCACAAACCTCGTTTGATGAGCTTTATATATATACTGAAGACAATATCATTATTAATTGTGAAAGTGAATTGTTAACAATAGATCAAGAATTGGATTCTCTGCCTTTGAAAAATGATGAAATAGAGATAATAGCACCAATTACGATATTGGAAAATTCGCAAAAAAACATATTTTTTGTAACACCTATTTATATTGATGGACTTAGACATGCTTTGCTAATAGGATCGTATAATACAGATAGTTTTGCAGAAATTTTGAATCTTAAGACTTTTGGGAAAGAAGCATTTTATCATATATGCACGACAGATGGAACACCAATAGTTCTTAGTGGAAATAGTGACAACTTGTTTAGAGAAGGAGATATGTATGATTTTATAGGTTCACTTGAAATTAAAAATGGGCATACTCCTAATTCGTTAAGAGAAGATATGTCTAATGGTGAGACAGCAGTATTGAAATATTTGACTAATGAAGAAGAACGTACAGCTGTTATGACTAGTATTGCTGGATTTGATTGGTGTCTTGTAAGTATCTTGTTAGATGAAATCACAGTCAGCATGGCTCAGGAAATAATTGATACTACGTGGTTTTTTACAGCATTTATAATCATGATTTTTGGAGCATATTTCTTGTATTCTATTTATGCTGTTAGAAAAGGCCAGACTAATCTTATGAAAGCGTTAGAATCAAGTTATTATTTGACTAATAGCTTGAAAGAGAGTGTGGAGACAGATGTATTGACAAAAGTGTATAGTAGATCTGCTGCTACAGAAAAAATAGATGAGGCAATTAGACACGCAATCACTAGTGATACGACACACGCTTTAGCATTAATAGATGTAGATAATTTTAAATATATAAACGATACTTATGGACATCAAGCTGGCGATGTATATCTAAAAGAATTAGTTGCAGCAATTAAAAAATCACTAAGAGCAGGCGATGTAATCGGCCGTATAGGTGGTGACGAATTTATTATACTTCTTAGCAATGTTAATAGGATGGATGTTGCACAAAAAGTTATTAATCGTATATTAGAAAATACAAAGAATATAGATATTAAAGAATTAGATTTAGGTATAGTTGGTGTAAGCATTGGTGTAGCTATGATTCCAGAAGATGGAACTAACTATGATGCGCTTTCACATAAAGCGGATATAGCATTGTATAAAGCAAAAAATGCAGGGAAAAATAGATATATGATATACGAAGAGGACAAAAATGGCTAATATATTACTTGTAGAAGATGATGTCAATATAAATAGGATCAATATGAAAGCACTCGATATGAAAGGACATAATGCAATCAGTGCAACTTCTGCCGCAAAATGTCTGAAAATACTTAAAAATGAAAAAATCGATTTAATTGTTCTTGATGTTGGCTTGCCTGATAAGAATGGAATAGAACTGTGTGAAATAATTAAAACTAATTATGACATACCTGTATTGTTCTTGACTGCAATGGGAGAAAAAAGCGACGTGATAGAAGGCTTTAATGTTGGTGCAGATGATTACATATCAAAACCTTACGATCTGGATGTTTTTATAGCGAGAATTAATGCTAGGTTAAAAAATTCTAATTTGGTAAAGACAGAGTTGATCGTAGGTGGATTAAAGTTAGATAGTGTAAGAAATCTTGCGTATTTTAATGATAGAGATTTACTTTTGACAAAAAAAGAATTTGCATTATTATGGATATTAGCAGATAATTTTTGCAATACCATAAACAAAGAAATAATAAACAAATCTGTTTGGGGAAATACAACTTTAAATGATGATAATGCGATTTGGACAGTTGTTTCAAGATTAAAAGGAAAGCTAAAAAAGGCTGACACAGGCCTCACTATTGCATCCGAAAGATTAAAAGGATATAAACTTGATTATCTAAAAAAATACGAATAATTAAACAGAATTAAGAAAACTTTAAGAAACCTTACAATGTTGCAAGGTTTCTTTATTTTTTTGAAAGTTTATTGTATAATGAACACATGTGTATATTTATTCTTATCAATAACGCTTAGCTAAAAACTAAGTTGTTTTCAAATATTTTAACGTAATTCTATTTTAAGCAGTAATAAAATCCAAAACAAAAAAATTATAACTAAACAGGAGGGAAAATGAAGATTGATTTATTAGCAAAAAAATTAAAGAAAGTAGTATGTTTCATTTTAGCGTTTACGATGATCATGTCAAATTTTGTGTTTGATATGGAGGCGGGTGCAGTAGTGAACAATTTGGGAGTATACACCTATGAGATGAAGTTTAAAGTGTCCGATCATAGTGTCGATGGCAACTCAGGAACTAATGACTACATGGATTTTGTCATAAAAGAAAAGGACGGAACAGAGCACGTAACAACTATAGGTAATAACTTTGATAACGGCAAAACATATACAAAAACATTTAGTGTTTTTGCAGCTCCATGGGAAATTGAATCTTTTGGACTTAGACACGTGAAAAAAGGTTTGTTTGTTAATGCTGTCAGAGTGGATTACTTTGAAGTTAGATTGTCAGGAACTAATTTGGTAGCACATCAATATATAAATGGATGGTTGCAACATGGAAAAAATTGGGCTACAAAATGGACACATGATTGGGATTCACACAGTTTTAAAAGAGACGTTGTGTCTGTAGGAGATCTATCTACTGCTTTAGCTGGAAGAGCGTATTTTTCGGAACATGAGGCGGGCGCATACACACTCTCATGGAATGGCATGATTGATGACCAGTATGGAGGAGCATATGATGTTAGGCATCTGTTAGGCGACCCTACCATGACTTTGAGTATAAATGCTATAGGAGATAAAAATTTATCATGGGATGCAAACAGTATAGTAGGAACAAGCAAGACTACAAGCCCTATATATTTTGACTTTGATATAGGCGACAGCGTGTATGAATATACGGTAAATAAAGATGAGTTGCTCGCAAAAATGAAGTTGGATGGCGTATATAGAGTTGATGTTACAACGACTCTTACCTTCGGATCGTATTATAATATAGGAAGAAGTTTTTCATCTACACACTCTATAGTGAGAACTTCTTTTGATTTGGGTACTCCTGAGGTTTCCAACGCAAATGAAGCAGGACAGCATATTAACAATGTTTACTACTTCAACGAAGATAATGTTGAAGACAATGATACTGTAAAAATAAAAATACCTATTATAACTACAGTGCAAAAACCAAATGCCAATAACTATAGCCCGACAAACATAGCCAAAAATTTTGCTTTTTCAGAAGCACGCATGTATTATGCGGGAAATACAAACGATTATACAATAGGTAAAAAGGCACAGCATACACCGGGAGCAGAATATGTGATGATAGAATTCCCTATACCTCCTGACTTTTCAAATGCTGAGGGAGACGGTAAACAAATTGAGATAGAACTAGATAATGTTACATCTTATGATGGGCGGACGTATACATATGTAAATGAAGATTTTAAACCGGGTACAGGGGTTACGAGTAACTATAAGATAGATACACAGGGTGCTGAAACAATTACCGTAATAGATTCTGGAACAGAGGATATTGATACATTTTTAGAGTACTCTAAAGGAAAATCTTTTGACTTATCTTTTGATTCTATGGTGAATGGTAAATCTGTAGATGACAATCCATACATAGATAATGTAGAGGATCTCTTTTCGTTTAAATTAGTTGATGAAAATGGAAGTGAAGCACAAATTGTTGCCACTACAAATGCTGATAAATCACCATATGTAAAGGGAACTACAGATAACTCTCCTAATTATGAATTTTTCTTGAAAAATAGAGAAGAAGGCAACTATACTTTAGAAATAGAGGCAAAAGACAGAGCTGCCAATGATTCTAATGCAAGCATACCGATGAATGTAGATTACTTAGCTCCGAGAGTAGGCTTGAATGTCGATAAGGTAGGCATAAAAGCTGAGTATAAGTTCGATATATCGGATATATCAAATAGTGGAAGATTGTACTACTGCTTTGTAAAACCAGACGCAACAGGAGTATATACTATACCTGAAATTCCGACTAATCCATCTACAGGTGCAATTGACAGTCTTTGGGGGACATGGGCTGTTGTAGATCAAGACGGACCTACTACTACAGCTGTAATGGCGGCGAAAAAAGATGAAATTATTGATGGAAGACTATACTACTATACTGTAGATGATGCAGGCAATGATTCGAGAAAAGAAACGACATTGTATATAGATGAAAAAAATCAAGACGGTTATTTCTTCTCAGATATCTATATCAACAATAAAGATCCTGAGGGAGTAATGACAGTGGAAGCAGAGTTTGCAAACTATCCTAATGATCATTATTACCTAAACTTCAGAATGAAAAACGATACAAAACTTGTATATGAAATCATAGGAGAAAGTGGAACTAAAAGAGGTGAAATCACACCTACAGGCCAAAGTATAGTGGGAGGCTACTATGAAGATAGTCTTTTCTTGAGTCAATCAGGCGGCACTATGACAGTTAATTATCATTTTAAAAATATGGGTTCGGGGTTGGAGAGCGAAAAATTCTCACAAGACTTCAAATTAGATGCAGAAGCTCCTGTGATAACTGTTAATTTAGACCATAATGATCCTATAGCTACTCAAAATATTGTAAACTACAATATAACAGATGCATCTCCTCTTAAGAGAGTAACTTACAGACTTGAAACACCTCGCGGAGACATAATGAGTGAAGAAGTTGTGATTATAGATGAAGTAGGCGAAGCTTTACCTGCTAACCCAAATATAACGATTAGCCCTGAAGAATCGGGTGTGTATATATTTAGAATAAATGCAACAGATATACATGATAGGACTACAACTGTAATTACAGACAGAATTTTCATCAGAAGTGAAGAACCTGAGGTTGAAGTCACTACAAATTTGAGTGAATCTGCAGAAAATCAAATATTAGTAACTAATGACAATGATTTTA
This sequence comes from uncultured Clostridia bacterium, assembly GCA_964371035.1. Lineage (GTDB taxonomy): Bacteria > Bacillota > Clostridia > Tissierellales > Sedimentibacteraceae > UBA1535. The sequence continues at coordinate 20,452 of CAYJLG010000012.1, read as the reverse complement.
AAATTAGGTTTGATGTTAAAGAATCATTCTACAGACCGGTTTATCTTGGAAGTTATGCATGGCAGACTGTATACTATAAAGTTTCTACAGACGGAGTAAACTATTCACCTGAGTGGATCAACACTTATAGAGATGATAATATAGACAGAACTCCTCAGGATGAAGTGCCTGGTAGATTGGAAGTAGATATAAATGAAAATACTGCTGCTGCAACATTTACACTAAATGAATCTCCTGCTGTGTTAAATACAGGCGAAAATACTTTATATTTCAAAGTAGCTATAGCACATGATGCATATGTTAGAAATGGAGAAGTTATATACTTCAATAGTGGAAGCCAAAATAGCGGTATAAATTCGGTACTTGAAAATACAGCTGCAACAGTAGCTATAGACTTAGTATATGATAATGTATCTCCTGAATACTCTTTAGAAGAACTAAATGCTATACCTACAGGAGATTCGATATTTGCAAAGATTAAAATACAAGACAATTTCTCATACGGTAGTGATTTAAGTCTCGTGTCTGAAAATGATGATATAATCATAGGAAAAGATGTCGAATACGATGTAGCGGGATACCCTACATTTACTGTTGAGATTGCAAACAATGTAGATGATGTAATCAAAGCATATGACAAAGCTGGAAATATGGTGGAAATACCTCTTAAAGTGAGCAATATAGACAAAGAACCTCCTACACTTTCTGATGAACATATAGAAGTTGAAACTGTAGGAGACAGAACTCATGGAAAACTTCAAGTTGAGATAAATAGTGCAATAGAAAACAGTGTTAGATTTGCGCTTGTAGATGCAGATGCTATAGAAGTGACGGAAGAAGATTTTGACAATACAGACTTAGAAGTAGTTAGAGATTATCAAAGCAACCTCACTCCATTAGGCAATACCGACACAAGATTTAACATATACCCAAGAGGTATAGATGGAACATTCAAATTAGCTGTATATGCAGAAGACAATTTTGGAAATGTTTTGATGGAAATAATCGATGAAGCATTTACGCTAAAAGATGCAAAAGTAGAAAGCCCTACTGTTATCAAACCACAACAAGCGACAGATGTGGCTGTAGTAAATTTAATCTTTGATGTGCCTGTATATGTGATAACAGAAGCTGAAGTAGGAATAGTAGCAGCTGAACTTGGAGATGTAGATACTGCTATACACAGTGTTGCACCAGAGTATGGTACTGGATATTCGCAGTACTTTAGATTTACTGTAAAAGAGGGTGAAACCGGTACATATTCATTCTATGCCATAGATGAAATAGGCAGATATGAGAAAATAGAAATAGAAATTAAGGATGGCGATATAACCTTTGGAGAAGGGCTTCCTGTTGATATTGAGTTGCAACAATGGGATGATGAAACTTTCGATTATGTTGCTGTAACTAATCCAGAAAATATAGTCGCTTACGGAAGTGCTGGATATAGTAATGATTATTTGCGAATTGCAATTACGGCAAAATCGGATGCTACCACAACTTCGGCTATAGAGTATTTGAAAGTTGATCCTGATTATACTAAGCTTTATTCATATGATGATATTCTTAATCAAAGCTCTGTCATAGAAGCAGATGATGCATATAACGATTTTAGATATAATTATGCTTCTACTATATTAGCGAAAGATATTGTTGAATTGAGTAATACGAAATATTCTCAGCTTATATTTACTATAAATGCAGAATCTATATCAAAAGATAAATCAATGACATTTTACTCATATCATTTACAAAAAGACAGCGAAGGTAGTTACCTTGACCCAAGCATAGAAAGTAGCTATGTGCAACAGTTAAATACATATACTATAAGTTTTGAAGACGTGACTGTTCCTACTATCTTAGTCGAAAAGAGTGTGACTACGCCTACTATTGGTTCGGTCGATGTTAATTTAAGAATTTATGACATAGACAATATAGTGCGTGGTGGTAGTACAATTTCTGATATCACAGGTATTTCGGCGCTTAACTTCTTTGATGATTATGGTGATATGTATGAAAACATTGATCCAATACGTACAATAGATTTGTCTAAAATTAGATATGATGAAGGAGAAATATTTACAAATAGTGATATCTCAGAGCTTGAAGCTAATGAGAGCATAAGTTTAAAAGGTGGGCAAGTCATATTTACAAGAAAATTTGAAGAAAATGGAGAACTATTTATAACTGCAGTCAACAATGTAGGATTATTCCAAATTCCTATGGACGGAGTAGGAGATGGAGCTTTAGCTGTATATAACATCAACAAAGACCCTATAGACACAACAGACTTTACTTTGAAATACGAATATAAAGACACGGATGGAACATATAAACAACTGACAGATAATACTAAATTTTATCAAGAAGTAAGAGCGGTAATAGAACTTAAAGATGCAGATAGTTATTATTCTCCTGATTACAGAGGCCTATATATCTACAACAATGGTGGATTAGGACAAAGAACTTTGACTGCGAGAAACAACTCGTTTACATTTGTTATAAGCGACAGTTACGGATATACATATGAAATCCCAGTTTCTTATGATAAGTTTGACAGCAAGATGCCTACAGTTTCATACAGCATAGACGATGAAAATACTAAAAAGACAAATCAACCTATAACTGTACAAATAACTGCAAATGACTTAGAAGATGGAAACGTACAGGGAAGCGGTCTTGAAAGTGTTATACTTTCGGGAGGAAACTTAGCAAACGCAGAATTAAATATCCCTGCAACAGGTGGCACAGTAGGAGCTAAAATAAACACAAACGGAAACTACACCGTCACAGCAACAGATATAGTAGGAAATAAATCTATAGTTGGATTTACTGTAAGTAATATAGATACTACTTCGCCTACAGCTATAGTGAGCTACAATGTAGACCCTACTAAGAGCACTACAAGAGATGTGATAGCGACATTGATATTTAACAAAGAAAATGTCACGATAACAAATGTTATACCTGCAAATCAAGGCTTTAGTGACTATAGAGTAGATACATTCACTTCAAAAGTAATATTTACTGACAATGGTGCAGTAACTGTAGAATTTGCAGATGAATACGGAAATGCGGGGCTAGCACTTGTCAATGTCACAAACATAAACAACATTCCGCCGAATTTGAGGCTTGTAGAAACACCGGATACAGATAAATTAAAACTTACAGTTCATTTTGAACAAGTATATCTCAATGGAAATCCTGTTGATGCTGATGGCAAAATATTGACATTTGCACCTGATTTAAAAGATTTGACTGTAATTCACAGAGGTGTAGCAAAGCCTGTTAAAACAGAAGAAGGAGATTATTCAACTTTCGAATTGAAAGATACAGGTGACTACAAATTTGTAGTTTATGATAACACGGGACTGGCACAAGAATTATCTGTAACGGTAGACACAAACGATATTGACAAAGTAAACCCTAAGATAACAAAAGTAGAAGTAAAATACGGTCACTACACGATAGACCCGAATACAAACAAACCTACAACAGATGTTAACGGTGACGCTATATTGACCCCTATAACATTTACACGTGATTTGGAAACACCTGATTTATTAGACGAAGTAGGCTATATCATAGCGGATGATAAAACTGAAACTCCTGCTACAAACCAAGATGTATCGGTAACTGTCACAACTGATAAAGCCACTGCTTATATAGGCGGAGAGGAGAGCTACAGCACAGAACATATATTAGAATATGATGAAAACGGAACTTTCTTCTTCAACTTAAAGTCTAAAAATCAGTTACATGACTCATACGGAGTAGGTATATATCTAATAGATAAGACACCTCCTGCGTTAGTTGACAAAGATACGAACGAAGCTCTTGAGAATTTAGTATTCTATGAAAATGAGAATGCAGGACCGAGATTTGATGCAAGTATGCTTAATGATTATAAAGCATATGATGAACAGCCGGGCGAAGATTCTGATGTAGATTTGACAGACAAAGTTATATTGACTTATCAAGACTCAACAGGTACTGAGATACAACCTTCGGCAATCACAAAATATGACAAGACAAAGCCGTACAGAGCTATATATACTGTATATGATGAAGTAGGCAACAAGACTGAATTTGTAAGAACAATCACTCTTGTAAGCAGATTTGACAGCATTGCTTTAGTAAACGGAATGTTCCCGGATAGCAGTAATCGTATAATTGTATCGGGAGATGAGATAACAGTATCTGTAGAAAACTACGACGGTGGAAACGCATATGCTAAATATGCAAAGGGTGGATACACTATGGGTCAGATGAAGGGCTTAGGTTCTGATGATGGAGTAATAGTGTTGGAAAACAATGGTTACAATGAATTTACAGTAGATACCCAAGGGTTGGAAAACAGCTGGTACACGTTCTATGTACAAACAGATACTGCTGATTACTTCACTCTTAGAGTTTATCTTAACAATTAAGTGAGGGAAGGAGCTAATTTATGAAAATGGGAAAAAGAATAATATCATTTATAATGGTGTTGGTATACTTGTTTACAAGTATACCCCTCACACCCTTTATGCAAGAAGTGAGTGCGGATGTTGATGGTGATATTTACAGTATACAAAATGACTTTATAAAATACTCTATAAACGCTGCGACGGGTGGATTTTCTGTCGAAACTTTGGAGGGTAATCCACTAAAAGAACTTGATGACAACATTCCTCTTTTGTACAGAGATGATTTACAAAAAAGTGTGGCGACATCATTTACAACTATAAGAATAGGAACAGGTGAAGATGCCAAAGACTACATATTCGGTAAGAGTTATGATTTTTTAGGCTTAGAAATCCATACTAAACTCAACACACCTGTAATATCAGACGGTGGACAACTAATCACTACATCATATGAGTTATACGATTATGTTATAACTCAAAGAGTAGCACTATCTGTAGATATCACAGAGACACAGACCGGTACTGTCGGTATATCGTATGAAGTTGAAAACAAATCTGATAAAGAAGAAACGGTGAGCATAAGAGTACTTTTAGACACAGCACTTGGAAATGATGTGGATGCGCCATATCTAAATCCACTTACAGCTGAATCATCGGGTAGTGTAATCATGGATGAAGCTATAGTTACAGAGACTGCCTTTTACAAAACACCTGCGCAAGGACAAAAAGCAATACCTGATCAGATAAGAGGATTAGATTCTAAAACTTCACCTGAGAAGATCAGTTATCTGATATTGAATGAAGCTGTAAACGACCACCTTGAGCCGGATAAGATGATATTCGGTCATTGGGCAAATTTGGCAAATACTCGCTATGAGTATACTCCTGATAGATATACAGACTTCTCAAATTATTCAAATAACCACAGAGTACCTGATGCTGCGGTTGCCCTCTATTGGGAAAATATACTTATACCAGCAGGTGAGAATGAAATCACGGCTGAAATGCTTTATGGAGTAGGAAATTTCGATGCTGATCAACTTAGCGAAGGTCTCGGACTTTTGGCTGAATTTGACAAAAAAATAGAGTTAAATGATGCTAAAACAGGGTATAAGGATGACGAATTTACACTTACTTTGAATCTTGACAACAATGTGACTAATTCAAGAGACTTAAAAGACATCTCTATAGAGTTAGTACTCGAAGAAGGTAGTTTGATAAGCTTTAGAGATAATGACACTTACAATAAAAACTTTACAGAGTTAAAAGAAGGTGCGGAGCCTTTAGATGTAACATTTAAACTTAAAGTTGCACCATCTGAAAAACTTACAGCAGAAGCATTTGCTATAGGTATTACAGCAACGGCTACAAGTGAAGACGGTATAGACGAGCCTGTGACTTACAGCATAGGTAAAAACTTGCTTATACCAGGAATAAAAAATTCTAAGCATACTGTAAACATGGCAGAAGTAGCACCTAAGATTGTATATACAGAAGGTACAAAAAACATTACTGTCGCAGGAAATATGGAAGAATTAAAAGCTTTGCAAGGCACTGATGATTGGGCTTTATGGTTAGTACATGAAAACGGAAAAAATACAGACGGAACGAGAAATGATCAAGATGCTAAAAATGTTGAGATTAATAAATCAAGGATTGCATTTTTGGACGAGGATTATACAGCGCTTTCTATCTCTACATCAGCAGAATTAGTGGTAGGAGATTATGAGATTGTATTTGAATTTGATGAAGGCGGACCTGTAGGTGGATTGCATGACACATTTGGAAAATCTCTAAAGGCGTCTAAGACATTTGAGGTGTCAAATGATGAGAAATACAAGATACGCTCTTATGGTATCATGACTCTTGTAAGAACAAAAGGCGGTAGTCAGGGCAATTACAACTATTCATTTGTACCTTTTGATACAGAAACTGCATACAATGCGTTTTTAGACGGAGGATCGGCTGTAGACGTTGATAATATACCAGTAGAAGCAGATGAAGTATTGTTGGTTATAAGAGGAAATATACAGGAAGCGACTGATAATGGCGAAACATATTATACTGCATCTCCTGTTGATTCAAATATAACTATCAACAATATCCTTACATATGTAGGAAATACACCGCTTATAATGAGAAAATCAGATACATCGGCTGATGATTATGAGTTGAAAGTTTCGGGTGATGGGCTAATAAAAGTTGTAGATTCGATAGATGTATGGAACAGTGACTGGTCACTTTCTGTAGAAAATTCTAACAAATACTCTCTAAGAGGTGATGACGGTTCTACTACCATGACACTTAACTTAGAAGGTGTAGGCTACATGCTTCAAGCAGTTGCGGGATTCTTGATCGAAATGAAATTCGGCGAACTTTCAGCTGAATATTCGTACGAAGAGGGTTCAAATACAAAAGTAGAAAATATAGCATATGGCATAAGTTTTGGAGGAAGAATTTCATTACCTATAATGAATCCGAGTAGCAAGAGTAAAAACGATACAGCAGAAACCAATGTCAGAACTGCAGATACAGACGGTGCAGGCTCAAATAACGGAAATTCAGGTGATAGTGGAAGCACAGGCGACAATAATGGTAGTTCAGGCGATAGCGGGAACTCAGATAACAGTGGAAGCAACAATGATCCGGACGAAGAAGATTATGGTTTAGCAGATTTGTTTAACGAAGAAGACGGCTCACAAAATAATGATGCGGACACAGGTTCAATAGACACAAATTCGAGTAGCGGAAGCAGTGGAAATACAGGTTCTTCAAGTAGCAGTTCTAATGGCGGAAAAGAAGAGGGTGTGAGTGCAAGCGGAACTTTGACAGCTGAGATAGAAGATATCTTGTATGGACAAAGTTTGGATAACTTAGAAGATATAGGCTTTGTAGGTATAGATACTACTGTTGAAATAGGATTGCCTGCTGACTTGCTTGGCTCATTGATAAGTAATGCACCAGGTGTATCAGCATCCTTGACTATAGACACTATAAGCCCACAAGAATATACTTTAGATATGGCTCTAGCATTAAAAGTAATAGAGTGTGAAGGAACTTTATCCTTTGCAGAGACAGAAATTAATGGTGCACAAAAAATAGTACCGGACATGATAGCATTTTATATAAGAGATGGATTGAAAATTCCTTTAGCACCTCCTACACCATTATTTATGACAGGTCTTGGTGGTGGAATTTCTAACCTAGCAGACACTATTGGTGGAGAATTTAAAGAATTACCTCCTATAACTATACTTTTAGGCATGAATTTAGAACTTGTGGAAGTATTGGTGGGTCAGCTCGACGGAAGTTTTAGTTTAGAGGGATTGACGATAGAAGGAAACTTCGGACTTGAAAGTTTTGGTAAAACAAATACAGGCAGTACAGGAAACCCAGGCGGTAACACAGGAACAGGCGGTCAAACAGATTCAACTACTACTGATGTTACGGATGTAACTACAGGAAATAGCGGTATAGACATCAGTGCTACTTTGAATGCGAGATGGATAGATCCTGTCGAGTTTAGCATATCAGGTGAAGTAAGTGTAATCGGAGGACTTTTGAAAGGTAGACTTTCAATTATTATTGCTCCTGATTATTTCTACGGATATGCGATGGTAGGAGTGTTTATTCCTGACTCTATACCTGTAATCGGAGGTTTAGAAGTTGCAAGCGTAGAAGCAGCAGTATCTACCGACTTTATAGGTGCTAACGTAACCTTGATTGGAATTAAATTCGGTGCAATTTACTATTGGGACGGAGAGTATAGCTTTGGTGGTGCAGTAGATTTATCTCCGAGAGCGAGAATGGCTACATTCAACCAACCACAAGTAACTGTAAACGAATCGGGTGAAAGAGTACATGCTATTTACGGAACTAATATCAAACCTATAGAAACGACTCCTGTCGAGCCTATAGCTATGAGAAATCAAGGTGTATCCTTAGCTTCTTTAAACATCATAAACAGTGCAGTACTTCTTGCAAATAACAACCTAAAGACAGCAACAGTAGATGTAACAGATGCTACAGGTGCAGATTCATTATTGATAGAAATACCTTTTAGTGGAGGCTTTGCTCCTAAGGCTTCAGATGTGACTTTAGAAACTCCGGGTGGGCAGACGATACACATGGTAGAGAGTGACGGTGTAGGCGGAGGAAATTATTTAGCTCAATTTATGCCAAACGGAAGTAGCAGTATGTATATATCTGTGACCGGTGAAAATGCACAGTATATTAAAAATGGAGATTGGACAGTAAATATAGTTGATACAAGAGGCAAATTAACTCTTGGAAACATTCAATTTAACAGCGCTTCAAATATTTCAGAAGTAAGTGCTACTTCATTTGAAAGAACAGGCGGTACCGATTCTTTTATAATTGACAAAGTATCATATACCGTGGAGAATTCTACTGCGACTGACGGCACAGTAAATGTGTATCTTACACAAAATAAAAATGCCTTAGGGACTACAGATTTAGGAACAGTTGTTGCATCTAAAGAATTAGACAACGGAATAGCAGCTAATGGTGAAATAACAAATATCACATTGCCTGAAGGATTTGAGAGTGGTGAATACTATGTTATAACTACATTGTCTGTAGATACAGGCGGAATGAGCAGTGCTATAAGTGCAGATTCATTCACATTTGTAAATCCTAACTTACCTAAGCCAGTTGCCGGTGTAACAGTAGGATATGCGGGAGACGGCGAACTATATGTAGATATCACAGATGCAGAAGGATACAATGATATAGCTAATCCTAATGACAACTACACTCATTATCTTGTAGAAATAGTTGAAGAAGACGGCACAAGCACAAACATCATGGGACAATTTGTTGCAGGACAAGAAGATATCTTTTTAGGAAAAGGGCAGACTATAAGTAGCTTTACAGGAATTGACGAAGATGGAGAGACGACAGGTGACGAAGAAGTGACGGTTGAAGGATTAAAACCGGGCGTAACTTACAAAGCTGTAGTTAGGACTTTAAGAGAAGAACCTGAAGATGGCTTGGAAATGAACAAATATTTCTATGGCACAGAGATGACATCATCTTCAAACAGCATAGAGATGCCTGAAATAGACATACCTGTACTGGAATCTGTTGAAAGTAATATAAGTAGAGACACTGTTGATAGCAATGCTCCTATAATAGTATCAGAAGACGAATTAAGAATCACATACAAATTTGACAGACCTGTTTGGATGGTTTGGGATGCAAACGGAGAAGAAAGAACAGCGGGCGAATTTAAAGAAGAGTGGAATATAGTTCATCCTTTGGTAGACGGTAAATATGTTGTGGATTTTAAAGTGTTTGGTGCTAATAAAGACAGTGCTACGAGTGCAGATTATAAAGATAAGTTAAATGCAGTGCTTGGATTTGAAACTGATACTACATCACCTGTGCTTTCGTTGACAGAATCAGTAAAAGAAGACATTAAAAATTCAGCGAGGACAAGAGTGACACCAACAACTACTAAAGTTGCAAATAATATAGTGATGGCTGAAAATAACGGTGATTATACGATAACTGGTATCACAGAAGTGACAGCAGCTCTATCTACAAATGCACCAAATGCTACAGTAGACACAGATCATGACGGTTCGTTCAAGATAACTGGCAATGTAGGTACTGCAGGTGTACTTGAAGTTACTATTACAGCTAAAGATAAAGCAGGTAACGAATCTATTATCCTTGTAAATGTAATAAATAGCAGCTTGAGCACAATAAATGAAATCACTCTTTATCAAAGAGTAGAAAATGAAGACGGGAGTACAGACTTAGTCAAAGTTGAAGAAGTGACAGATGCAGAACATCCTCATTTTGGATATCCTTACTTGGAGATAGGTTATTTTGATACAGTAGAACTTGTGGCAGTGTATGAAGACGGAAATAATGTGATTGAAATCGAAAATACTACTGTGACATGGGAGATATTGTATGAGAAAAACAAAATAAGATTCTATGACGGCACACTTACTGCTATCGACCTCGGAGAAACTGCTGTGGGAGCTTCACTTCCTGTAGGTGTATACACTGATGCTAGTGGAGATACAAGCATATCTACACTTGATGCTTCTGTTATAATCAATGTAGTAGAAGGTAACAAAGATGAGCTTATTAAGGCTGTTAATGATGCAAAAGCAAGTTTAGCTAATCCTAAAAATGCATCTTCTGCTGATAAAGCAGCACTACAAAAAGCTATAGATGAAGCGCAAGCTGTATTGGATGCTGAAAGAGCTACACCGGAAGAGATTCAAAAAGCACTTGAAGATTTACTTGAAGCAATAACAGATTTTGAAACAGCCAAAAACCAAAGCTCAGGTTCAGGTAGTAATAGCATATACGCAAAGATTACAGCCGAAGCTGGCGAAAATGGTAGAGTTGAATTATCTCATGATTTAGTTCGTAAAGGTACGAGTTTGACTATCACATCTATTCCAGATGCAGGCTACGAAGTAGCAAGTGTTGAAGTTAATGGAAAATACTATAGCAATGAAAATGTAATCACTATACCGTCGGTAAATGAAGATTTATATATTTACGTGACATTTGCTAAAGCTTGGGTTAGCGAATTTAGTGATGTGGCAAATGATGCTTGGTACTATGATGCAGTCAGATTTGTATATTCTGAAGGATTGATGAACGGCACAGGCGGAGGCTTGTTTAGTCCAAATACAAATCTTAATAGAGGTATGTTAGTAACAATTCTTGGAAGGATGGCAGAAGCAGATGTAGAAAACCTTGAATCTATTTATGATGACGTAAAAGAAGGTATGTTCTATTCTCAATATGCGACCTGGGCAACTCTAGCTGGAATTACAAGCGGAACTGGCGAAAATAATTTCTCTCCTGAAAGAGATATCACAAGAGAAGAAATGGCTGCTATGATTTACAGATTTATAGTATTTGCTGGTGGAAAACTTGATCCTAATGATGAGTATGAAATTGGATTTGCGGATAGTTCTAGTATATCGGGTTGGGCGTATGAAGCGATTACTTATTTAACAAAAGAAGGCGTATTGAACGGAAAACCTGGAAATATCTTTGATCCTAAAGGTCAAGCTACAAGAGCAGAAATTGCTACTGTGATTCAAAGACTTGTAAGATTAATGACACAATATGAACTAGAAGTAGGACCTGTAAGTTTACCAGAAACTGAAGAAGTTTTAGAAACAGAAACTGAACAAGGACAGGAATAAAATATTTACGAACAATGAAAATGACAAGATATATTGCCATAAAACGTAAATGTTAACCGTAAATAGAGTAAATAGAAAACAAAAGGATGATTGCTTTTATAGTAGTCATCTTTTGTTTTAAATAATTATTAAATATGCTAATAATTATTTAAAAATATGTTTTTCATTAAAATATGAAGATTTTTTTCATTTTATTTTTTATTATGTCGAAATTTGTTAAAAATAACTTGATTTTTTTGCATAAAATGCTATAATTTAATGTGTAGAGCTAAAGCGAGCTTATTATATTAAAGCTCCTTTAAATAAAATTATTATTAATATATTTGTTTGTAAACAATAAAAAAGGATGGTGTATTAAAATGAAGAGAGTTCACAATTTCTCGGCAGGACCAAGCACATTACCTTTAGAGGTATTGGAAAAAGCTCAGAAAGAATTTGTAAGCTATGGTGAATCAGGCATGTCTGTTATGGAGATGAGCCATAGATCTAAAGATTATGAAGCGATAATCTATGGAGCTGAAGAAAGACTTAGAGAGTTAATGAATATTCCTGATAGCTACTCTGTAATGTTTGTACAAGGAGGAGGTAGCACTCAATTTGCTATGGTTCCTATGAATCTTATGTCAACTCATAAGAAAGCAGATTTTATGAACACAGGACAATGGAGTAAAAAAGCTATTCAAGAAGCTAAAATCTACGGAGAAGCAAATGTAGTTGCATCTTCTGAAGATACAATGTTTAATTATATTCCTACTGTTACTGAAGATATGTTAAGCAAAGATGCTGACTATTTCCACATCACACTAAACAATACTATTTATGGTACTCGCATTGCAAATGAAAATGTTCCACAAACTAATGGAATGCCTTTAGTTGCTGATATGAGTTCAAACATTTTAGCTGAAAAATATGATGTTGAAAAATTTGGGCTTATTTATGCAGGTGCACAAAAGAATTTAGGCCCAGCAGGAGTAACATTAGTAATAATGAAAAAAGACCTTTTAGGCAAGCATTTTGATTATACTCCAACAATGTTAAGATATTCGACACATGATAAAGAGCGTTCTATGTACAATACGCCTCCTACATACTCGATTTACTTTGCAGGTTTGATGTTTGATTGGGTTAAAGCTCAAGGCGGAGTTGATGCGTTGCAAAAAATGAATGAAGAAAAAGCAAATCTATTATATGATTTCTTGGACAATAGTAGCTTGTTTAAAGGTACTGTAGTAGCAAAAGACAGATCTCTTATGAATGCACCGTTTATTCTACCTAGTGAAGAATTAAATGCTCAATTTATTAAAGAGGCTGCTTCGCAAGGCTTTGTAAACTTGAAGGGTCATAGAACTGTTGGTGGAATGAGAGCATCTATTTATAATGGTATGCATATAGATAGTGTTAAAGCGTTAGTTGATTTTATGGGTAAGTTTGAAGTAACAAATAAGTAATTTAACAAAGAAGAAATGTTTCTATGATGTTTTTTCCTAATTTAACAAGAAAAATAATTCAATTTAAATATAAATTATGGAGGTACTTATGTACAATATACTTACACTAAACGAAATATCTGAAAAAGGTCTTAGCAAGTTCCAACAAGACGAATTTAACGTAGGCAAAGAAGTTGAAAATCCTATAGGCATTGTAGCAAGAAGCGCTGATATGCACAGTTACGAAGCTCCGGATTCTTTAATTGCTGTTGCTAGAGCAGGTGCAGGTACAAATAATATTCCTGTTGACAAATTTGCTGAACAAGGAATAGTTGTATTTAACACTCCTGGTGCAAACGCAAATGCCGTTAAAGAACTTGTTATTACAAGTATGTTAATTTCTTCAAGAAAGATAGTTGAAGGAATAGAGTGGACAAACTCTCTAAAAGGTCAAGAAAATGTAAGTGAATTAGTAGAAAAAGGTAAAAAACAATTTATAGGACCTGAAATAAAAGGTAAAAGACTTGGTGTTATAGGACTAGGCGCAATAGGTGTTTTAGTTGCTAATGCTGGTGTAGCCTTAGAAATGGAAGTTGTTGGATACGATCCATATCTTTCAGTAAGCAATGCTATGTATTTAAAAGGCAATATTGAAATGGAAGAAAATGTTGTTGATCTAGTTTCTTCATGTGATTTTATTTCAATTCATATGCCTTTAAATGATGATACAAGAAATTTCTTTGATGATATATTATTTGTTAATGCTAAAAAAGGATGTCGTTTGTTGAATTTCTCAAGAGCAGAACTTGTAGACACGAAATCACTTAAAGAAGCACTTGAAACAGGTTTGATTTACAAATACATTACAGATTTTCCTAATGATGAAATCATGAATTTAGATAATGTTATTACTATACCACATTTAGGTGCATCTACTCCTGAAAGCGAAGATAATTGTGCTGAGATGGCTGCTTGGGAATTAAAATCATTTATTAAATATGGAACAATCAAAAACTCAGTAAATTATCCTAACTGTGATGCACAATTCCGTCCAGGAAAAACTAGAATTACTATTGCTCATAAGAGTGCGTCGGACGCTGTTACGAATTCATTGGCTGTGTTTTCAAGAGAGGGCTTAAAGCTTGACAATATGGTTAATAAATCAAGAGGCGACTATGCATATACAATATTTGATTTAGAAACATTAGATGGTAAAAAAGATCAAGTTTTAGAAACTCTTGGAAATGTTGACGGTGTAATCAGAGCTAGATTAGTAAGAGAGTGTTAATTATTAGAAATCAAGTTTGATATTTAGATGTTAAATAATAGGCGGTTAAATATGTCTTAGATGTATATTGCCGCCTAAAAAAGTAAAAAATATATGAGGTAAAAAATGTCGATTATTAGAAAATTTCCAGCTGTTAGACCGGCAAAAGAATTTGCAGAAAAAGTTGCTGCATTGCCGTACGATGTAATGAATGAAAAAGAAGCTAGAGAGATGGTTGTGGGAAACCCACATTCTTTCTTGCATGTAGATAGAGCAGAAGTTGATATGCCTGAAGGCATAGATGTTCATAGCAAACCAGTATATGAAAAAGCTGCTTCAAACATGTATAAAATGATTGAAGATAAGGTTTTGATTAAAGAAGATAAACCATGCTTATACATTTATGAATTGACTATGGGAGACATCAAGCAAACAGGTCTTGTTACTTGTACTTCAGTAGATGAGTATTTGGATGGAACTATTAAAAAACACGAATTTACTCGTCCTGAAAAAGAAGAAGATAGAATCAACCACGTTGATTACTGTGATGCAAACACAGGTCCTATATTCTTGGCTTATAGAGATAATAACGAAATCGATGAAATTATTTCGAAATTCAAATCAGAAAACTCTCCAGTTTATGATTTTACTGCAGAAGACGGAGTTAAACATGTTGTTTGGGTAATAGATAATGACACATTAAATGATAAATTAGTAGCATTGTTTGATAAGGTGCCTAATTTATATATTGCTGATGGTCATCATAGAAATGCAAGTGCAGCTAAAGTTGCATTAAAAAGAAGAGAGCAAAATCCTGGATTTACAGGAGAAGAAGAATTCAATTTCTATTTATCTGTATTATTCCCTGCTAACCAACTTAAGATTATGGATTACAATAGAATAGTTTACGATTTAAATGGACATTCGGTTGAAGAATTCATAGCTAAAGTTTCAGAAAAATTTGAAGTTGAAGTTTGTAACTGTGAAGGCGGATGCAAACCTTCAAAAGCTAAGACGTTTGGAATGTTTTTAGATGGAAAATGGCATCAACTTACTGCAAAGGAAGGCACTGTGCCTAATGATCCTGTAGGAGGATTAGATGTAGCAGTTCTTCAAAACAATTTATTGACACCTATTCTTAATATTCAAGACCCTAGAACAGATAAGAGAATTGATTTTATTGGTGGAATAAGAGGAATTAGCGAACTTGAAAAAAGAGTAAGCGCAGGAGATGGAAAAGTTGCTTTCTCTATGTTCCCAACGGCTATGGAAGAGCTTATGGCAGTTGCAGATTCAGGAGAAGTAATGCCACCTAAATCTACTTGGTTTGAACCAAAACTTAGAAGTGGATTGTTTATACACTTATTAAAATAGCATATTATGAAAACGGGCTACCAAGATGGCTCGTTTTTTCTTTTAAACAAACTGTGAGTATTAGTATTTCATGGATTTTATTTCAAATTAATTCACATTTTCTTTCTCGATGTGATTAAAATCACACCTTGCTGTGTTATTGTATTTTGATGTTTTATTTAACAACTTGTAAGTTGATACACTTGTCGTAAAGATGTTAAATGACCTTGATTTATTTCTCTTAGTATGATACAATTTTAGTAATAGAGCATAGATTTTGAGCAGAGGTTTTAATCGAAAGTAGGATGAATATATGATAAACAACAAAAAATCAAAAATTATGGTAATTGACGACAATGTTACTAACTTAAATATTGCAAGAAAAGCGCTTGAAGGAGAATATGAAGTTATCTTGATACCAAATGGAGAAAAAGCTTTAAAGGTTCTCGAAAAAAATGTGCCAGATTTGATTTTGCTTGATGTTGACATGCCAGGCATGACGGGATTTGATTTTATATCTATAATTAAAAAAGATAAAGGCCATTTGGCGGAAATTCCTATAATTTTTGTTACGGCAAAGGATGATTCGAGTAGTGAATATGAGGGACTTGATCTTGGGGCGGTTGACTATATAGCAAAGCCTTTTTCTTTTCCATTGTTATTGAAAAGAGTAGCTCTGCATATAAAATTAACTAGGCAGCAACAGGAACTTCAAAATTATAGCACTAACTTGGAGTCAATGGTACGTGAAAAAACAAAGCTTATACAAGAACTGCAGTATGCAGTAGTACAAGCTATGTCCGACATGGTAGAGAGACGAGATGGCTCGACTGGCGGGCATATTACAAGGACAAGAAATTATCTAAAAGTGCTTTTAGACAAAGCAAAAGAAGATAAAGTGTATGAAGAGCTAAAAGATATTGATGCAGAAATGTATTCGCAAGCATCACAGATGCATGATGTTGGCAAAATTTCTATTCCAGACAGCATTCTTTTAAAGCCGGATCGATTGACGGATTTAGAGTTTGATGTTATGAAACATCATACAATTTATGGTGAAGAAGCTATTAAATCATCTATGACAGATTTAAGAAATGTTGAATTTTTAAGAGTAGCTTCTGAATTTGCTGCGTCACATCATGAAAAATGGGATGGAAGTGGATATCCTAAAGGTTTGTCTGGAGAAAGCATACCTATAAGCGGTAGACTTATGGCAATTGTAGACGTGTATGATGCGATAATATCGAAAAGGCCGTATAAGCAAGCTTTTACACATACAGTAGCTTGTGATATTATTATAAGAGATAGCGGTACACATTTTGATCCTGAACTTGTAAATACATTTGTGAAAATTGCAGATGTGTTTAAAGATATATCAGGTATGGCAGAATAAGTCGATTGAAAGGAGGCATAGATATGCTTAAAGATATAGGAATGTCTTTTGATGAAGAAGAACTTCTTCGATTACTGGAAATTACTAAAATAGGTCGTTGGCGTTATGATTGTGAAACGGATGCAGTTTTTTATAGCAAAGAGTGGGCTGAAATAGTCGGTTATAAACAAGAAGAATTAAGACCAACAATAGATGTATGGAATAACTTAATAGATCCAAGAGATTCTAAAAGACTAGATAAACTTTTAAAGGATCATTTAAATGGCAAAACAGAATTGTACGAAGCAGAATTACGTCTTATAAAAAAAGATGGATCTACTATATGGGTTCAAGACAAAGGTAAAATAACTAAATATTTAAAAAATGGAAAACCTAAATATTTATCAGGTGTGCTTATAGATATTGATGAACTGAAAAATTCGCAAGATAAACTTGAAGTTGCCATGAATAAGCTTGAAGCACATCAAGAACAACTTGAAAAACAAATCGCTGAACGAACTAAAGAAGTTTTAGAACATGATACGATGCTTGCAAAAGTTACTGAAATTTCGCAAAAATTGATGTCATATGAAGGCGATATTACTTTTGCTGTTAATGAGTGTTTAGAGGATTTGTGTACACTTTTTGGAAGAGCTAGGATAAGTTTGTGGAAAAATATTAGCATGGCTGGAGAATTGTATTGTAAATTAGCATATTATTGGAGTAAGCATGATGAGCATTATCAGAGTAAAAGTGTTCTAAAAACAGAAAAAACTGAAATTATTAAATATACTAGTTTTAATGAAGAAGTTTATGCTAAAATTTTACTTAAAAACATAAATGATGGTGAATATATTAATTACAATGATCATTTTCCTACGCTTCTTGAGCACATTAAAAATGGAATTACATTAAATGTTTTGACTAGTGAAGTTAAAAATAGTGAAAAAGCTTTTCTGAATATAGAAGGAGTCAAAGCAGGTTTGATTTCTCCTGTATACTATAAAGGTGAACCGTGGGGTTATTTACGTATAGATAATTTTGAAGAAGAGAAACTTTTTAGCGTTGTTGAAGAAAATATGTTGAACATAGCAGGTTCTCTTTTTGCTAGTGCAATACAAAAAGCTGAGGCTGAAGAGGAACTAATTGAAGCTCATACAGAAGCTATAGCAGGTTCGCAAGCGAAGAGTAATTTTCTTGCAAATATGAGCCATGAGATTAGGACTCCTATGAATGCAATATCTGGAATGGCAGAAATATTGTTAAGAGAGCTAAATGACAATCCAGCAATAGAATATGTTGCAAGTATAAAGCAGGCGAGTTCAAATCTTCTTACTATAATTAATGATATTTTAGACATTTCAAAAATAGAATCGGGTAAACTTGATATATGCGAATCGGAATATATGTTATCTTCTTTATTGAATGATGTAATTACTATGACCAGAATGCGATTAGAAAATAAAACACTTGATTTTTTTACGTATATAGATTGCAAGTTGCCAAATAAAATTATAGGTGATGAAGGAAGAATTAAACAGATATTAGTAAATTTTCTTACTAACGCTGTGAAATTTACTAACTTTGGACATGTGTGCTTTAATGTTACAGGTGAAATTTCGAAGTATGATGTTGAATTGAAGTTTGAAATCACAGATACTGGCGTGGGTATTAAACAAGAAGATATTGATCGTTTATTTGAAGAGTTTGAGCGAGTTAACACGACAAAAAATAGAAGTATCGAAGGCACCGGACTTGGACTAGCCATTTCGAAAAATCTATGCGAGATGATGGGCGGGACTATTGATGTTAGCTCAGAGTATGGAAGCGGTTCGACTTTTGCTGTGCGCATTAAACAAAAAATGGTGGAACAAACACCTATAGCTTGTGTGCCAAACAGAAAAAGCGTACTGTTGTATGAGCCAAGAGAATTACATATGAAATACATTAAAGATGCTATAGAAAATTTGGAATGTGATTGTACAGTGTGTGAAAACCAATCGGAATTGTTTGAAAATTTACAAGATTTTGATTTTGACTTTGTATTTACTCCATCTTTACACCTTAGTAAGGTACAGCAACTAGTCGCTAAACAATCTTCAAACGCTAAAATTGTTATGCTTACGCACACTCAACAAACTAAGTTTATCGAAGACGTATATACATTAATTTTGCCTGCAAATTGTATTCAGATTTCGGATGCACTAAATAATTCATCTTCTTCTCAGTATCAAAAGGCAGAAATGAACGTATTTACTGCACCTATGGCAAATGTATTAGTTGTAGACGATAACTCTGTAAATTTAAAAGTTGCTATGGGTCTTATGAAACCTTATGAATTTAATATCGAAACGGCGGAAAATGGACTTGTGGCAGTTGAAAAAATTAAAAATAATCATTATGATCTCGTATTTATGGATCATATGATGCCTATAATGGACGGTATTGATGCAACCGTAGAAATACGTAACCTTGAAGACGAATACTTTAAAAAATTGCCGATAATAGCGCTTACAGCAAATGCAATTATTGGTATAAGAGAGTTGTTTATCAAAGAAGGAATGAATGACTTTCTAGAGAAGCCTATTGAAATGAGAAAACTTAATGATATTTTAGCTACGTGGCTGCCAAAAGATTTACAAATTAAAAAAGATGCTGAAGACGTTAAAAAAACAGCTGAAGAGCAGATGGTGCCAGAAGAATATAAACAAATATACGGCGTAGATGTTCAGCGTGGTGTTAGTGCAATAGGCGGAAGCTACGAAAACTATGTAGATATTTTAACAACTTTCTATATGGATGGCATAAAAAAACATACTCTTATCAGAACTTTGTATATAAATCGTGATTTAAATTCTTTTAGGACTGAAATACATGCGATAAAGAGTGCTTCAGGCTCTATAGGGGCTAAAGATATTTCTAAAATGGCATCTGAACTTGAAAGTGCAGCAATTCGACAAGAGTGGTTGTACATAGATGAAAACACAGAAGTTTTTTTGGAAGAATTTCACAAAGTAATAGAAGATATACGAGTGTTTTTGGAAGACAATAAAAAAGTAGACGAAGACAAAACTAAAGGTGATGTAGCCCTTATCAAGAGTAAAATAGAACTTCTTGCTGAAGCTGTAGACTATGTTGATTTAAGTGAGATAGAGAATATATTAGGTGAAATATGTTCGTTTGATTGGAATGAACCGTTAAATGAATATATAGAAGGTGTTAAAAGTAGCATAGATTCGTATGATTACGATGAAGCTTTGGTGTTTGTAGAAAAAATAAAAAATGTTATTTAAAATATTTTTGACCTACTATATTAATATGGTAGGTCTTTTTTTTGTTTTTTTCGTTAATTGAGCGTCCTAATGGAAAAAATAATAAAATCTGTCGCTGGTACTCCAATTGGGAAGTTGTATGGCGCA